>UROM01000037.1 GCA_900549455.1 uncultured Collinsella sp. | reverse complement strand
GGCTCGGAGATGTGTATAAGAGACAGGATGACGAGCGTCGTGCCTGTTGACGTGCATGTGGCCTATCCGCAGTATGAGCAGGTGCTTCGTTTGGCGCAGGATTCGGGTGCCAAGGTTTCGGATACCGATTACGCGGATGCCGTGACACTTCATTTGGTGTTTAAAGCGGGGGAGCAGGGGCCGTTTTGCGCTAAGATGCGCGAGCTTATGGCGGGGCGCGAGGAGATCGAGGTCGGCGATCCCGAATTTGCCGAGTTCTAACGACGACGGCCGGCGTGCTTTTGGATGAATCCCAAGCGCGCCGGCCGTGGTTTTATGTTACTGCCGTTTACTCGGCAAGCTGCTTTAGCACATCACAGGCGATCTCGATGGCATCGTCGATGCAACCAGGGCAGCTGCGGAGCGGACCCTTATCCGATCCGATGCCCTTGAGCGTGCCGCAGACGGTCGTCGTGTTCTTCTCGCCAAAACGCTTGGCGATCTCGCGCGACAGCTTGTAGGTCTGGCCCTTAGTCTTGGGATTTTCCATGCCGTCGCTCATTACAAAGCCCATGATGGCCACGGCTCCCGAGATGGCGCCGCAGGTTTCGGTCATGCCGCCCATGCCGGCACCAAAGCCCTCGGTGAGGGTAAAGGCGATCTGGGGGTCGAGCCCGACGGCGGGCGCGAGCGTGCAGGCGACGGCCTGGGCGCAGTTAAAGCCACGGGCGTGGTACTCGGCAGCCTGAGCCTGACAGGCGGTGATGTCGAGCTGGGCCGTATCGATTTGCTTCATCGTTGTCTCCTTGGTCACGGTGTACCCGCCTATGGTACCCGTGACGGTGCGTGTAATCATCGAGAGCTTCATGGATGCCTCATTTTATCTATCGAGCAAATGCCCAAGGCTTGAGATAAATACCCCTGATCAATTAGTCACATAACCTACCTTGGGGATGGGTTGAGAGGGGTGCGGGGTAGCGGTATCGTGGACCGAATAAAACTAAAACCCAGGCAAGGGAGCTAGATATGAGCAAGAAGACCATCGGTACGACGTGTGTTCAGGGCGGCTATCACCCGGGAGATGCCGAGCCGCGTCAGGTGCCCATCTACCAGTCCACCACGTGGAAGTACGACACGTCCGAGCACATGGGCAAGCTGTTTGACCTGGAGGAGTCGGGCTACTTCTATAGCCGTCTGCAGAACCCCACGTGCGATCTGGTTGCCGCCAAGATCTGCGAGATGGAGGGCGGCACTGCCGCGATGCTCACGAGCTCGGGCATGGCCGCGAATTTCCTTGCGATCTTTAACGTGGCCGGTGCCGGCGATCACGTAGTCGCGAGCTCTGCCATCTATGGCGGCACGTACAACTTGCTCGCCCACACCATGGGCCGTATGGGGCTGACCTGCACGTTCGTTGCCCCCGACTGCACCGATGAGGAGTTGGAGGCAGCCTTCCAACCCAACACCAAGCTCGTCTTTGGCGAGACCATCGCCAACCCCGCCCTTGCCGTGCTCGATATTGAGCGCTTTGCCAAGGCCGCGCATGACCACGGCGTGCCGCTGATGGTCGACAACACCTTCCCGACGCCCGTGATGTGCCGTCCCTTTGAGTGGGGCGCCGACATCGTTACGCACTCCACCACCAAGTACATGGATGGACATGCTGCCTACCTGGGCGGCGTAATCGTCGACCACGGTCAGTTTGACTGGATGGCTCATGCGGACAAGTTCCCGGGTCTCACCACGCCCGACGAGAGCTACCACGGCGTGACGTATGCCGAGAAGTTCGGTCGCGAGGGCGCCTTCATTACCAAAGCAACCGCTCAGCTCATGCGCGACCTCGGCCCCATGCAGAACCCGCAGGCGGCGTTCTTCTTGAACAGCTCGCTCGAGAGCCTGCATGTGCGCATGCCGCGTCATTGCGAGAACGGCCTGGCCGTTGCCAAGTTCCTGCAGAGCCATCCCAAGGTGCGCTTCGTGAGCTATCCGGGCCTGGAGGGCGACAAGTACTATGACCTGGCTCAGAAGTACATGCCCAACGGTACCTGCGGCGTCGTGAGCTTTGGCTTTAACGGTGGCCGCGCGGCGGCCGAGACCTTTATGAAGAGCCTCAAGCTCGCCCAGATCGCCACGCACGTGGCCGACGCCCGCACTTGCTGCTTGCATCCTGCTAACGCCACGCATCGCCAGATGAACGATGAGGAACTCATCGCCTGTGGCATCTCCGCCGACATGGTGCGCCTGTCGTGCGGCCTCGAGGACACAGCCGATCTGATTGCCGACCTTGAGCAGGCGCTCGAGCAGTGCTAGGCTAGCGTTCGCACAAGGCGCCGATGCTGGCAGAAAACTTCGGCGACCTTTCGTTCCGATTCCGTAGGCGGGACCCCAATCGCAACTGTTCGCAGGCGATGGGGCCCCGTTTTTTGTGTTGCGCCACTCGAAAGGATGGATATGGAGAAAACTGCAGAGCAGCTGCGCCGCGAGCACATTGCTCTAGAGGGCGACACCCATGGCAAGAACAAATGGGCGATTCTGTTTACCGTGCTCATCATGACGTTTATGTCGTGTCTGGATTCGACCGTCGTGACCGTGGCACTGCCCGTGATGCAAAAGGAACTGGGCGTGGGCCTCGACCGCATCCAGCTGGTAAGCTCGGTGTATCTGCTTGCGACGTGCGTGGCCATGCTGCCGTTTGGCCGCCTGGGCGACGTGCGCGGCAAGGTCGGCGTATTCCAGCTGGGCGTAATCGTCTTTACGGCCGGTTCGCTGCTGTGCGGCCTTTCGGCCTCGCTCGAGGTTCTTATTCTGGCGCGCATCGTTCAGGGCGTCGGTTGCGCGGCGGCCATGGCTAACAACATGGGTATCATCACCGAGTCGTTCCCGGCGCGCGAACGAGGCCGTGCCATGGGTATTCTTGCGACCTTCGTGGCCCTCGGCATGATGTGTGGCCCCGTGCTCGGTGGCATGCTAGTGGCAAGCTTTCCCTGGGAGAGTATCTTCCTCATCAACCTGCCTATTGGCGTAATCTCGTTTATCGTTGGGCTCTACACACTGCCGCATGTTAAGCCGGAGGCCGGCGAGCGCCCCATGTCGTTGGCGGAGGCCGCGCGTCGCTGCTTTGCAAATTCGGCCTTCACCATCAACCTTGCCTGCATGCTCATCGTGTTCGTTGGTATCGGCGCATCCGAGTTTATTCTGCCGTTCTATTTTCAGGACGCCCACGGCTTTGGTTCTGACATTTCCGGACTGCTCTTTTTGGCGCTGCCAATGGTGAATGCCTTTATCGGCCCGCTTTCGGGAACGGTTTCGGACCGTGTTGGCTGCGAGGGTCCCACGGCCGTTGGCCTGGGCATGTACGTGTGCGGCCTCTTTGCGGTAAGCACGCTCGACGAGTACTCTTCTATCCCTGTGATCGTGTGCTGCGTCGCATTTATGTCGTGCGGCACGTCGATTTTCCAGAGCCCCAATAACTCGCTGTATATGGGCTCGGCTCCGCGCGAAGCGCTCGGTTTTGCGGGCAGCTTGGGCAGTTTGGCGCGCTACGCCGGCATGGCACTCGGCATTACGGTGGCGTCGAATATCCTTTATGGGCAGATGAGCGTGGCGATGGGCGAGGCCGTGACCAGTTTTGTTGCGGGCCGTCCGGATGTGTTTTTGTTTGGTTTCCGTTCGGTGTTCTATGTGTTGATGGCTGTGGCCGCTGTGGGCTTTGCGCTCGCCATGGTGCGTTTGGTGAGGGTGCGCGCCCGCCATTAGCTTGTGGAGGCAGGCTTGCCACGAATCGGGCCTATCTACTTGTCTTGCGGCTTTATGGTGCGATGCGGCTTGTGGGACGGGCGGGGGTCGGTCCGTGGTAGACTATCGAACAACGTTTATTAATCGCGCGGTATCGTTGCCGCGAGAAGGGGTTGCGCCATGCAGGAGCTTGAGGATCGTATTCGCCATGACGGCATCGTAAAGGCCGGTAACGTCCTTAAGGTTGATGCCTTCCTCAACCACCAGTGCGACGTTGAACTGTTCGACCACATGGGCGCCGAGTGGGCCCGTCTGTTCGAGGGTGTCGAGATCAACAAGATCCTGACGATCGAGGCTTCGGGCATTGGCATGGCTTGCATCGCGGCCCAGCATTTTGGCGGCGTGCCGGTTGTCTTTGCCAAGAAGGCGCAGTCCATCAACCTCGACGGCGAGCAGTATGCCACGACCATCTACTCCTTTACCAAGCAGAAGGAGTACCCGGTCATCGTTGGCAAGCGCTTCCTGTCCGAGGGCGACAAGGTCCTGATTATCGACGACTTCCTGGCCAACGGCTGCGCGCTCGAGGGTCTTATCAAGATCTGCGAGGCTGCGGGTGCCGAGGTATCCGGTATTGGCATTGCGGTGGAGAAGGGCTTCCAGGGCGGTGGCGATAAGCTCCGCGAGCGCGGCTTCCGCGTCGAGAGCCTGGCCCGTATCGCCGATATGGACTGCGAGACCGGCGAGATCACCTTCGCCTAAGTGCGCAACACAAGCGATTGGTATGCGATGTGACAAAGGGACTGTCCCTTTGTCACATTTTTTGTATGAGGGGAGGTGTTGATATGGATGAGAACAAGATGGGATGGCGTGAGTATGCGCACTATGCCGAGATGTCGGTCGAGGAGTTGGCACGCGATTGCGAGGTTCAGGTGTTTCGCGCGACGGGCCCGGGCGGACAGGGCGTCAACACGACGGACTCGGCGGTGCGCATGAAGCATGGGCCCACGGGGATTACCGTGACGGCGCGCGAGAGCCGCAGTCAGTTCCAAAACCGTAGCAGCTGCCTACGTAAGCTGCGCGCTGAGCTTGAGCGTCGCGGGCGTCCACCGCGCCGACGCGTAAAGACCAAGGTGCCTCAGCGCTCTCGCCAGCGCAGGCTCAATGACAAGCACTTCAACGCCATTAAAAAGGCCAACCGTCGCAAGCCGGGCAGCGACGAATAGCTTCCTCATAAGTTGCGGTGAAATAGGGACTGTTTTGCGGCTTTAACTGCATAAACAGTCCCTATTTCACCGCAACTTATGGGGGGTTAGCGGGTTGGGTGCCAGACTTCGAGAGCGGCGGGAAGGACGTCGACCTCGATGCGCGAGGCGACAACGGGCTCGCCGTCGGCTTGGATGGGGTAGTCGGGCTCCTCAAAAGTAAGCTCGGCATGGCGGCAGCGGCGCATGCGAACCGGTGGCAATTTGGTATGATGGCCGTCCTTGGCCGAAAGAAACATAGGCAGGGCGACCGCACGGGGGACGGGGCCGCAGGCGTAGCAGACGTCGAGCATGCCGTCGCAGGGGTCGGCTTCGGGGCAGATGCGATAGCCCGAGCCGTACGTGGGCCCCAGCTGGATGGCCATGATAATCGCCCGCTCGCGCTCGGCAGGCGCGCCATCTAAGCTCACCGTCATGGGATAGTTGCGGTAGCGCAGGCCAAACTGCTCAAGTCCCGATAGGGTGTAGAGCGGAGCGCCGGCGAGCCCCGTCTTTTTTCGCAGCTCGGTGGTGCCCAGGCCGATGGCGGCATCGATGCCGACCGAAAGCGTCTGGTCGTAGTACTCGACGGTCGCCTCGCCTCTGCCGCTTGCGGGGTTCCATGAGCGAATGCGTCCGATATCCTGACGCTGCAGCTCGCAGGTGAGCAGCGCGCCAAAATCTTTGCCGGAGAAATCGTCGATACCGAGCGTTTGGGCAAAATCGTTGCCGGAGCCTACGGGTAGGACGGCAAGGGCGGGACGGACCGCCTCATCCTGCGTCATAAGCCCGTTGGCGACCTCGTGGATCACGCCGTCGCCGCCGAGTGCGATAACCGTGCGGTAGCCCTGGGCCCGTGCGGCAAGTTCCTTGGCATGTCCCATGCGCTCGGTCAGCACCAGGTCAAACTGGGATGCGCGCGCGGTCATGTCCAAAAAGCGCTGCAGGCGCTCGGCAACTTCGCGCGCCGCACCCGACTGGGCGGCGGGGTTGGCGATGATGAGCGTGCGACCAAAATCAGTTGCGTGCATGGGGCGACTCCCGGCGTGTGGCATGACAGTGCGGTCGCGCTCAGGTCGAATTGCCCCCGATTGTGGCTGCACGGCGAATACTTACGTCTACTCTATCAGGTCGTTGTGGCGCTCGATAGCATCCGCTACCGTACCGCCCTCATCCACAATAAGCGAACGACGCTTGGGTGAGATAATGCGCTGGGCGGGGTACACGCCGCGGTGGCCGCCGACGAGATAGCTGATAAAGGCCACGATGACAAAGAACCCGGCGGCCGTGCCGTGGAACAGATCGATGGCCATCATGCAGGTGGTGATGGGCACGTTGAGGCCGGCGCAGAACACGCCGAGCATACCCAGCGCTGCCAGAAAGCTGGGGTCGATTCCGACGAGGCAACCGATCCAACCGCCGAGCGCCGCACCGATGCCAAACAGGGGTGTGACCTCGCCTCCTTGGAAGCCGGCGCCCAGGGTGAGCGCCGTCACCACGAGCTTGATGGCTGCGTCGGCAAGGGTCGTGTTACCGGCGAACCCGGCGCCCGAGAGCCAGGTGGCAAGGCCGGCATACTTCCAGGCGTCGAGCATCGCGTAGGCCGCGAGCACCACGAGCGCGCCCACGAGTGCGCGAGCAATGTAGTTGGTGATAAAGCGGCCGTACAGGCTCTTGACGGTACGAACCGACCAGGCAAAGAGACGTGCGGTGAGACCAAAGATGATGGCGCTGATGACTACGATGACAACCGTTCGTGGTGTCATGTTGGGAACGCTGGCGATAACATTCGCCTCGTACTCGGTTCCCAAGGCAAGTGATGTAAAGTAGCCGGTAAACGAGGCGACCAGGCAGTAGATGCCCGCGGTGTAGTCGATCTTGCCGATAAAGCACATCTCCATGCCAAAGAAGGCTCCGGCGAGGGGTGAACCGAATACGGCGCCAAAGGCCGACGAGATGCCGGCGAGCATGAGGTCGTGGTGATCATGCTTTTTGAGGTGGGCGAGGCTCGAGATGTTGCTGGCGATGGTGCCGCCAATCTGCACCGCGGCTCCCTCGCGACCGGCCGACCCGCCCGTGAGGTGCGTGAGCGTGGAGCAGACGAAGGTGAGAACGGCCATGCGCATATGGATAAGGCGTGTGCCCAGGGCGGAGTCGATGACCAGGTTGTTACCTCGTTTGGCGGCAAGGCCGTGGTTTTTGTACACCCATGCGGTGGCAACGCCCACAACGGGAAGCAACGCGTAAATCCACACGTGGTGCTCGCGATAATCGGTCGCGATATTCAGCGAGGCCAAAAATGCCCAAGCGGCAACACCCATGGCGAGCGAGACGATGACGACGAGCGCGAGCAGTTTGGCGCTTGCAAACAGGTTGCGGGCGTTGCGGCGTGTGTCGGCGGCCAAGAGCTGCTCGGAGCGGGTGAGTTGACGCCTGCCGGCCATGATGACGTCGCTAAGGGAGAAAAAGCCGCCATCGTCGAGCGGCTGGGAATGATCCTGCGCTTCGTTTGCGCTTTCGGGTTTGTTGTTATGAGCCATATATTCCTCTTTTAGGTTGCAACGCAAGCATTATAAAACGCGGCAAGCGCGACGAGCCGGTGGGTTGGTTTCCATTCTGTTTCGCGGCTTGCGGCCGACAGGTGTATTTGCGGGTACAGGCCAAATCGCGGTCGCGCGTCGGGGATTATACTGAGACAAGCATAAAGAATCGGCGCTCCTGTTGTGCGCCGTGGCATTAAGAGGTGCATATGGCAGAGAAACTCATTCCGCTGGAGGACGCGCAGTCGATTGTTCTGTCGCACGTTGCTCCGACCAATCTCGTAGAGATTCCCGTGTGGCAGGCGGCTGGTTTTCCCTTGGCCGAGGATGCTGTGGCCGATATCGACATTTCGCCGTTTGCCAACAGCGCTATGGACGGATATGCCGTGCGCTCGGCGGACTTGGCGCAGGCGTCTGGTGAGACGCCGGTGACGCTCGACGTTATCGGACACGAGGCTGCGGGCCATGTGTTTGAGGGTGCTCTTGGCCCGGGCAAGACGGTCCGCATTATGACAGGCGCGCCGGTGCCCGAGGGTGCCGACGCCGTAGTGAAATACGAGATCGTCGAGGTGCTTGTCGGCGATGGCAACGAGGGCTCGCACGTCCGCTTCTCGGCGCCGGCCAAGGTGGGGGAGAACGTTCGCTCTGCCGCCGAGGAGGCCCATGCCGGCGATGTTGTGATACACGCCGGCGAGGTCGTGGCTCCGGCGGGCGCGGGCTTGCTGGCAAGCGCCGGTTACGCGAGCGTGAAGGTGCACGCTGCCCCACGTGTGGGCATCATCTCGCTGGGCACGGAATTGGTCGCACCGAGTAAAGTACCGGCGCGCGGTCAGATTCGCGATTCCAACTCCTCGGCGTTGATGGCCGAAGCACTCGATGCAGGAGCCGAGCCCGTGTTCTACGGCATTGCGTCTGATGATGAGCAGGCGATTGCCGAGCTCGTGCATCGCGCGGTGCAAGAGTGCGATTTTGTCATTACGAGCGGAGGCGCCTCGGCGGGCGATTACGACTATGTGACGGCACTCGTCCGGCGCGAGGGCGAGGTGCTGTTCGATCGCATCTCGATGCGTCCGGGCAAGGCCATCACGTTTGGCTTGCTCGGGGGTAAGCCCTACCTGGGGCTTTCAGGCAATCCGGCTGCGGCGTATGTGGGCTTTGAGATGCTCGCCCGTCCGGCGATTCGCAAGATGCGCGGCTTTGCCGAGGGTCCGCGTCCCGTGCAGCAGGCGACGCTCACACACGGTGTGAAAAAGCGCCAGGACCGACGCTTCTTCGATCGCGCCACGGTTTTGCGCGACCCCAAGACCGGTGAGCTGATGGTGACCGAGGCCAAGACGCAGAATTCGGCGCTGCTCGGCACGATGCAGCGGGCCAACTGCCTGCTGCGTATTGACGAAGGACCGTGCGAGCTCAAGGCGGGAGATGTCGTGGACGTTGTTCGCGTCGACCTGCCCGAGGGCACCGTGTTGTAGGAGGAATGCTGTGGAGTTGAAGATATCGATTGTGACGTGCTCGGACACGCGTGATCTTGCCCAGGACGAGGCTGGAGCCGCACTCGAGGAACTTATCGAGGCACAGGGCTGGACGGTCGCCTCACATGTGGTCGTGCGCGATGACGTCAGCGAGATTGGTGATGCCATTGTGGAAGCCGCCGATGAGTGCCACGCCAATGTCGTGCTCACCTGCGGCGGCACGGGGCTTTCGATGCGCGATGTGACGCCCGAGGCGACGCGTGCCGTCTGCGACCGCGATGTGCCGGGTATTGTAGAGGCGATTCGCGCATACTCCATGACCAAGACGCGCCGCGCCATGCTCTCGCGCGCTATTTGCATGCAACGAGGTCATACACTTGTCGTAAACTTTCCCGGTTCTACGAAGGCCGCCCGCGAAAGCTGGGAGGCCATAGCAGACCAGCTGGAGCATGCGGCTCAGATGACAGCGGGCGGCGGACATACCAACTAAGCGGTTTACCTGCGGCGGGGCGACCTGAACGGCTGCTCCGCCTTTGTTTTCCACCGAAGCGACGCCGAGGTGCACGCTAACTCGAAACTATATTCTCTGACGAGAATAATTTCTCACTATCATTATTCGCGCGAAAGTATAATCTGATTGCAGATTATAGCCCGCGGTGGGGTACCCGGGCACAAGGTCCGAAAGGGTTGAATATGTTCGATATGGTTTCTCGCCGCGGATTCGTCTCGCTTTCTGCTGTCGCCGCTGCCGGCCTTGGTCTTGCCGGCTGCTCGGGCAGCAAGACGTCCGAGCCGGCCGGATCCGATGCCGGTTCTGCCAAGGCATCTTCCAAGAAAGCTGTCGAGCTGCAAGTCTTTGCCGCCAACTCGCTTGAGAAGGCTCTGCCCGAGGTCCAAGAGCTTTACACCGACCAGACCGGCACCACCTTTGCCGACACGCAGTTTAAGGCCTCCGGCGACCTCGTTGAGCAGGTGCGTGCCGGCGCCACGGTCGACGTGCTCATCACGGCCTCCAAGGGCACCATGGATGACGCTGAGACCGCCGAGCTCGTCGACGCCGGCACGCGTGAGGACATGTTCGTCAACGACCTCGTGATCATTCGCGCCGAGGGCTCCGACACCAAGATCGAGGCCATTGCCGACGTCGCGAATCTGGACGGCAAGATCGCCATTGGCGACGCCAAGACCGTCCCCGCCGGCAAGTACGCCAACCAGGCGCTGGCTTCCGTGGGGCTCTATACCGGTACCGAGGGCGACGACGGCGAGTATGCTCCCGAGATCGCCGACAAGGTCGCACTGGCCGATAAGGTGGGCACCGCCGCCGCCTACGTCTCTACAGGCGACTGCGTGGCCGGTTTTGTCTACAGCTCCGATATCTTCCGCTACGACGGCATCGAGGAGGCCTTCGTGTGCCCCGAGGATTCGCACAAGCCCATCGTGTACCCGGGTGCCGTTGCCGAGAGCTCCGAGCATGCCGACGAGGCCAAGGCGTTCATCGACTTCTGTCTGACCAACAAGAAAGCTCAGAAGATTTGGGCTAAGTACGGCTTTGAACTTTCCGCGTAGTGCGGCTTGGCGCGATAATTCCATCGTTTTGCGTTTCACTCCGTCCTTGTATTCTCTTGGAGCTTTTCGTGCTTAATAGATTCCGCATGCTTGTCGCCTGTGCTTTGACCTTCGCGCTTTGTTGGGTGCCGGGATTTGCGTTTGCTGGGGACACTGAGGACGGGGCCCAGGTTGCTGCGACCGCTCATGGGCTTTCCTATGGGATCGAGGGTTTTGAGCGGCTGGCCAAGGGGACCGCCCGTATCATGGAGGGCCAGCCTGAGGGCTACCGGTTTCCCGTTGACGAGGACGTGGACCTTGTAGTGGCGCCTGCTGCCGATCGCGTTGTGGTGTGGATATCGCCCAAGGCGGTCGAGAAATATGGATTGGATCCGCAGGACAACGAGTGCGTATCGGGTCTCAAGGCCCTCGTCTGTGATCTCGACAGCGCAAACTGCATGGGAGGTGCGCAGCTGGGTGACGTGGACCTTCCTTGGTATGTCACGGCGGAAACAACGTTTGATGCTGGCGGGTATACCTATGGCTTTGACGAGCGTGGCGCGGATGGGGACCGCTATGTGGTGATTGCATCAGCCTCGGGTGATGCCAAGGGCGGCGCGCGTTGGCTTGATAGCGCTCAAATGGTAGAAGCATCGTCTGTCGTGATGCGGGATGAGCAGGGACCCTTGACCTCTCTGGCTTCCTTTTTGGGCGACATCGACTATCGCCCGTTTTGGGTGTCCATAAAAACGTGTGGCCTTGCCCTGCTGATCTCCTTTGCGCTGGGCCTGTTCGCCGCGTGGAAGACTATGGGCACCTCGAGTCGCATCAAGGGCCTGCTCGATTCGGTCTTTACGGTTCCCATGGTGCTGCCGCCCACGGTCTGCGGCTTTCTGCTCCTCATGCTGTTTGGCCGCTCGACCGGGGTGGGCCAGTGGCTCATCGCGCACGGCATCTCGATCGTCTTTACCTGGCCCGCGGCGGTGATCTCTGCCGTCGTCGTGTCGTTCCCGCTCGTCTATCGTACGGCGCTCGGAGCCTTCGAGAGCCTCGACACGCAGATGCTCGATGCGGCGCGCACGCTGGGCTGGTCCGAGCGTCGCATCTTTACCAAGCTTATGATGCCGCTCGGCTGGCCCTCGATTGCCGCCGGCACGGTGCTTGCCTTTGCCCGCGCGATGGGCGAGTTTGGCTGCACCCTGTTCTTTGCGGGCAACTACGCTGGTATTACGCAGACCATTCCCATCGCCATCTACTTTGAGTGGATGGGCGGCAACACGTCCGTGGCCCTCTTTTGGGTCGTCGTCGTAATCGCCTTTAGCTTCTTGGTCATCCTGTTTATCAACATGTACACCGCTCATTCGCAAAAGTATCGCGAGCGGGGCCTTTCCCGTGCGGAGCGTAAACAGGCCAAAGATCTCGCCGGACAGGCCGATTCGCTCGACCCGGCGGGCGGCGATGCCCTGCGTATCGATCGCGAGGCGCTGACCGAGCTCATGCGCGATGATGCCGCTTTGCAGGGAGGTCGATAGGCCATGTCGCTCGTTCTGGATATCAAAAAGCGCTATCCCGGGTTTATGCTTGACATGCAGCTTGAGGCCGGCGAGGAGCGTGTGGCGCTGCTGGGTGCTTCGGGTTGCGGCAAGAGCTGCACGTTGCGCTGCATCGCCGGCGTGGAGACACCCGACGAGGGCAAGATCGCCGTCAACGGTGTGACCTTTTATGACTCGTCGGCGGGCATCAACCTGTCGCCCCAGGAGCGCAAATGCGCCCTGCTGTTCCAAAACTATCAGCTGTTTCCCAATATGACGGTGGCCGATAACGTGTGCGCCGGCGTAAAGGATGCGGGCGACGTCGCGGCGCGTAAAAATCTTGCCGAGCGCTACCTGGGCATCTTTGGTCTGGCCGATTTCGCCGATCGGTACCCCGCGCGCCTCTCGGGCGGCCAGCAGCAGCGCGTGGCACTCGCTCGCATGGTGGCGGCGCATCCCGGCATCTTTATGTTCGACGAGCCCATGAGCGCGCTCGATGCGTATCTCAAGAGCGCGCTTGAGCAAAACATGCTTGACCTGTTCGACGTATGCAACCGCACCGTGCTCTACGTGAGTCACGATATCGACGAGGCGTGCCGTCTGTGCGAGCGCATCTGCGTTATGCATAACGGGCATGTGGAGGAGATCGGCTCCGTCGAGGACGTGGTCCGCCGGCCGCAAACCTTGGCCGCGCTGCGCTTGACGGGCTGCAAGAACACGAGCCGGGCGCGCAAGATCGGCGACGAAGAAGTTGAAGCCCTCGACTGGGGCATGACCTTTAACGTGGGTCGCGAGGTTCCCGATAATGTGGAGTACCTGGGCATTCGCGCAAGCTACTTCCATGTTGACAATCGCGCTGAGCGGGGTCGCAACAGCTACGACCTGCACGTGGCGCGCGTGAGCGACTCGCGTTTTGAGCGCCTGGTGCTGTTGGATGCGCCGCGGGCCGATGCGCCCACCCGTCTTCAGTGGAAGGTCAACAAGGTGAGCATGCCTGTCGACGAGCTGCCGCAAGCAGGCGAGACGCTGCGCATGCATTTTGATGCCAGCAGGATCCATTTGGTTTGTCGATAGCGCTGGGTAATGCCGTCGGGGTATAAGCCTCGGCGGTTTTGTTTGCCGTTCGCTGAATGAGAGATGACAAACTCTTATTAATCAAGATAATAATTTATTAAACGACGGCACACGATGCTGTCGTACGAATGTCAACGGTGTTCGCATGGTCGATGACCGTTGATATAGTTGACATCAACTGGTTAAGGAGGGTGCGCACATGCCGCAGACGACATACATTTGCCGCGTTGCCGCGCGTGCCCTATATATCGCTCGGAGCCGCATATGAGCAGGTATGTTCACGGCTCCGGGAGAGACGACGCACAACTAAATAATCGACCGCAAAGCAGGTTCCCTAAAATTCCGGGTTTGAGCACGGTCGGGCAATCGCCGTCCGTCGTGCATCGATACCGTTGTTATCCGATTTTGGTTCGAGAGGGGAACCGTCATGGCTGAAGAATTTGATTTCCATCCGATGTGGGAGAGCCTCGGCATGAATCTTGCCGACCATGATATGCTGCTGGGCGCCGTGGGCCAGATGTACGGGGACATGTTCCTGACGCAGAACAATCGCCCCAAGTCTACGTCCTACCTGGACTTTGTGGCCACCAACATCCACAGCGGCCGCATTAAGGAGATGCTCGACAAGAAGGAGGCCGGCGAGGCCACCAAGATCGTCGGTTCGTTCTGCGTGTATGTGCCCGAGGAGATTGTGCTCGCCTGCGACGGTATTCCCGTGGGCCTGTGCTCGGGTGCCGACTGGGCAACGGACAAGGTCGAGGAGCACCTGCCGCGCAACACCTGTCCGCTCATCAAGAGCTTTGCCGGCTTTAAGCTGGGCGAGGTCTGCCCCTACATTGAGTCGAGTGACCTGGTGGTAGGCGAGAACACCTGCGATGGCAAGAAGAAGGCCTACGAGTTCTTTGCAACGCAAAAGAACATGTACGTCATGGATATTCCCAACGTGCACGACGAGTCTGCGCTCGTGACCTGGAAGGCCGAGGTCAAGAAGCTCGCCGCCAAGATCGAGGAAGAGTGCGGCGTCAAGATTACGCCCGAGCGTCTGAAGGCTGCCATCCACGCCGTCAATGAGAAGCGCCGCGCCCTGCAGCGCCTCGCTGCCGCGCGCGCTGCCGACCCGGCGCCCATCAGTGGTCTCGACAGCCTGCTGACCCTGTCTCTTATACACATCTGACGCTGCCGACGATCGC
>UROM01000036.1 GCA_900549455.1 uncultured Collinsella sp. | reverse complement strand
CGAGGTTAACGTAAGCGGCGAGGAGTCCAAGGGTGGCTTTTCGCCCGATGAGATTCGTGGCGCCGCCGGCGAGCTCGCGGAGCTTGAGGGAATTTGTGTGCAGGGCCTTATGACTATGGCCCCTCGGGGGAACAAGGATGTGGCGCGTCGCACCTTTGCCGGGCTGCGAGAGCTGAGGGATGAGCTGGAGGCGGCGCATCCCGATCTGAGCCTGCCCGAGCTTTCTTGTGGCATGAGCGAGGACTTTGAGCCTGCCCTTGAGGAGGGCTCTACGCTCGTTCGCCTGGGCAGGGTAGTATTTAGCCCGGAGTTTGCAGTAAAATAGGGCTCTGAAGTGCGCACTGGTTTACAGAGCGCCTGCACTAAACCGTGAGAGGACACAACCATGGGCTTCCTTGACGAGATTAAAAATAAGATGCACCTTGGCGGCCAGCAGGGTTACGACCAGGGCTATGGCCAGGATGACGACTACGGCTACGATGACGGCTACGACGATGGCTATCAGAACAACGGCTACAGCGGTGCCTCGGGTGAGGGCTTCTATACCCAGGACGAGCCGAGTAACGGCCTGCTGGGCCAGACGCGCCGCGGTGAGGCCGAGTCGGTCGCGGTGTACACGCGCTCCGGCCAGCTGGTCGGCGATGACTCCCGTCATGCAACGACGTACAATCCGCCGTCGCGTTCTCAGGATAGTGTCGCAGGCGGCTATCGTCCCGGCGCTTACGACACGCCGTCGAGCTATGCCGAGAGCGCTCGCGCCCGCGCCGCGGCACCTGCGCCCGCTCCTGCGCCGAGCGACGCTTCGGCCTATGCGAGCAACATCATCAACGCCACGCCGCAGCTGCCTGCCTATGTTCTGCGTCCCGAGAGCTATGACGATGTCGAGACCGTTGTCCGCCGTGTGCGCACCAAGCAGCCCGTTGCGCTGATTTTTGTTGGCGTTCGCACCGAGGTCGCCAAGCGTGTCCTGGACTTTAGCTATGGCTTTGCCTGCGGCCTGGGCGCTACGGTCAAAGAGGTGGGCGATCGCGTGTTTATGGTGCTGCCCGCCGGCTGCGAGGTCAAGGATTCGGACCTCAAGAAGCTGCGTGCCGACGGCTACCTTAAGTAAACCCAAGACGAGGAGATTCTCATCAACATCTACACCATTGTCCAGCTGGTCAACACGCTGTTCAACTTCTATTCCACGCTCATTGTGGTCTATTGCTTTATGACGTGGATTCCCATGAAGCAGGGCGGCCTGCTGCAGGATATCGCCGCGGTGCTCGATAGTGTCTGCGGTCCGTGGCTCAACCTGTTTCGTCGGTTTATCCCGCCGATGGGCGGCGTTGATTTTTCGCCGGTCGTTGCAATTATTGCGTTGCAGTTGGTGCAGAGGCTGATTCTGCAGCTTCTTATAGGTATACTCGTATAGTACTGGCTCAGTAACTTACGTCGGGCGCCCGGCGCCGAGGCGATGAAAAAGGAGAACTTGTTATGGCTATTACCCCTGCTGACATCCAGGCTCAGACTTTCTCTGAGGCCAAGCGTGGCTATGACCCCGCCGAGGTCGACGTCTTTTTGGAGACGCTGTCCTCCGAGGTTGACGCTATGCTTGCCAAGATTGTCGATCTTAAGGGTCGTCTGACTGCCACCGAGCAGCAGCTTGCCGACACGCAGGCTCAGCTTGCCCAGGCTCAGGACGCTGCCGCGCAGGCCGTTCCCGCCGCTCCCGTGGCCGCTCCCGCACCCGATTTCTCTGCTCAGGAGCGCCAGATCTCCGCTGCGCTGATCGCTGCCCAGCAGACCGCCGAGGGCATCGTCAACGACGCCAACGAGAACGCTGAGCGCATCCGCAACGAAGCCGACGCCAAGGCCCGCGAGGTCATCCGTCAGGCCCTGACCGAGAAGCAGGCCGAGCTCGAGGAGATCGACCGTTTGAAGGCTTCCCGTGAGGAGTTCAAGGCCGAGTACCTCAAGCTCATCCAGCACTTCATGGACGATGCCCAGAATTCCTTCCCCGCCGATCTTATGGCCTCCACGCCGGTCGGTTCTGCGGCTTCTCCTGCAGTGACCGTTCCCGCCGCCGAGCCGTTGCCTGTCGCTGATCCGGTTGTCCCCGTGGCCGATCCCTTCGCCCCGATCGACAACTTTGCCGCCGACGACCTGGACTAGCTCCAGAGCTACAATCTAGTGCCCTTAAGAGGAGCTCGCGCCTGCGGGCTCCTTTTTTGTGGCTGCATACGGGTTGGGAAACAAAACGCCGAGCTCTGCATGTGATAGGGCAGAACTCGGCGAAGGACGCGCGATAAAAGGTAGTTTTTAGGGTATGTGCCAAAAACTACTTGAGGAGGAAGTCGGAGAGGGGAATGGTACGGGCCTCGCGATGCTTAGGATCGGCGATGTGGTCGGCAGGATAGCCGCAGACGAGCATGTGATAGGGATAGATGCCCTCGGGCAGGCTGAACTGCTCGCGGGCTACCTCGGGCTTAAAATGGCATACCCAGCACGTTCCCAGGCCCTGCCCCTCGGCCTCCATCATCATCTGATCGCAAACAATCGAGGTGTCGATAGCGCTGGAGTTCATCTGGTCATAGGGGCGAACCCAAGCGTCGTCGGTAACGCTGCAAATGAGGAAGATGAGCGGAGCGCCAAAGATGGACCCATCACGAGCAAACCGAGGCTGACAAGCAGCTGCCTTCTCCAGAAGCTCAGGCGTATCCAACACCATCACACGGGTTGGATGATTATTACAAGCAGAAGGAGCAATACGTCCAGCCTCAACAATGGTATCCACCACAGCCTGCTCAACAGAACGATCCTGGAATTCACGACAAGAATACCGAGACCGAGCCAGATCCAAATACGACATACAAGCCCTCCAACAATTAAAAATCAAACAAATCCAAGGTAACCCAAAGAGTACCCAAAGCAGCAATCAGCCAAGCGCTCATCAAGGGCCAAAGTGTCCGAACGGGTACCAAAGGTCCCTTCAGCCAAACCCCCATTGCGCTAAAACTATCAGCCAAAGTTCCCAATGGTGGTACATAAGGGAGCGGGCCCGACCACTAATACCTTTTGAACGACTCTGCTTGCAGCCGGAGTGAAAAAGGTTATTAGTGGTCGGGCCCGCGACCGGTGGGACATGTACCCCCAATTAACTGTTCTTCATGACAATCGAATCCACGACATCGGCCACATTCTCGCAGCAGTCGGCGCAGTACTCCAGAAAGGCGTAGACGTCACGCCAGGCGATGACCTCGAGCGGGTCCTTGCCGTTGACGTGCAGGTTGCGCATAGCGTTGATGTAGAGCTCGTCGGCCTCGGACTCGATAGTGTTGATCTGGATGACGAGCTCGCGCAGGGTCTTGGACTTGCGGTAATTGGGAAGCTCGACCATCAGGTCCTTCATAGCGCGGCAGGCGTCGGTCATCTTGTGGGCGATCACGATGGCATCGGGATGGATGCTCTGGATGTTAGTGAAGTAGACGCGCTGCACGACGCCCTCGATACGATCGAGCACGGTGTCGAGCGAGCAGCTCATCAGATCCAGATCCTCGCGCTCAAGCGGGGTGATAAAGGCAGTGAGCAAGGCATCCTCGAGCTCATGGTGCTTCTTGTCGGCCGCATGCTCAATCGCATGCATCTCCTCGAGCATGCCGTGGATCTGCGCGGGGTCAAAGTTCTCAAAAATCTTGATGAGCAACTCTGCGGCCTGGACGGCAAGGTCGGCGCAGGCGACGTAGTTGTCAAAGTAGAACGAATCGGGTTTCTTTGCCATGGGTGGGTCCTTTCGAGGCGAAGACGGGTGGGCGAGGTATTGCGGTCCGGATGGACGCTCAGCGTGGCTAGAGGAACATCATGAACAGCTTGGCCATGACAAAGCTGATGAGTCCGCAGGCGGGGAAGGTGAAGAACCAGGTGAACATCATGTCCTTGACCACGCCGAAGTTGATGGCCGAGAGGCGCTTGACGGCGCCGACGCCCATGATGGCGCAGGTTTTGATGTGCGTGGAGGACACGGGGATGCCGGTAAGGGTGGCAAGTAGCAGGTTCGCGGCGCCCGCGAGGTCGGCAGAGAAGCCCTGATACTTCTCGAGCTTAACCATGCTCTGGCCGACGGACTTGATGATGCGCTCGCCGCCCACGCTGGTGCCGATACCCATGGTGGCCGAGCACAGCAGCATAATCCAGATGGGGATGCCGGCGTCGCCGACGCTCGTCTGCCCGCTGGCAAAGGCGACACCTAAAAAGAGCACGCCGATAAACTTTTGTCCATCTTGCGCGCCGTGCATAAAGCTCATGGCCGCAGCGCTTGCGATCTGAGCGTATTTAAAGAAGACATTGGCACGTCGTCTGTTGGCGGCGGCGAAAAGAATCGAGACGAGCTTGCACAGGACCCAGCCCATGACAAAACCCAGGCCGATGGAGAGCGCCAGGCCGTAGATGACCTTCATCCACTCGTGGACGTTGACGCTGCTCGCGCCGCCGAGGGCGATGGCGGCACCGGTCAGGCCGGCGATAAGGCTGTGGCTTTGCGAGGTGGGGATGCCAAAACGCGATGCTGTGGCACCGTAGACGACGATGGAGAACAGCGCCGCGCAGAGGCACGCGAGCGCCATGGTGCTGTTTCCGCCAAAGTCGACGATATGTGAGATGGTGTTGGCGACGCTCGCGTTAAAGTGCGTCATGATGAGCACGCCGAGGAAGTTGAATGCGGCGCTCATGAGAATGGCGGCGCGGGCGGGCATGCAACGCGTAGTGACGCAGGTCGCGATGGCGTTGGGCGCGTCGGTCCATCCATTGACGAAGATGGCGCCGAGCGCGAGGATCACGGTGACGGCAAGGACTGGGTTCGACACAATTTGGCCGAGGAAGGTTGAGAACGTTACGTCCATATATGGGCTTTCTCGAAGTTTGCAGGCACGTTACAAAAACATGATAAATCGTATCACCTCCTGTGGGTTTCTTTACCGAGTTCTGATGGGAGAAGTGATTTTTTTGGCACTAACATTGAACATTAGCCCTGTTGACCGCGGGTGTTCTTTTTGCTAACACGCCATGAGGACATGCGCGCGCGTCCCAACATCCCAAAATCACAGTCTGTTCGCTTTACAATATGCAAACATGCGTTCGATAATAGGGGACATGGAATATCGACAGACAGACGGCAAAACTCGGCGCGTGCACAAGCAGTATGTGGACGTCGTGGCCCGCATCCTCGCGGGCGGACAAGTCGTGCCGGTTACCGTCTGCTGGGTCGACGGCCGCTGTTTTACGATTGACGAGATTGTCTCGTCCACCGGTTTTGGCCTAACGGTTCACGGCATTCGTACGGCGACCTATAAGGTTCGTTTTGGCGGGCATGCGACCGAACTGTATCTGGAAGAACAGGCGCGCGAGCGACCGGATGGCTCGCAGGCTCATCTGATGCGTTGGTGGGTGTGGGCATTCGACCGTACACTCGAGAGTGAACGCCGCAGGTAAGAGTGCGCGGCATTCGGGTACAATGGCAGGAATCTTGTCATCTGCTGTGCCGTCTTTCACGGCACTTTTTGAAAGGACGAAGTATGAACGATATCCAGGGCTATCAGAAGGGCCCCATCGAAACCGGCGCAAGCCGTGCCAAGGAGATGTCGCCGCGCGCGTACAACCTTGTCATGTCTGCCCTGATCTTTTTGGGCTTTTGCGCCATGGGCGCCGGTGCTTACTTTACGAGCACCATGTCGTTTGCGCGCATGATGATGAGCGGCGCCGCTTTGCCGCTGGTCTTTGGCTCATTTATTTTGACCATCGTCGGCATGGTCATGATGTCGGCCGCTGCCAGCAAACAGTCCGTGGGCCTGTCACTCGTGGGCTACGTGGTCTTTGCGAGCACCTTTGGCCTGACGGCGTCGTTTGGTCTTGCCAACTACGACCTGCCTACCATTAACACCGCCTTTATCGCCACCGCTGCTATCACCTTTGTCTTTGGTGCGCTGGGCGTGACCTTCCCCAAGTTCTTCCAGCGTGTGTATGGCATTGGTTTTGGCATCCTGCTTGCCACGATTCTGATCGAGATCGTGCTGATGTTCATGGGCGTTTCGCAGTCCATCACCGACCTGATCGTGATTGTGGTGTTCGCCGGCTTCATCGGCTACGACACCTATGTGGCAACGACGGTGCCGCCCACGCTGCCCAACGCCGTGCTTATGGCATCCAACCTGTTCGTGGACATCATCAACGTGTTCCTGCGCATTCTGAACATCCTTGGTCGTCGCGACTAGTGCCAAATTGCAGCGGTGCTTGCCGTGCGCGCAACTCGATACGAAAGGCGGTCCTTCGGGGCCGTCTTTTTTGTGTGCGGCGGGGTATCATGGATGGGAAAAGCCGATAGCGGCAGAGACCGAGAAAGGTGACCACTTATGGCAGACGTCGACAACAGGAACCGTAACCGCAGGCCTAATCGCGCGGGACAGCCCAATCCCAAGCGCGAGGCGCGTGCCAAGGCCGCCGAGCGTCACGTGGCGACTGTGTCCGAAGCGTGCGCCAAGGATATTGAGCGCTCGCTTGCCGGCGTGCGTGAGTTCGATGGCATGCCTGCTGGATTTGTCGCGGCGATGAAGGCTAAGGCCCAAGCGGCCGACACTGCCGAGGAACAGCTTGCCGAGGAGTCTGAGGCCGCTGAGGTTGCATCCGCAGAGACCGAGGTTACGGCTGAGCCTGCGCCCGCAGAGGAGGCCGCGGAGGCCGAGCCCGCGCCTGCCGCCGAAAAGCCCGCTCCGGTCCTGCCCGAGGTCACCGTGCTCGACGCCTCTGCCACGCAGGCCATTCTGGACAACGGCCGCGGCTATGCGCAGTTCTGCGACATGGCTGTGCTCGCCTTTGCCTCGTTCACCAATCCGGGCGGTGGCTACATCCAGGGCTATCTGGGCCAGGAGGCCACACTCTGTGCCGATTCGTATCTGTACAACGTCCTCGATAAGCAGCGTAAGTGGTACGGCGAGAACCGTCGCCGCAACATCAACTGCGAGCTTTACCGCAACCGTGCACTGGTGGTGCCTGCGGTGCGCTTCGACCGCAACCACGTGCACGCCTATGCCGACGTAATCGTCGCCGCCGCGCCCAACGCCAAGCGCGCTCGCCAGGAGTATCGCGTGGGTGACGATGCCTTGCTGGATGCCCTGCGCGATCGCATCCGCTTTGTGCTTGCCATCTGCGACGAGCTGGGTCGCGAGAAGCTCGTGTTGGGTGCTTGGGGCTGCGACAACAACGGCTTTGACGCCGAGGCCGTGGCCGAGCTCTTCCGCAAGGAGCTCGCATCGGGCGACTTCAAGGTCAAGCAGGTCTTCTTTGCCGTGCCCTCTACGCGCTGGGACGATGACTTTGCCAAGTTCGAGCACGTGCTGGCAAAGTTCCCCGAGCGCAACGAGGAGTCCTATGCCCAGGTTGCCGCCCGCGCCGCAGCCGCTCGTGCCGCCGAGCAGGCCCAGGCTGCCGCCGAGGACGATGAGGACGATGACGATTGGCACAAGTACCTGTAATCGGTATGTGCTGACAGATAGGTCGATCCGGCAGGAGAGACTGCTCCCGCCGGCTTTTTACTAGAGGAAGGGCTTACGATGAAAAACATTCTGTGCTTTGGCGACAGCAATACCTATGGCTATGATCCGGCGGGCATGCGCGACGGCACCGCGGTGCGCTATGCGCACGATGTGCGCTGGTGCGGCGTGGCACAGCGTGATCTGGGCGAGGGCTGGCATGTGATTGAGGAGGGGCTCAACGGCCGAACGACGGTGCGCGACGATATGTGCCATCTGGACACTAACCTCAACGGCATTCGCGCGTTGCCGATGCTGCTCGAGTCTCATAAGCCGCTGGATGCGATCGTGATTATGCTGGGCACCAACGACTGCAAGACGGTCTTTAGCGTGGGGGCTGCCGATATCGCTGACGGTGCCATGGCGCTGATTCGCACCGTCCGCGCGTTTCCCTGGACCGAAGCCGCGCCCTGCCCGCGTATTCTGCTGATGGCGCCTATCAAGATTAAATCGCAGATCGCCGATGTGTACATGACCGACTTTGACGAGCACTCCGTCGAGGCCTCGGAGCATTTTGCCGAATACTATAAGTATGTTGCCGAACAGTTTGGCTGCGACTTTTTGAATGCCGCCGATTTTGCCGAGCCGGGCGATATCGATTATCTGCACATGATGCCCGAAAGCCACGAGAGCCTGGGCCACGCCGTGGCAGCCAAGCTCAAAGAGATGCTCAGAGAGTAGCGCGGCCCAAAGCGCTACAAAAGTTCCCCTTGCGGCGGCTTGTTTCGTTGGTTTGTCTTGATCTGTAACAGTTGTAAGGCTGAAAACGGGCTAGATGTTACAGATCGAGATTATTTAGGTCGATATCGGTCGTTTGTCTCGATCTGTAACATCTAGGGTCGATTTTGCCGAGCTACTGTTACAGATCGAGATGTTTGTGGGAACCACCGCAAAGGTGTCTGCCCCCTTTGCGGTGGTTTTGGGCTGCGAATCTTAATACTGCCACATGTGATTGACGGGGCCGGAGCCTCTGCCCATGTCAAAGCCGGCGGCCAGAGCGCCCGTTAGGTAGGCCTTGCCGGCGTTGACGGCATCGGCAAGATCCATGCCCTGGGCCAGCGCGCAGGCGATGGCGGACGAAAGCGTACAGCCGGTGCCGTGCGTGTTATTGGTGTCGATACGCTTGTGACGGAACCACGTGGTGAGCGGATCGCCCAGATGGTTGCCCTCGTCATCGAGCGGCGCGGGCTCTGCTAGCACATCGTTGGCTTCGTTGACAAAATGCCCGCCCTTAACGAGGGACGCGCAGCCAAAGCGGCGGGTGAGGAGCATGGCGGCATTTTGCTGCGTGCGCTCGGAATCGACCTCGTAATCGAGCAGTGCCATGGCCTCGGGAATATTGGGCGTGATGACGGTCGCCAGTGGGAACAGGCGACGGGTAAGCGCTTCGGCGGCGTCCTCTGCGATCAGGCGAGCGCCCGAGGTGGCGACCATGACGGGGTCGACGACGATATTTTGTGCGTCCCAGGCACTCAGGCGGTCGGCGATAACCTCGATAATCTCGGCAGAGGAGACCATGCCGATCTTGACGGCGCTGGGTCGAATATCGTCAAAAACGGCATCGATCTGCGCCGCGACAATGTCCGGGGAGATATTCTGCACGGCGGTGACGCCGAGCGTGTTTTGTGCGGTGATGGCTGTGATGGCCGTCTCGGCATACAGGCGGTGCGCCGTGATGGTCTTGATGTCGGCCTGAATGCCGGCACCACCGCTGGAATCGGATCCTGCGATGGATAGAACGGCGGGTACCTTACTGCGATCCATGTTCGCTCCCTTGATCGGTCGGATTCAAATGGGTCTTCTGTCTGCATTATAAAGTTGCCCGGGCCGGCTGTATGCCGATCCCGGGCGGGCGGTGCAATCTTTACGTAAATGTAAGAAAATGTTCACATGTCAACAATTGACGAACACCTTGTGGCCGTTTGTGGCTCCGGTGACGAGTTAGTCCTCCATGCCGAGGTCGATCGTCGTGCCTTCGAACACCTTGTTAACGGTGCGGACGGCGCACATCTTGCCACACATGGTGCAAGTGCCCTCGGTGGCGGCGGGGGACTCCTCGTAGCGCTTCTTGCCCGTAACCGGGTCGAGCGCGCACTTCCACATGGCGTCCCAGTCGAGCTTGCGGCGTGCCTGGCCCATCTTGTCGTCCATGTCGCGGGCGTGGGGCACCTTCTTGGCGATATCGGCGGCGTGTGCGGCGATCTTGGTGGCCATGAGTCCATCGAGCACGTCTTGGGCGTTGGGGAGGCACAGGTGCTCGGCCGGCGTCACGTAGCACAGGAAGTCGGCGCCGGAGCTGGCGGAGATGGCACCACCGATGGCGGCGGTGATGTGGTCATAGCCCACGCCGATATCGGTCACCAGCGGCCCGAGCACATAGAACGGGGCGTTGTGGCACAGGCGCTTCTGTAGCTTCATGTTGGCGGCGATCTCGTCGAGTGCCATGTGACCCGGGCCCTCGACCATGACCTGGACGCCAGCGGCCCAGGCACGCTTGCACAGCTTGCCCAGCTCGATCATCTCGGCGGTCTCGGTGGCATCGTTGGAGTCGTAGAGGCAGCCCGGGCGGCAGGAGTCGCCGAGCGAGATCGTCACGTCGTACTCGTGGCAGATCTCGAGCACCTCGTCGTAGAACTCGTAGAAGGGGTTCTCATTGCCGGTGACCTCCATCCAACCAAACAGCAGCGAGCCGCCGCGGCTGACGATGTTCATGAGACGGCCGGTCTCCTTAAAGGTCTTAATGACCGACTTGTTGATGCCGCAGTGGATGGTCATAAAGTCCACGCCGTCTTCGGCGTGCGCGCGAACGACCTCGAGCAGGTCGTCCTTGGTGAGCTTGACCAGCGGCTTTTCCATGTAGCCGATGGCGTCGTACATGGGGACGGTGCCCACCATGAGCGGCGTCTCGTCGATGAGTTGCTGGCGGAACTGGCGCGTCTTGCCCGAGTTGGAGAGGTCCATGATGGCGTCGGCGCCAAAGTCCTCGGCGATCTTGACCTTCTTCCATTCCTCGGCGGCATCGGCCTTGTCGCCCGAGATGCCCAGGTTGACGTTGACCTTGGTGGACAGGCCCTCGCCGACACCAAAGGCGCGCATGCCCTTTTTGATATGCACGATGTTGGCGGGAATGGCGATGCGGCCGTCGGCCACGCGCTCGCGGATGTACTCGGGGTCGCGATGCTCGCGCTCGGCGACCTCCTTCATCTGCGGTGTGATCTGCCCGGCGCGGGCGAAGTCGATTTGCGTGACGAGCTTGGGCTCGGTCTGTGTGCTCATTGGCACGGCTCCCTTCGTTGGCATTACCCATATCAGGTTTGCGGGTCAGGGCGGGCGCGCCCAGTCTCAGCCTGCCGTCTTGTCCTGCAAGCTCCCCGTTTATGTGGTGGGCTCAAGTATAGCTCGAATGGGTACGATTGACGCGATGAGCATGCCCGTGGGGAGGCGAACATGGAAGACAAGCATCTATATCGAGAGACGCAGTGGGATGTGTCGGCCGAGGAGGGCCGTGCCCATCATGGGCTGGTCGCAATTGGTTTTGCGATCTTTGTCGTGATGGTGATTGCCTGCTGTATCTGGATGTTTGGCGGGCGTGGGGAAGCTGTCTGGACGTTTGAGGCCGATGATGGCCTGCCGATCATGACGGTGAGGAGTACTGGCGGTAATGCCAATACGCTCGCCGTTCCGGGCGATTATTGGTACCCGCGCGATGAGTTTGTGCAGTTGCAGCTGAGTGGTGGGTCCATTCCAGGTGATGAAATCGAACGCGTGACGTTTGACGCGACGCTCAAAACGCTTATGGTGAAGCTCAAAGATCAAGGAGACGTCCCCACGACCATGGATATCGCCCTGACGGAATGGCGCCTTGAGCCTCCGTCGGGTGTTGCGGCGTCCGAGGTGGAGCACGTTAAGGTTACCTATCAAGATGGCTCGACAAGCGAGATTGCCAAAGCAGATGGCTTGGCGGAATAGCGGTGTGTTCACCGAATGTCATGAAAGCATGCCGAGGTGGAGTTCGGCGCTAGCGACAGGCTTCTAGAATGCCTGCTCGTTGATGAAGGCCAGGCTGTCTGGGGACGAGAGCTCGGGGACATAACGGTAGCCAAGGTTGAACTCGGTAAGATCGGTGGCGTCCTCGACCTTGGTTTCCGCCATCCAGCGGACCATCGAACCGCGTGCCTTTTTGCTGGCGGTCGATCGCTGGACGGGCTTATCGTTGCGGACGCCTTCGCCAAAAAGGCAAGTGATAACCGTTGTATCCTGTGCAGCATGGGGCAGGACGGCTTTGGCGTATTCCACGCTGGCAAGGTTGACGATAGTGGTGTCGGAACCGGCCGGCGCAATTGCCTGCGCAAGTCGATTCCCCCAGAAGACATAGAGATCGCGAGCGCCGTTGACGGAGAGCTTCGCCCCCATTTCGAGCCGATAGGGCGACACGCCGTGAAAGGGGCGTACGCATCCGTAGAGTCCCGAGAGGATCCAGAGATGGTTTTGCAGCCAGTCGAGCTGTGCGGCATCCATGACCTCGGGCGCCATGCTTTGGTATTGGATGCCGTGGTAGGACATGACGGCGGGGGAGATTCGACGCGCGATATCGGGATCGGCGAGGTCGGCATCGCTCAGGACGGGCATAAATTCGTGAAGCGTATCCAGGCACGTTGTAAGCAGCCTGTCGCTCACGTTCCAAAGGGCCTGAAGACCTGCCGCGCCATCCTCGCGTTCGATGCCCAACAGTGCCTGATGGAGCCGGGCCGTCTGATGTGCAAAAGGCGGTATGCCCCAAACGTCAAAGGCATCTTGAGCTGTCCGCATCTGTTTGGCGGGCGAAATGACGACCTGTAGCACGGAATCCTCCTCCCGCTAAAAAAGTTGCGGTGAAATGCAGACCGCTTTCCCTGTTGGAAGGCCTGATGAATCCGTATTTCACCGCAAGTTACAAGGGACTGGTTAGGCGCGCTCGATGAAGGCCTTGTAGCCGCGATAGGCCTCGTAGATGTCGGCCTTGTTGGCGACCTCCCACAGGGCGTGCATGGACAGGACGGCAACGCCGGAGTCGATGACGTTCATGCCGTACTTGGCCATGATGTAGGCGATGGTGCCGCCGCCGCCCGCGTTGACGCGGCCGAGCTCGCAGGTCTGGAAGTCCACGCCGGCCTCGTCCATGATGTCGCGGACAAGCGCCACGTACTCGGCATCGGCGTCGTTGGAACCGCCCTTGCCGCGGCTGCCCGTGTACTTGTTGAAGCACAGACCGCGACCCATGAAGGCGGCGTTCTTGGTCTCGAACTTGCCGGCGTAGCCCGGGTCGAAGCCGGCGGACACGTCAGAGGAGAGCATACGGCTGTGGGCGAGTGCACGGCGCAGGGCAAGCGGGCTATCCTCGCCGGCGAGCGTCATGATCTCGGCGACGGTGTTCTCGAAGAAGCGGCTCGTCATACCGGTGGCACCCACGGAGCCGATCTCCTCCTTGTCGACGATGAGCGTGATGCTCGTGCGCTCCACGTTGGCCACATTGATCTGAGCGAGCATGGATGGATAGGCGCAGACACGGTCGTCGTGGCCATAGCCCAAAATCATGGAGCGGTCGAGGCCCATGTCGCGGGCCGGGCCGGCGGGCACGACCTCGATCTCGGCGGAGAGGAAGTCCTCCTCCTCGACGTCATACTGCTCCTTGAGGATGTCCAGGAACATTTGCTTGACGGGCTCCTTGGGGGCGTCCTTGTCGTCCTCGTCAAACTTGACGGGGCGGCCACCCACGATCACGTCGAGGATCTCGGCGTCGACGGCGTCCTTGGCGGGCTTGGCCATCTGCTCGCTCGAGAGGTGGATCAGCAGGTCGGAGATGGTAAAGACCGGGTCGTCTGCCTTGTCGCCGATGTTGATGTCGACGGTGGTGCCGTCCTTTTTGCAGATGACGCCTACGAGTGCGAGCGGGGAAGCGACCCAGTGGTAGCTCTTGACGCCGCCGTAGTAGTGCGTGTCGAGATAGGCCATGTCGCCGGCCTCGAAGGCGGGGTTTTGTTTGAGGTCCAGGCGCGGCGAGTCCACGTGGGCGCCCAGGATGTTAAAGCCCTGCTCGAGCGGGGCGGTGCCCAGGTTGACGAGCATGAGGTCCTTGCCGTGGTTGGCGGCGTACACCTTGTCGCCTGCCTTGAGCGCGCGGCCCTCGGCGATCACGGTCTCCAGATTGACGTAGCCCGCCTCCTCGGCCATCTTGATACCGGTCTTGACGCACAGGCGCTCGGTCTTGTTCTCGCTCAAAAACTGCTTATAGCCGCGGCAAAGCTCCTCGAGCTCCTCGATCTGCTGTGGCGTGTACTTTTTCCATGCGCAGGGACGCTCCATGACGCAGGCTCCTTTCGGATCGATCGTGCTGGTTGATGTACCGTGAGCCATCGTATCACGCGCGGGCCCGCGGCGGCAGGGGAGCCTGATGTGCGGTGGTCGCGGGGCGGGGAGCGTGTAAACTGGAGTGAGCAAACCGTGCCCAGCCCAAAGCGAGGTATTCAATATGTCTGACAAGCGCCGCACCTTTGCCGTCATCGACGGCAACTCGCTCATGCATCGCGCCTTCCACGCCGTGCCGCCGACCATGAACGCGCCGGACGGTCGCCCCACTAATGCGATCTTTGGCTTTCTGAACATGTTTCTCAAGATGATCGACGCCTTTAACCCCGACGGTGTGGTCGTGGCGTTTGATAAGGGCAAGCCACGCGTGCGCATGGAGATGCTGCCGCAGTATAAGGCGCAGCGCCCGCCCATGGACCCCGATCTGCACGTGCAGTTTCCGATGATCAAGGAGCTGCTCGGCGCGCTCAACGTGCCGATTCTGCAGTCCGAGGGCTGGGAAGGCGACGATATCCTGGGAACCATGGCGCGCCTGGGCGAGCAGGCCGGCTGCGACATGCTGCTGGTGACCGGTGATCGCGATATGTATCAGCTCGTGACCGAGCACGTCAACGTGGTCTCGACCCGCAAGGGCCTGTCCGACGTGACGATCATGACGCCCGAGAGCGTGGACGATCTGTATCACGGCATCACGCCGGCGCTCGTGCCCGATTTTTATGGTCTGAAGGGCGATACGTCCGATAACATCCCCGGCGTACCGGGCATCGGCCCCAAAAAGGCGAGCGCGCTCATTGCGCAGTACGGTAGCCTGGACGAGGTCATCGCACACGCCGACGAGGTCAAGGGCAAGATGGGCGAAAACCTGCGCGCACACATTCACGACGCGCTGCTGAGCCTGTCTCTTATACACATCTGACGCTGCCGACGATCGCATAAGTGTAGAT
>UROM01000035.1 GCA_900549455.1 uncultured Collinsella sp. | reverse complement strand
TCTACACTTATGCGATCGTCGGCAGCGTCAGATGTGTATAAGAGACAGGTCGATAGCACCCATTCGCGGCGAGCACCGCTCATGCAGATGACAACGGCACCTGACACCAACACGACCAGGCCCGAACCCAGGTCGCCCATGGCGACGACAGCCAAAAACGGAACGGACAGCATGCCGCAGAGCTTAATGTAGTCGCGGACGGAATCGATGCGGCCGTTGTACTGCGAACCAAGCGTAGCGATAAAGAAGATCGTGATGAGCTTGGCGAGCTCGACCGGCTGGAAGGTAAGACCGATACCAGGAATCTTGATCCAGCCCGTCATGCCCAGGCCGCCCGTATAAGACAATCCCGGAATCTTGGGCGAGAAAATCACAATGAGGTCGATGACGAGCAGCGCCGTCGAGAAGTTAGAGATGCCGCGCAGATCGGTTCGCCAGACGAGCACCGCAAGCACCGCACCGATGCCGATGCCCAACAGGTGGCGCGAGAATGAGGCGTCGGCCTTAAACTGCGAGGCCGACCAAATGATGATGGCGCCATAGGCAACGAGTGCCAAGGTTGCCAGCAGCACGCCGATGTGCACCTTTTGGCGAAACGTGCCGCGCGAGGCAGAAAGCTGCTTGTTGACACGGTCCAGGCTGCTACGGGAACCGGTTTTAGTTGAGCGGAACAGGTCCGCCGGCGAAAAATCCATCGCAACCTCCTATCGAACCGAAGAATCGCCCGTGGCAGAAGATGTATCGGGCTCGTTGTAGATGGCGCCGAGCACATCGCGCACGACATGTAGGGCAATGGCCGAACCGCCGCCGCCCTGTTCCAAGACAGTGGCAATTACGTACTTGGGGTCGTCGGCGGGAGCATATGCGCAGAACCAGGAATACTCGTCCTCGCCGCTTTTCTCGCCGGTGCCCGACTTGCCGTAGACCTGCGGCGTCAAGTTGGTAAAGTGCGACGCCGTAGTGGCGGATGTCGAATAGATGACGTCGTGCATGCCGTTGCGCACCAGTGTCAGATCGGCATCACTGTTAATCTTGGCGGTGAGGCGCTTTTTGGAGCCCTTGCCGTTGTAGGTATAGGCATCGCCCCCGTCGCCGTCACGCGAGACAGCGGACAGAAACACGTGCGGTGTGAACTGCTTGCCACCGTTGGCAAGCCCCATATAGGCGCACGCCATCTGCAACGGCGTCACCAAGATATCGCCCTGGCCGATGGCGATGTTGGTCATGTCGCCCGCGTTCCACTTGCGATCCTCTGCCGAGGCATCGGCAAAGAAGGATTCCTTCCATTCGGCATCGGGAATACGCCCGGCGCCTTCACTGGGAAGGTCGATGCCGCATGTCGAGCCCAAACCCCAACGACGGAACATCTCCTGCAGGCCCTCGGGGTTGTCCTTGTCGTAGAAGAACGCCTTGCCGATATCGTAGAAGACCGGGTCGCACGAATTAGCGATGCCCGACTGAAGCGTCATGGTTCCGTGGCCGGAGTGCAGCCAGCAGTACTTGCCCCACTGTTTGCCCAGTCCCGTCCAATAGCCCGTGCAGTCCGTGGTTTGGGACGAGGTGTAGGTGCCATATTCGAGCGCGGCGAGTGAAGTCAGCGGCTTAATGGTCGAAGCCGACATGTACTGGCCGCTAATGACGCGGTTGAGCAGCGGATGCGAGCCTTCATCGTCGTTGAGCTCGGTCCACACGTCGTTGGAAACGCCGCCGATAAACACCGACGGATCGAATTTGGGCTCGCTGGCCATACCCAGAATCTCGCCATTGTTAGGGTCGAGGCACACCACCGCGCCGTTGCCGGCATTGCTGTAGCCCGACTGCTTGGCGCGCGCGATGGCATCGACAAGAGCCGTCTCGCAGGCTTGCTGAATGGCAAGGTCGATCGTGAGCTTGACATCGGAGCCTGCGCGCGGGGGTACAGCGCCGGCCTGTCCGGTAACGTTACCCGAGGCATCGACCTTTACTGTCTGTTCACCGCGAATGCCCTGAAGCAGATTTTCGTAATAGCTCTCAACGCCCGCCTGGCCTACGATGTCACCCGACTGGTAGGTGATCTTACCCGCAGACTCGTTGGCGTCCTCGGAGGTCTTCTTGTTCTGCGCCTCGAGCTGCTCGGAGGTAATAGTGCCGGTATAGCCCAAGATATGGCAGGCGGTCTCGCCATACGGGTACTGGCGCTCGGTGCGCTCGGCGATCTTCACGCCGGGAAACTCACCGGCGTGCTCCTGAATGTAGGCGACAGTAGAGCGGCGCACGTCAGTCGCGATGGTATGCAGACTCTGCGCGCCTTCGGAATTGTCCTGTATGTTGCGCAGTACCGCGACATACGGCATGCCGAGCACGTTAGCAAGATGACGCACCAGCACCTTGTCGCCGGCAAGGTCGCGATAGGCGACGACGGCAAGCGAGGGACGGTTCTGTACCAGCGCGACGCCGTTGCGGTCCAAGATGCGACCACGCACGGCGGGCGTGGTAACGGTACGGGTCTGATTGCTCTGCGCCTGCTTGTCATAGTAGTCCGACGAGACCATTTGCATGCCCCACAGCTTAACGGCAAGTGCGGCAAACATCGCACCCACGCCCGTGGTGAGGATAGAAAAGCGGCCCTTAAAGGCCGTAGCGGCCGTATTGCCCTCGCCCTCGGTGGCGCGCGGGGCCGTTCCGTGCTGCGTGTCGTAGGTAAAGCGGGAGTCGCCGCGGCGCATAATGACCAGCGCGACCACAATGGCCACGACCAGCACGATACCGGCGATAACGACCGTCATCTGGGAAGACATCTACAGGCCTCCCCTATTTGAGCTTACGGGTCTTGGGCTTAAAGCGCATACCCGTCTGACGCCCACCGCGCGCGGAGAACCCATAGCCAGACTGCGGCGCGACGCCGGACATCAAAAACGGGACGGCGACCAAGCCCGTCAGAATCGAGGACGGCAGGGCGTGCCCAAAGATCGCCACGACAAAACTCGACTCAAGACCCATAAACAGCAAGATAATGCTGTAGATCACATTAATGGCAAGCGCGAAGGCGCCCACCGTGATGCCACGAGCGCTCGGGGTGCCGCCCGTCTGACCGGCGGCACTGTGCACCAGGGCAAAGCTACCCACTGTCAGCAACAGCGACATCACGCCCACCGGCACGGCTGCCGACAGGTCGTAGAACAGGCCACTGCAAAAACCGCAGATGACGGCTCGCGTGGGGTCACCCGAAAACACACCCAGACACACCAGGACAATCATAAAGTTGACGCGACCGCCAGCGATAGAGATCTGCGGCGCCAAGCCCGCCTGCAGCAGGACGCAGACAATGGCGGCAATCGCAAAAGCGCGGGAGCCAGCCCCCTGTTCGTGTAGATCCATGGACATGCCTCCCTATTCGCTCGAACCGGAATCATCGGACGCATCGGAGCCATCGTCCGAGCTATCGTCTTTGGACTTGGTGGCCGCATCGCGCGAGGTGCCCTGCGGCGTGCTGTTGGCGCTGCTCACATCCTCGTCCGAAGCCGACTGCTCATCGGTCAGCGACGTAATGACCAGCACTTCCTCGTTGTTTTCGGCCGTTGTCTGGGCGCGCACGACGATGGTGTAGTACACATCGTTGGCAGACTTCTCCACCGAGGATACCGTACCGAGCGGCAGGCCTTTGGGGAACACGCCGCCGATACCCGAGGTCACGATAATGTCGCCCACCTTCACGTCGGAGTCGACACTCACGTGCTCCAGGCGCAGGGTACCGTCGGGCTGCCCCTGCAGCATGCCCTGAGCGCGCGTATCCTGCACCATGGCAGACACGCCCGAGTTCTCATCACCGATCAGGCGGACGGTGGAAGTCTTAGCCGAAACCTCGATAATCTGACCGATGACACCGGCAGAACTCGTCACGGGCATGTTGATGGTAAGGCCGTCGGCAGAGCCTTTATCGATGGTAACGGTCGAGGTCCAGGCATCGCCCGAAGTGCCGACAATGCGAGCCGCGGTGGACTTGAGGTTGTAGGTCGACTGCAGACCGACCAGGCTCTCGAGTCGCTCGGCGGTCTTTTGAGCCTCGGAAAGCTCGGCAACCTTTGACGTCAGGACCTCGTTTTGCTTCTTAAGCTCGTCGAGGGTGTCTTGCGAAGCCGTAAGGTTTGAGAACACGTTTCCGATTGCGTTGAAGGGCGCGGCCACAGCCGAGCCCACAAAGCGCACCGGTGAGGTAATCGTCGTCACGCCCGAACGCACAGCGTGAATCGGACCCGCCTCGCCTTCACGTATATAAAACGTGAGGAGCAGCACCGAAATCACGCTGAAAACAATCAACGGGCGCATACCCGTTGATTGTCGCTTGGTATTCAGATTTGAAGAGAAACCCGAAGATCGTGCCAAATGGAATCCACCTTTTGGAAATTAAGCATTGGTCTGGACGAAGCCACCGTCAAACGCGTTGGCCTCGAGCACGCGGGCACAGCCGTTGACGACGTTGTCGAGCGCCGTAGGGCTAACGTTGACCGAAACGCCGGTCTCATCGCGCAAACGCACATCGAGACCGCGCAGCAGCGCACCGCCGCCGGTCAGCAGGATGCCGTAGTACATAAGATCCGAGGCAAGATCGGGCGGCGTGGCGTCGAGGGCGTCCTTGACGGCCTTGGCCATCTCGTCGAGCGGCTTGTTGAGCGCGCGGCGAATCTCCTCGCTCTCGATGCGCACGGTCTTGGGCAGGCCCGTGATCACGTCGCGGCCGTTGACCTCGACGTCGAGCTCGTCCTTGAGCGGCACGGCAGAACCGACCTTGATCTTGATGTCCTCGGCCGTGCGCTCGCCGATAGCCAGGTTATAGGCATCGCGAACGTGGGTAAGGATAGCCTGGTCGAACTCGTCACCGGCAATGCGGATGGACTGCGACACGACGATACCGCCCATGGCAATAACGGCGACCTCGGTGGTACCGCCACCGATATCGATGACCATGGAGCCGGTGGGCTCCTCGACAGGCAAGTCGGCGCCGATGGCAGCGGCCATGGGCTCCTCGATCAGGTATGCCTGGCGGGCACCGGCCTGGATCGTAGCCTCAAAAACAGCGCGCTTCTCGACCGACGTGACGCCGGAGGGGACGCAGACGACAACGCGCGGACGCGGGGTCCACGGATAGCGCTTTTCGGACGCCTTGTCGATAAAGTAGCGAAGCATGGCCTCGGTGACATCGAAGTCGGCGATGACGCCATCCTTAAGGGGACGAACGGCAACAATGTTGCCGGGCGTACGGCCGAGCATACGCTTGGCCTCGATGCCGACTGCCAGGATGCGCTCGTCGTTCTTGTCGATAGCGACAACGGAGGGCTCGCGGATGACGATGCCCTTGCCGCGCACGGAGACGAGCGTATTGGCGGTGCCGAGGTCGATGGCGAGATCGCCCGCATAGCTACCGAAGAACATATCCATCAAAGAAAACAACGCAACTCCTGATGTGTTGGATGATTGCTGGAAAACTACTAGCCCATCATACTAGCGCAAGCCCGGCACCTCACTTGCGGTGAAGCGCCGGGCAGAGCCAAATCTCATAAGGTCACTACTGGTTGTCAGCGGCCGAGAAATCGATGTCGAGCGAGGAGACGGCCCAACCGATATGGTTATCAGAGCGAACGAATTTAACGGTGTACTCCTGCTCGCCGCCCTTGGACAGCGAAGCCTTCACCTTGGCGGTGGTCTCGGTCATGGACTGATCCATACCCTCGATGGAGACGGTGGCGCCCTGCGGGATCGAGGAGATGATCATCGCCTTGGCGTCCTCGGACAGGCTCGAGGCCAGGCAGGACTCGGCCTTGGCGGTATCGCCGTCACCGGCAGCCTGGAACAGGTCGGTGATGACGGACTCCTGCGAGGGGACGCCCATGCCGCGCGTATAGGCATAGCCAAGACCGCCGGCAGCGATCACGATGAGCAGAAGCAGCACCAGGAAGATCTTAAGACCCGTGTGGCGGTGGCGACGACGCACCTTGGCCTGCTTGCGGTCCTGCCGGACCATCTCGGACTCGGACAGCGTAAAGAAGCCGGTGTCAGAGGGGTCGGGCATAAACTGACCGGTCGCGCCCGTGGGATCGAGCGGGTCGACAGCGGGAGCGTCCATCGCGGGAGCCGGAGCCGTGGACATGGCCGTCTGGGCCGAAAGCGCGGCGAGCGAGTCGTGCACGCGGGCAAGCTCGTCGGCTTGCTCGGGCGTGAGCTGGTAGATGCCGTCGGCGGTGGCGGCGTTAAAGGCATCGAGCGCATCGGAGGGACGGCCAGCGGCGGAAAGCGCTTGGCCCATGCCGGCGTTGAGGGCGCGCGTATCGTCGCGCGGGCCGGCAAAGTCGATAGCCGTGCGATAGGTCTCAACGGCGTCCGCGGGGCGGCCGAGCTTGATGAAGCAGCGGCCCAGATCGCCGAGGGCGGCCGCAGGAGCCGGGTTGGCGCCGTCGATGGCAGCCTGACGGAAGGCAGTACCGGCGTTCGCATAGTCGCCCGACTGGAACAGCGCGTTGCCCAGACCCAAGTAGGCCTTAAAAGGCGTGGCGTAGGAAGCGTCCTGGGTAGCTGCAGAGAACGCCTGGGCAGCCGTGGTGTAGTCGCCCACCGCGGCGAGTGCCTTGCCGCGGTTGGTGAGCAGGGCGCCGCGCTTGCCATAGGCGCCGTCGTTGAGGGCGGCGGCGTAGGCCTCGGCGGCCTCGGCGTACATGCCCAGATGCATCAGGGCATTGCCGCGCAGGTGGTCGGCCTCACCCATGATCTCGTTGGGAGTCTTTGCCGCGCCAAGCATCTGGGCGGCTGCGGAAAAATCACCCGCGCGATAAGCGGCGCGGCCCTGTTGGATCAGCTGGCTATTCAAGGAAGTCCCCTTTACTCGTGAACGATCTCGACATGAACGATCTCGTCGCCGGCGCGCAGCTGCGAGATGACGTCGAGGCCCTCGACCGTGGTGCCAAAGACGGTATAGCCGGAGTCGAGGTTGTGCTGGGCACCCAGGCAGAAGTAGAACTGCGAGCCCGCGGAATCGGGATCCATGGAGCGAGCCATAGCAAGCGCGCCGTCAACATGGCTGTTACGCGGATTGGTGGCAAACTCGCCCTTGATGCAGTAGCCGGGACCGCCGGTGCCGGGCATGCCGTCGGGACCCTCAAGGCCGGCAGCGACGTCGGCGCCGGACATATCGCGGGTATTGGGGTCGCCGCCCTGGATCACAAAGCCGGGCACATAGCGATGGAACTTAAGGCCGTCATAGAAGCCCATCGTGGAAAGCTCGCAGAAGTTCGCCACATGGATGGGGGCGCCCTCACCGTCAAACTTGACCTTGATGGTGCCCTTCGACGTCTCGATCACCGCGCACTCGTCACCGACGAGCTGGTACTCGGGCGTATAGAGCTCTTTCTTAAAACCAAACATGTGGTTCCTTCCTCGTGCGTTTAAAGCATATTTGTACGAATTGTAGCAATAAGCACGGGCTTCCATCAATTGCGCACGCAGGTTATGCCGCCGGAGGGCAACAAATTACGAACGCTGCTGCGGCCTCCATGCGCTCACGTTGGCGTCGTACTGGTTAAGCGCGCTGTTGCCGCCCTGTGCGATGGGCGCCAGGATCTCGCTCTGACGGGCGCTCAGCGACTCGCCGTCGGGAATGGACAGCGAGATATCCCAACTCTGGCAGATCACGTCGACACGTTCGTACATCCACTGGGCAAGCTGCTTTAGATGATCGATGTCCTCCGCATAGACCGTGTCGTCCTGAACCTTGAGGCTGTTGAGCTCATCCTGGGTCTTTTTAATCTGATCGCGCAGGGCATAGGCGCTCTGCGACAGCTCCTGGCGAGTGGAGAGCGGTGTACGCAGATAGCCGTTATTAAACGAATCGATGACCTCGCCGATCTGGTCCTCGTCGCTGTACGACACGATGGTCTGGTACAGGCCGTCGAGCCTGGTGTAGAGCTGGTCGTCGGTTAAGACGGTCTCCTCCTGAACGACCTCGGACGTATCCTCTTGCTTGGGCTCTTTCTCGGTGGCCTCGCCCTTTTGGCGCGACGGGAAGGTGGTCTTGGCGGCCTGGCCAAACTGGTCGTAGAAGCCGGGCATGACGCCCATGGGATCGGCAGTCACAAACCAATAGGCACCACCGCACACGGCGGCGAGCACCGCGATGACGATGAGCGGTTTGGGGATATGGCGCTTGTGCTTGTGATAGGCATCCTCGTCGGGGTGGACCTTGCGCTTGGACTTTTGCTTTTTGGGCTGGGCATCATCGCGCAGGGACATCGGCGTGGGGATATCGACCTTGGGGATACCAAAGTCCTTATCGAAGGCAGGCAGCACGCAGGTCTCGTTGGGGTCGGCTGCGTCGGAGAGCACCGCGGCGGCAGATGCCGGCGCGTGGGGCACCTCGGTATCGATCTGCTCCTGCGTCAGGCGCGGAAAGCCGGCCGTGCGCCCTGCGGCCAGGTCGGATGCGGCCGCGTCCTCGGAAAGGATGCCTGGCGCGGGGCGTCCACACTTGGGACAGGTACGGTCATGCGGGGACAGACGGGCGCCGCAGCCGTCGCAGAACACGAACTCGGTATGCTCGGGGCCATCGCCCGGACCAACGTATGCGTTGCAATAGGGGCAGAACGAGGCGCCGTCCTCGATGGTCTTTAGGCAATGCGGGCAGATCACGGCATCCTCTTTCCGAAGCAATTCAAACAATCGAGGTTAGAGCATAACATCGACACGGCCCCACAAGCGCAAGGCACCAATTCAACATCGCCAGAAAAATCATCCCTGAAGGCAGCGAACTACTTCTTTTTCTTGGGCATCGAGACTTTGATACCCTGGGGCGATTTGGTCACGCGGGAGCGCTTGGCACCGGCGCTCTTCTTTTTCTTGGGCTGGGTCTGCGCCACGCCCTCGAGTGCACGTGCCTCGGCCTCACGGGCAGTGCGCACCTCACGGCGATGCGCCATATCGGCGGCAACGCGCTTGGCAAAACGCTCGGCGGTCGACCCCGTCGAGCTCACCTTGCCGCCGCCGCGACCCAGGCGAACACGCACGCCACAGCCAAAGCCGGTGGCCGCATGACGGCGACGGGGCTTAAGCGAGTCCATCATCGTGGCGAGCTTAAAGAACACCGCGCAGGTAAAGACGACGATAACCGCCAAGATGACAATCTGACCCATCGACAAGTTGGCGATCGACAGCAACCCCGGGAACCCGATAACGCCCGTCAAAATACCAGCGATGACAAACACGAAAAGCACCACGCGCAAGGGCGTGAGCGGCTGCGAGATGCGCCAGATCAGGCTGACACTCGCCGCGCACGACGTGAGCAGGCACATGGTCGAAAGCGTAAGCTGGCTAAAGCCAAATACGCGCGCCACAAAGATATCGAGCGCCGCGGCCAAAATGACCGCAATCGACGCCGGCAGCGCACGCTTAAGCACATTGGTCAAGAACGACCCCTTCACGCGGGCGTTGTTGGGCTCCAGGCCCAACACAAAGCCCGGCGCGCCGATGCAGAAGAAGTTGATGAGCGTCATCTGAATGGGCTCGAAGGGATACGGCGGCAGGGCGATGCACAGCGCCGCCAGGCCCATCGAGAACAGCGTCTTAGTCAGAAAGAGCGCGGCAGAGCGCTGCAGGTTATTGATAGAGCGACGGCCCTCGGCCACCACAGCGGGCATCGAGGCAAAGTCGTTATCGACGAGCACGATCTCGGCCACATTGCGCGCGGCATCGGAGCCGGCGGCCATCGCCACGGAGCAGTCGGCCTCCTTGAGCGCCAGCACGTCGTTGACGCCGTCGCCCGTCATGGCCACGGTGTGCCCGCGGCGTTTGAGCGCCTGTACGAGCTCGCGCTTCTGTTGCGGAGTCACGCGGCCAAAGACGTGATAGCGGTCCACCGCCGCATCGAGCTTAGCAGGCGTATCGAGCGTCGTGGCGTCCACGTAGGCGTCGGCGCCCGGCACGCCCACCACGCGCGCGATCGACGACACCGTACGCGGGTCGTCGCCGCTGATCACGTTGAGGGTCACGCCCTGCTCGTTAAAGTAGCCGATAGTCTCGGTTGCCGAAGTGCGAATCTCATCGCGGATGGTCACAAAGCCCACGGGCTCGGCCTCGCCCACCATATCGCCATCGGGCGTAAAGCCGTCAACGCGCGCCACCACGAGCACACGGCAGGTATCGGCGAGCTCGGCCACACGATTCTCGACCTGCGCAAATGCGCGAACGGAGAGCACAAACTGCGCGGCGCCCATTACATAGGAGCCCTGCGCAAACGACGCACCGCTCCACTTTTTGGACGACGAGAACGGAATGACCGACAGCGGCTCGGACACCTCGACCGGACGATCGGCGTAGTAGTTGAGCAGCGCCTGGCAGGTCTCGTTAGCATCTGCCGAGGTCGCACGTGCCACGTTGGCGAGCGCAAAGTCGAGCACCGTGGTCTCGACGGGGACAGCTGCCTCATCCGAGTCCGCGCCAAAGCCAACACCTTCAACAGGCAGCGGGTAGGTGCCCTCGACCTCCATACGGCCCGAGGTAATGGTGCCCGTCTTGTCCAGGCACAAAACGTCGACACGCGCGAGCGTCTCGATGCAGTAGAGCTGCTGTGCCAGCACCTTGCGACGTGCCAGGCGCACCGTGGCAATCGCGAGCACCGACGAGGTCAGCAGCACCAGGCCCTGCGGAATCATGCCCAGCAGGGCACCCACCGTGGACAGCAGCGCCGAAGAAGGCACACGGCCGGCCAGCAGCTCGGAAAAGCACCAGGAAAGTGCGCTATCGCCCGGGGTTCCCGCGGCATCCCACAGCTCGCTCACACTCGAGGAAAAGAGCGCCAGACCAAGCGGAATCATGATAATGCTCGCAAACCGCACGATGGCATTGAGCGCGTTCATGATCTCGGAATTGACCTTTTTGACGTACTTGGCCTCGTTGTTGATCTTTGCCACGTAGTTATCGGCGCCGACATGGATCACGCGGGCGCGCAGCAGGCCCGAGTCGATAAAGCTGCCACTCATGAGCTCGGAGCCTGGCTGTTTCTTAATGAGGTCGCTCTCGCCCGTCAGCAGGCTCTCGTTGACGAGCGCCTCGCCCGACACCACCACGGCATCGGCGGGAATCTGGTCACCGCGCCCCAGGCGAATGATATCGTCGAGCACGATCTGGTCCAGGTCAAGCTCCACCTCGGCGCCGTCGCGCACCGCGATGGCCTTCTTAGAGGTGAGCAGCGTAAGCTTGTCGACCATCCGCTTGGAACGCATGGACTGAATGACGCCAATTGCAGTGTTCAAGAACACCACGAACAGGAACGTCAGGTTTTTAAACGAACCGGTCAGCAACACCAAAATCGCCAAGACCACGTTGATCAAGTTAAACAGCGTGCAGAGGTTCTCGATAATGAGCTCGCGGACCGACTTGGTCTTGAGCTCCATGTTGCGGTTGATCCTACCGGCGGCGATGCGCTCCTCGACCTCGGCGGTCGAGAGCCCGCGCTCGATATCCGTTGCTGCCATACCACGTCCCATCACGTCGCGTCGGTATAAGAAAAACCGCCCGGACCATGCGAGGTTCGGACGGTCTTACGTTCGATGGTGCCCCATGTTGGATTCGAACCAACGGCCTTCTGCTCCGGAGGCAGACGCTCTAATCCCCTGAGCTAATAGGGCCAACGTTTGGCATTATACCCAAGTGCGCCACGGGCTATCAAAATAAAAGAAAAAGCTTTGCAATTCCGAGGAAGACGCGGCGCAACGGCCCACTTTAGAAGGCAAAAGCGAGTCGGATAGTATAAACTCTCATGCACCATATATACACGGCTCGCAATGCGGGCCGTTTTTGCAAAAGTTATCCATCGAGGTGAGAGGCACACCATGATTGCAATTCTAAAGCAGAGCGCCAGCGACGAGGCCGTCAGCCATATCGTCAGCTGGATTGAGAAAAAAGGCCTGAAGACCGACGTCTCGCGCGGCGAGAACGAGACGATTATCGGCCTGGTGGGCGATACGACCAAGATCGACCCGTTCCTGCTCGAGTCCATGGATGTCGTCGAGCGCGTGCAGCGCGTCTCCGAGCCGTTCAAGCGTGCCAACCGCAAGTTCCACCCCGAGGACTCCGTCATCGACTGCGGCCACGGCGTCAAGATCGGCGGCGATCAGTTCCAGGTCATCGCCGGCCCGTGCTCCGTCGAGGGCGAGAACCTCATCCGCATCGCCCGCCGCGTGAAGGCCGCCGGCGCCACGATGCTGCGCGGCGGTGCCTACAAGCCCCGCACCTCCCCCTACGCCTACCAGGGCATGGGTCCCGCCGGTCTCGACCTGCTGTGCGAGGCGTCTGCCGAGCTCGACATGCCGATCGTCACCGAGATCATGGACCCACGCGACGTGCAGGTCTTCTTGGACAAGAAGATTGACGTCATGCAGATCGGCGCCCGCAACGCCCAGAACTTCCCCCTGCTCAAGGAGGTCGGCAAGACTCAGACCCCGATTCTGCTCAAGCGCGGCATGTCCGGCACGATCGACGAGCTGCTTATGGCCGCCGAGTACATCATGAGCGAGGGCAACGACAACGTCATCCTGTGTGAGCGCGGCATCCGTACCTTCGAGACCCGCACCCGCAATACCTTCGACCTCAACGCCGTGCCGGTGCTGCACCACCTGTCGCACCTGCCCGTCGTCGCCGACCCCAGCCACGCCACCGGCTACACCCGCTACGTCGAGCCCATGGCGCTCGCCGCGACCGCCTGCGGTGCCAACGGCCTGGAGATCGAGGTCCACGACGAGCCGAGCCGCGCCTGGTCCGACGGCGCCCAGGCCCTCACCCCCGATCAGTTCGACGACACCATGCGCCGCATCCGAGCCATCCGCGAGGTTGTCTGCCAAGGAACCATGGAGTAGCCCATGGGTACGGTGAGAAACGCGCGCGTTAACCAGGGCGGCCCTAAGTGCGCCGGCATCGTGGGCCTGGGCCTCATCGGCGGCAGTTTTGCCCGCGGCTATGCGCAGGCGGGCGTTCGCGTGCTGGCCTGGGACCCCGATGACGATGTCATGACGGCCGCCAGCATGGGCACTGTCGCCGGAGAGCTCAACGACAAGACACTCGGCGAATGCGACATCATCGTCCTTGCCTGCTATCCCGAGGCATGCATCGAGTGGCTCGAGGCGCACGCCCAGGCGCTCGCCGACGCCACCGACACCGACGCCATCATGGGTCCCGTGGTGATCGACACGGTGGGCGTCAAGGGCATCGTGTGCGAGCGCGCCTTTGAGCTTGCCCGCGAGCACGGCTTTTACTTTGTGGGTGCGCACCCCATGGCGGGCACGCAGTACTCGGGCTATGCGCACTCCCGCGCCGACCTGTTCCAGGGCGCCCCGCTCGTGCTCGTGCCACCCGCGGTGGACGATGCACTTAAGCTGGAGCTTTTGGGCCAGGTGCGCGAGATGGTGCGCCCCCTGGGCTTTGGCAAGTTCAGCGTGACCAGCGCCGCCGAGCACGACCGCGTCATCGCCTTCACGAGCCAGCTTGCGCACGTGGTATCCAACGCCTACGTCAAAAGCCCCACTGCCCAGGTCCACCACGGCTTTTCGGCCGGTAGCTATCGCGATCTCACCCGTGTGGCGCACCTCAACCCGCAAATGTGGTCCGAGCTCATGATCGACGACGCCGACGCGCTCGCCTTCGAGATCGACCATCTTATCGAATCGCTCGGCGCCTACAGCCGCGCCCTTAAGGACCGCGACCAGCGCTATCTGGAGAATCTCCTTGCCGAGGGCGACCGCATCAAGCGCGCACTCGACGACGAGGCCTCCCACTAGACCACCTATCACGCCAGGTCGAAAGGACCGAAGCTTATGGCGATTACCATCAATATCGACACTGCACGCCCCTACCAGGTGCATGTTGGCACGTTTTTGCTGGAGCAAACGGGACCGCTCGTGCGCGCCACTGACGGCGGCACCAAGGCCGTCATCGTGACGGACACCAACGTGGGCCCGCTCTACCAGATGCCCGTTAAGCAGAGCCTGGAGGCGTCAGGCTACGAGGTGAGCATCTGCACCTTCGAGGCCGGCGAGGCCCATAAGCGCGCCGAAACCTATGTTGCCATTTTGGAGTTTGTGGCCGAGCACGAGCTTTCGCGCTCCGACGTGATCGTGGCACTCGGCGGCGGCGTCGCGGGCGACGTGGCGGGCTTTGTGGCCGCCACCTACATGCGCGGCTGCAAGTTTGTGCAGATCCCCACAAGTCTGCTCGCCATGGTGGATTCGTCGGTGGGCGGCAAGACCGCCATCGACCTGGCTGCCGGCAAGAACCTGGCCGGCGCCTTTTGGCAACCGAGTGTTGTTATCGCCGACGTGGGGTGCCTGGCCACCCTCACGCCCGAGCAGTTCGCCGACGGCTGCGGCGAGGTCGTCAAGCACGCCGTGATCGCCGACCCAGAGCTTTTCGCCGAGCTGGAGAAGACCCCGCTCACGCTGGAGCTGCTCAACCGCGATGTGGCCCGCGTAGCGCTCATCATCGCCCGCAATATCGACATCAAGCGCGCCGTGGTCGTCGCCGACGAGCGCGAAACCAACCAGCGCAAGCTCCTCAACTTTGGACACAGCGCCGGACACGCCGTCGAGGCCTGCGAGCACTTTGAGCTCGGACACGGCAACTGCGTGTCGATCGGCATGGGCATCATCACGCGCGCCGCGGCTCTGCACGGCGTTTGCGATGCTGCACTGCCCGGTCGTATTGAGGAGCTCTGCGCCCGCCATGGCCTCAAGACCCGCTGCGACCTAGATGCCGATGCCGTCTTTGCCGAGGCACTCCACGACAAGAAGCGCGCGGGCGACACCATCGATCTGGTGATTCCGCACGGCATTGGCCGCTGCAGCATCGACCGCACGCCGCTTTCCACCTTCCATGATTTAATTGCCGAGGGCCTCGGCCAGAAGGGAGACGCATCCGCATGCTAGCCCGCATCACCCCGTCCCCGCTTAAGGGCACCGTTCCCGCCATCGCGTCCAAGTCGATGGCGCATCGCCTCATCATCTGCGCTGCGCTTGCCAACGGCGAGACACACGTCGCCTGTAACACCTGTCTCTTATACACATCTGACGCTGCCGACGATCGCATAAGTGTAG
>UROM01000034.1 GCA_900549455.1 uncultured Collinsella sp. | reverse complement strand
CGACCCCAACCTTGGCAAGGTTGTGCTCTACCAACTGAGCCATGTCCGCTTGCGGGTTATTAATTTACGCGAGTTATCCAAAAGACGCAAGTACTTTTTTCAAAAAAGTTGCTCAAAGCAAGTTCACGCAGGGAAATCATGTCAGCCCAAGGCGCTAAGCGCACGATTCCAATGCTGAGCTAAACAGCTTCACCATCCGAACGCGTGTGCCGGCACCATCCGTACGACGGGCAACCTCCACATTATCGACGAGCATGCGCATAAGCTTGATACCACGCCCGCGTTCCTCGGATGCCACCGGCTCGCTCGCTCCATCGATAGAATAGCCAGCGCCCCGATCAAGCACTTCAAGCACAACACGGTCCCCATAGGCCTGAACCGTCAGGATGCAGCCAACACCGCCCGCATGGTCATACGCGTTACCCAATGCCTCCCCCAACGCCAATGCGACGTCATAACGCTCATCACGCCTCAGGGGAAGCGATTCGAGAAGCTCGGCCACACGGTGCCGATAATACGGGAGGTTCTCGATGCCTCGCTGCACTTCGATGCTCTTGCTCCATCGTGGCAACTCTCCCACCGGAATGGCGGGAATCGACTCACGCGCCGAACCCGCAACATGAAGGATGTCGACAAGTCGGGCAATCTCCAAAAAGCGAATGACCTCGTCGGACGCGTTAACGAGCGAAAGCAGGCCCTCTCGCCTCATGAGTTCTCTGGCGCGTGTAAGCAAAAACGCCAAACCTGTCGAGTCGATAAAGCCCACGGCCTGACAATTGATGACAACACGACGCACGCCCCGGTCGATCAGATTATCCAACCGTGAACGCAGCACGGACACCGAGGCGATGTCGACATCACCCGGTGGCGTCAAAACCGCTATGTCATTCCACTCATTCATACGACCATGGTTCCCCAAAAGAGCTCGCTCGATGCATACATATCTGCAACTGCGAAGATTTTGCCCGTCAAGTGTCGCGGTCTACGATCGACCTCGTAAAAATTCAAGGGAAACCAGCGCGATGTCATCGTCCAACGCCGACTCGGTAAAGCGATCAAGCTCGCCCAAGACCTTACCGCAGATTCCCGATACGCCCTCACCCGAGATAGAAAGCAGAAGGTCACGAAGGCGCTGCTCGCCAAAGAAAGCACCCGAGCGATCACGTGCTTCGATTGTTCCGTCGGTATACATAAATAGCATGTCACCAGGAGCGAACGTAAACACGCCAGTCTCGTACACCATGCTCTCAAAGGCACCGATCACGCCCGATTGGCACCCAAGGAGCTCCACTTCTCCCCCGCAGGTCTCACCGCCGCCAAGCGGCTTCGACGACGGCCTAATGACCATAGTGGGAGGATGTCCCGCTGAGCAATAGGTAGCGCGACCCGCTTTAAGATCAATCTTGGCGATAAACGCCGTCACAAACGTCTCGACCCTCGAAAAGCCCATGAGCATGTTATTGAGCGAGCGGGCCATGCGGGCAGGCCCCGCACCCTCCCAGGCATAGGCCGTCAGCGCCGTCTTGACGAGCGCTGACATCGACGCCGCCTCGATTCCTTTGCCGGATACATCGCCTAAAATCATTACGGCGCAATCGTCGGGAAGACGGACGAGCGTATAAAAGTCGCCGCCGACCAACGCCGAATTCGTTGCCGAAAGGTATACCGAATCGGTTGCTATGCCCGGAACGTCACCAAGCGAATTTCTCATGCCAATCTGAAGCGTCTGAGCGATATGACGCTCTTCGCGCTTTTGAGATTCGCCCTCATAGATCAGCTCAAAGTCGTGCGCTAAATGCACCAAGTAGTCATATTCAAGGTCATCAATCGGCTCTTGGCTGCCATCGCGAAGCAGCAACGCGCGCGTCGTCGGGCCCTTCGCAACAGAAGCAGGAACAATCGCGTCGTTGCTGTGCTTGCCATCACCCACAGAGCGCGGACGCCCCGCCTCGATGCCGGAGTCGACGTAGAGGCCCTGGCAAGGCAGGCCATGCGCCCTAAGCCAGCCTCCCATAGGCATCGATTCGTCAACGCGAGTTATACGGACGTGTTTAAGGTCCTCGGCACTCGTACCGCCCAAAACAGATGCTTCAAAGCCATCAGGGCCAGCTCCCAGACGTGCCGCTGGCGCCGTCGTAGAAAAGAAAAGCTTCTCGGGATCGTCCGGCAAAGCAACGCGACTGCCGCCTTCAAAATCTATGACATAGGAATCCAGACTGGCGTCATACTCAACAGGGCAAAAATGGCAGTTGAGCATATTGCAGATCTCGGACGATATAGCCTGGGTAGCCGCGGCGGAATCGTCTAGAAAGGTAAACAACTCATCACGTAAGACATTGAGCGAGCGGCCAAGCTCGGCCGTGCGACGAGAGCGAAGGCTCGATGCCATGCCGACCAGCTGGATAGACAGGTAATCGCAAATGACCTCAAGTACATTAACGTCATAGGCGAGCGGTGCCTGGGGGCGTTTCCAACCAACTTCCAGCACACCAAGGATCTGCGTACCGTAAAAAACGGGAAGACAGATCTCGCTGCGGTACGGAGGCATATCCTGCATGCGCAACAGGTGCTTAGAACGATTGTCCAAATCCATAAACATGCCCGAGGCGACACGATCGCCCTCAAGATCCTGCTGAATCGACAGACGGCAAGCGCGCGACTCGCGAAGCACGTACGTCGGGATGCCCGCGCCATACGGCATAAACTCGGGCAGATAGCTATCCTCAAGCTCCTTAGAAACACCGCGGAGCTTAAAGCCGCCGCTCTCCGAAAAATAAATCGCAGCTCCAGAAGCATCGAGCGTTCCGACGAGCTGATTTAAAACGGTATCAAGCAGGCTGGGTAGCTCATCGGAGCCCACAGTGCTCATAATGACCGAGAGCGTGCCAGAGAGACGCTTATCTGCCACTCTAAGCTCCGATAACGCACGCTTGAGTTGACGATCGTGAGAATACTGTTCCTCAATACTGTGAAGTGCCACCAGGACACGTGGCGCGCGGCGCCCAAAGATACGTGGAGGCGTTACGGAGCCTGCGCGAACCAAGACGGGAATAAAGGAGCCATCGCTCAGCTTGAGCATCAGTTCGCTCTCGGAGCCATCTGTTTCAAATGGCAGACGATGTTCCGTCGCACGTTCAAAAGCGGATGAGTACAGAACGTCTTTAACATCTCCACCGATTACGTCGGCGCGTTCCTCGCACATCAAACCAAGTAAGCGATTATTCACATGCAGAATGGTTCCGTCGAGCTCGCAGATGATGACAGCATCGCTCGTGATCTCGACTAGTTGGGCAACGTCTGCCCACTCGTTGCGTTCAAGCGTTTCCATCGTGGACCCCACCGTCTATCGGTAACAAAAAAGCCTCCGAAGAGGCTTCTCAAATGCGATGGTGTCGGAGGCGGGACTTGAACCCGCATGACCAAAAAGCGGTCACTAGCACCTCAAGCTAGCGCGTCTGCCAATTCCGCCACTCCGACATGCTATGTTGTTGATTCGCAGTTCGTTTTGTTGGACCCGCGCTTTCAACGAGGAAGATAATAACCTATGATTCGAGAACTGTGCAAGCACTTTTTTGAAAAAAGTTTACGAATTTGTAAATGTGCAGGTAGACGGACCAGTTCGGGCCGGAATGAGATTGCTTTCCAACGCGTCCTCGGGCATGCGGCATTATTTTGATCCGCGCTTCGCGCTACAAAATAATGCCGCCCCCTGCGGAATGCGTTGGAAAGCAACCTCATTCCGGCCCTAGGGGTATGTACTCGGGGCACAGTTCTCAAACATGTTCTAGGGGCTGATGCAAATTTGGTGGCTCGGCTTTGCCGAGCCCTTATACGGGGAGGCCGGAGCCAACGCTCCGGCCTCACTCAATTTCTTATTAGATTAAGTGAGCGATCAGGGAATCGCACTCTCCCTGCCGAGTTACCGCAGGGCCCGCCCTGAAGTTACTTTTCAGAACATTCCGCAGGACGCAAGAAACCCCCGCCGCACGAAGTGCGTAGCGGGGGTTTCTTGCATGTCCGAGGACGTTCTGAAAAGTAACTTCAGGGCGGGGCCGGACGAGTACAACCGACTAGAGGTCGATGTGCGATTCCTTGATCGGGAACGGCTCCGCGAAGTGGCAGGCGCAGCAGTGGCCCGGTGCAACTTCCTTAAACTTGGGGAGCTTCTCGGAGCAGATACCCTGCGCGATCGGGCAGCGGGTGTGGAAACGGCAACCGGTCGGCGGATCCAACGGTGACGGCGGATCGCCGGCAAGGATGATGCGCTTACGGGTCTTCTGGATATCCGGATCGGGCACCGGCACGGCAGACAGCAGCGACTGCGTGTACGGATGGTGAGGCTCACTATAGAGCGTCTTCCAGTCCGAAACCTCGACCATCTTACCCAGATACATAACGGCAACGCGATCGGAGATGTGCTGTACGACGGACAGGTCGTGGGCGATAAACAGATACGCGGTACCGAACTTGTCCTGCAGTTCCTTGAGCAGGTTCAGAACCTGGGCCTGAATGGACACATCCAGAGCGGAAACCGGCTCGTCGCAGATAATCAGCTTGGGCTTCAGCGCAAATGCGCGGGCAATGCCGACACGCTGGCGCTGACCGCCCGAGAACTCATGCGGATAGCGGTTAATGTGCTCGGGGTTCAGTCCAACGACGTCGAGAAGCTCGCGGACGCGCTCAATGCGCTCCTCCTTGGTGCCCACGCCGTGAATGGTCATGGGCTCGGAGACGATCTCGCCGATGGTCATACGAGGATTGAGCGAAGCATAGGGATCCTGGAAGATGAACTGCATCTCGCGACGCATGTCCTTGATCTCATGCTTGCTCATCTCGGCAACATCTTTGCCCTGGAAGAACACCTTACCGGCAGTCGGCTTGGTCAGACGCATGATGGTGCGGCCCGTGGTGGACTTACCGCAACCAGACTCGCCGACCAGGCCAAAGGTCTCGCCCGGATAAATCTCAAAAGAGATGTCATTTACAGCAGAGACGACGCGCTTGGAAAAACGCTTGGCGAACATGCCGGACTCAGCGGGAAACTCCTTAGAGAGGTGCTCGACCTTCAGCAGCGGAGTGCGCTCGTTATTGTCTGCCATTTACGCCTCGCCTCCCTTCTTGGAATCCTTGCGCGTACGGGACGTCTCGGGAGCGTTCTTGAGGAACTCGGGGTCACCGGAATAATGGCACGCAGAATAGTGGCCAGACTCGGTGACAACACGCTCGGGGCGCTGCTTGCGGCACTTATCGGTTGCATAGGGGCAACGAGGCGAGAACACGCAGCCCTCGGGCAGGTTCATGAGCGAAGGCGGGTTGCCGTGAATCGGCGTAAGCGGCTTCTTCTCATCGATGGCCTGCTCCGGGATGGAGCGGATAAGGCCCCAGGTGTAGGGGTGGCGGCTCTCGTAGAAGATTTCCTCAGCAGTACCAAACTCGACGGGACGGCCGGCGTACATAACCATGATCTTATCGGCCATATCGGCGACGACGCCCAGGTCATGGGTAATCATGATGATGGCGTTACCGTTCTTCTCCTGCATTTCCTGCATAAGCTCGATAATCTGAGCCTGAATGGTAACGTCCAGGGCAGTCGTGGGCTCGTCGGCAATCAGAATATCGGGATCGCAGGCAAGAGCCATAGCAATCATGACGCGCTGACGCATACCGCCAGAGAACTGATGCGGATATTCATTGACGCGCTTCTCGGGCTCGGGAATGCCAACGAGGTCCAAAAGCTCGGTGGCGCGCTTGAGCGCCTCCTGCTTGGAGTAGCCACGGTGCAGGCGAAGGCCCTCGCCCACCTGCTTGCCGATCTTGTAGACCGGGTTAAGGGAGGTCATAGGATCCTGGAAGATCATCGCGATATCGTTGCCACGAATGTGCTGCATCTCTTCCTCGGTCATCTCGAGGATGGAGCGGCCGCGATAGCGAACGTCACCGCCCTCGATCTTTCCCGGAGGCATCGAGATAAGGCCCATAATAGTCATGGCGGTCACGGACTTACCGGAGCCGGACTCACCGACGACACCCAAGGTCTCGCCGCGATCGAGCGTGTAGGACACACCATCGACAGCGCGAACGACGCCATCCTCGGTATGGAAATACATCTTAAGGTCATCGACCTCGAGCAGATGCTGGCCCTCGGGAACCGGCTGGTCCTTCAGGTCCACATAGTTCTTGTTCTTCTTCATCCTTATGCGTCCTTCATCTTGACGTCGAGGGCGTCGCGCAGACCGTCACCCAGCAGGGTGAAGGCGAGCACCGTCGAAAGAATTGCCAGACCGGGCATGATCATCATCCAGGGAGCAGTCAGAAGATACTGCTGACCGTCCTGAATCATGGAGCCCCACGAAGGCGTAGGCGGAATAACGCCCATGCCGAGGAAGGACAGAGCGGACTCGGTCAGAATGGCGCCACCAATGTTCATGGTCGCGTAAACCACGATGGAGGCGACGGAGTTCGGGAAGATGTGACGCACGACGATACGAGCATCAGATGCACCCATCGCGCGCGCAGCGTCAACATAGTCGTTTTCCTTGACCGTCAAGATTGCAGAGCGGAAGACGCGCGCAATCGAAGGCCAGCCGAGAATACCGATGGCGATAAAGACGTTCTGAAGACCACGGCCGATAACGGCGATCATGGCGACAACAAACAGCACGTACGGGAAGGCCAGGAAGATATCCGCACAGCGCATGATGATCGTATCCCAGATGCCGCCGTAGAAACCGGCCAGAGCACCCATGACCAGACCAATCACCGTGGAGATCGCAGTGGCCATAATACCGACGGACAGCGAAACGCGTGCACCGTAGATAACGCGGACGAGAATGTCACGACCAAGGGCGTCGGTGCCAAACGGGTGCTCTGCACACGGAGCCAGCAGCGACGTCTGGGCCATGGTAGTCGAGTCGGAAGCCGTCGGCGAACCGAGCCAGGGCTTAGCCCACAGATCTGCGGTCAGGGCAACCACAACGACGATGATGATCCAGCAGACACCGATAACGGCGAGCTTGTTCTTACGAAGACGCTTGAAAGCGTCGCCCCACAGCGTGCGGGACTTGGCGGGAGCAGATGCGGCCTTGGTGGCGGTAGCCTGCTCCTGAGACTGAGAATCAGTTTCCTGCATGAGACGTACCTCCCTTAGGCCTTATCCGACGGACCGCCAAGGCGGATGCGCGGGTCGAGGAATGCATAGCTAATGTCGACGAGCAGGTTGATCACCATGACGACAACGACGATGAGCGTAACGCCGCCCATAACGATGGGCCAGTCACGCATGCTAATGGCGCGATAGACCTCATAGCCAATACCGGGCCAGTTAAAGACCGTCTCGGTCAGGATGGCGCCCGAAAGCATGCCGCCAAAGTCGACACCAATATAGGTAACGACGGGGATGAGTGCATTCTTAAGCGCATGCTTGATGATGATCGCGCGATTGGAGAGACCCTTGGCCTTTGCAGTGCGGATGTAATCCTGGTTCATGACGTCAAGCAGCTGCGAGCGCATAATGCGGGCGGCGTAAGCGGTCGAAACCGAAGCCAGCGTAATGGTCGGGAGCACATAGTGCATCCAATCCTGATACTGAGAGCTGGAACCACCGGCACCCGAGATCGGCATGGAGAATGCACCGCCCGTGGCGTCCTTGAGAATGACGCCAAAGAACAGTTGCAGCAACATACCGAGCCAGAAGGCCGGGACGGCAACGAGGATCGACGTGGTGAGCGTTACCAAAATATCCCAGAAGGAATAACGCTTTACCGCCGAAATGATACCCGCACCGATACCCATGATTGCCTCGAGCACGATGGCGCACGCGGCAAGTTTGACCGTATACGGATACTTCTGGGCAAAGATTTCCGTAACCGGCAGCTTACGCTGATACGAATTGCCCAGATCGCCATGAAGCAGGCCGTTCATGTAATACAAATAACGGTCCACGAGCGACGTTTGAACGGGGTCGCCGTTCTCGTCAAGAATCGCGTTGCCGTCCTCGTCCGACTGGACCAGGTGATAGCGGACGCGAAGCTGAAGCTCCACCTCGGGGGACAGAGCCTTGTCTCCACCGATCAGCTTGATCGGATCTCCCGGCACGATATTCTGGAGGGCGAACAGAATCAGCGTAACGCCCAAAAACACCGGGATGAACTGAAGCACACGTTTAACGATGTACTTACCCATACCACTCCCCTATCTAGGGATTAACCTAAATGGGATGCCGATCGCCAGACCGGCATCCCAAAATTACCATCAGCCAGTTTACCCCAGGTTAGGGAGAACTGTATGTTTCCCATGAGGTCTACGTAAATACTTGACCCTCACGGAAGCTGCAAACTCTTAGGCGAGCTCAGCGGTACCCAGATCGGCATGCTTCTGCGGATCGACGTAGAGGTGCTTGATGCGATCGGAGCCGACGATGGTGTGCGTGTAGAACATCACCGGGATGACCGGGCAGTCGGCAGCGACCATTGCGTCGGCCTCCTGCATCTTAGCGACGCGCTCCTCGTCGTCAACAATAGTACGAGCCTCGTCGACCTTGGCGTCGAACTCGGGATTGTTGTAACCGGAGCGGTTGTCGCCACCGAGGGAGTCGGAGTGGAACAGCGGATACAGGAAGTTGTCCATGATCGGGTAGTCGGCAATCCAACCCAGACGACCGAACTGATAGTTAAAGTTCTGATACTGCTCGAGCAGGGCAGACCACTCAGGGGTATCGGAGACAGCGGTAACGCCAACCTTGGCGAGGTCGCCGATGATGGACTCCATGATCTCCTTGTGACCGCCGTCCTGGTTGTAGGAAAGGGTCACGCTAATGCCACGATCCCCGTTAGCGCCAGCGGGAGCAACCTTGTCGAGGTACTCGTTAGCCTTGTCGACATCGTAGGCGCAGAACTCCCATGCGCCCTCCTTGTAGCCATCGATGCCCGGAGGAACAATGCCGTCGGCAGGGGTACGGGTACCCTTGAAGATGGTCTTGCAGATGGCCTCACGGTTGATGGCCAGGGAGATGCCCCTACGCAGGTCGGCGTTGTTGAACGGCTCGGCCGTGGTGTTGCAGGTCAGATAGTACGTGGAAGGCTCGGCGCCGAGCAGCATGCGCTCGCCGTCACCCATGGTGTAGCCGTCCTTAGACACGCCGCGATCCTTCTTGGCGGCATCGATCTGAGCAACGGGAACGTCGCAGACATCGAGGTTACCGGCCTGGAACTCCTTGTAAGCAGTCTCCATGTCCTTGATGACCTGGAAGTGGATGCCATCGATCTTGGCCTTGTCGCCATAGTAATCGTCGAACTTCTTGAGGTTGATCTCCTGACCATCCTCCCACTTGCCGTCCATCATGAACGGGCCGTTACCGACCGGTGCAAGATAGAAGCTCTTGACATCGGACTCGGCGCACTCGGGAACCGGGGCCAGAGCCGGGTGAGAGGCGACGAAGGGGAAGTCGGCGTAAGCGGAAGACAGCTTGACGACGAGGGTCTCATCGTCGGGGCAAGTAACACCGCTGAGCTCGGTAGCGTTACCGGCAAGCAGGTCGTCATAGCCCTCGACCATGGAAAGGTGATAGGAGACCTCGGAAGGGCCGTACTCGGTAGCGATGGCCGACTTGGTGTTGACCAGACGCTCCCAACCGAGCTTGAAGGACTTGGAGGTAACGTCGTCACCGTTGTGGAACTTGGCCTTCTTGATCTTGAAGGTGAACTCGGTGGCGTCGTCGTTGGCCTCAAAGGACTCGCAAGCCAGCGGAACGATCTCGCCCTTCTCGGCGTCATAAGAGGTCAGAGCATCAAAGAGCTGGTACTCGACCTGAGTGCCCTGGTCCTCCTGGACATTGTAGGGGTCGATGCAGACCGGGTTGTTGATGTAGAAGTTCAGCGTCGAACCGGACTCAGAACCGGAAGCGTCGCCGCCCTTCTTGCCGCATGCGGCAAGAAAAGCCATGGAGCTCGCAGCGAGGGTGCCGCCAACAAAGGCGCGACGACCCATAACGGGCTGGTGGAACATAGAATCAGCCATGCCATCCTCCTTATGAGATAGGACAAAGAAATGTTCAGTCGGACACATGTCGAGACAATCCGATCCGAACCATCAAAACGCCGCCCGCCGCTATGGCTGGTTATGCACAACGGATCAACGTTTCGCAATACAGTAGCGCATTTTATGCACGATTTGGGGCTAATTCCGGTCAACGGTCGAGAATTTCTTTAGTTGGGCGAAGTATGTGGGGATATTTTGACTCTGTTACAAGTCTGTAAACAAAAAGGACCCCGCATATGCAGGACCCTTTTTACAAACGTATATACGTCGATGCTTAGTAGCCGACGATGCCCTGCGGGAAGAAGAACATGCACAGGACGACGCACACGGCAAACACGACAGCCATGATGACGGTCAGGCGATCAAGGTTCTGCTCCATGACGCCCGTGGCAGAGCTGGAGTTATACAGCGAACTAGCAATCATATCCGAAACGCCGGTGCCCTTACCGGAATGCATCAGGACGAGAATCGTCAGCGCCACGGCAGAGACAGCCCAAACGACAAACAGAAGAATCTGGAACGGACCCATAGATAAGCTCCTTAATAGAACAGTTCAAACTCCAGTACTGTACCACAACCCCCAGCACTCCCCCACCTGCCATTTGGGGACGGGGCAGATATGGCAGAAATACCAAAAAAAGGGGATTGCCCGAATATGGACAACCCCCTTCAAAGAAACGCTTGGCGTTTTCTCTTAGGCCTCGGTGGCGAGCACGCGACCCGTCATCTCGGCGGAAGGCTCAATACCAGCCATGGTGAGCATAGTCGGAGCGATATCGGAAAGACGGCCGTCCTCGATACCGGTGAGCTTGGCCTTCTCATCAACGATGATGAACGGGACGCGGTTGGTGGTGTGAGCCGTAAACGGATGCTTGGAACCGTCGGAAGCAACGTCAAACATGTGATCGGCGTTGCCGTGGTCGGCGGTAATCAGCGCAAAGCCGCCCTTGGCGAGAATCGCCGGGACAACCTTGGACAGGGCATCGTCAACAGCCTCGACGGCCTTAACGGCGGCGTCGAAGACACCGGTGTGACCAACCATGTCGCAGTTCGCGAAGTTCACGATGTAGAAATCAGCGCGATCCTCGTTGATGGCGGCGACAAGCTTCTCGGTAACCTCGGGAGCGCTCATCTCAGGCTGCAGATCGTAGGTAGCGACCTTGGGGGAAGCGACGAGCACGCGCTCCTCGCCCTCCTTGGGCTCCTCGATGCCGCCGTTGAGGAAGAACGTCACGTGGGCGTACTTCTCGGTCTCGGCGGTGTGCAGCTGCTTCAGGCCATTGGCGGCGATAACGTCGGCCAGGACGTTCTCGGGGAACGTCTTGGGGAAGGCGACCTCGACGTCAAACGTCGGGTCGTACTCGGTCATCGTCACAAAGTGCGAAAGCTTGATCTGCTCGCGCTCAAAGCCATCGAACTCCTTGTCCGTGAACACGCGGGTCATCTGACGGGCGCGGTCGGGACGGAAGTTGAAGAAGATGGCCGCGTCGCCCTCGTGGATGCCCTCGTTGTGGGCAGCGAAGGGCTCGACGAACTCGTCACCGCGCGGATCCTTCTCGTAGTAGGCCTTGATACCGGCAACGGGGTCGGTATCGGCATCGGATGCGTTGACCATGACGTCGTAGGCGCGCTGGATGCGCTCCCAACGGTTATCGCGGTCCATGGCCCAGTAACGGCCCGAGACGGTGGCAACGCGAGCGTCGCAACCAGTCTCCTCGGAGATCTTGGCCAGGAAGGCGCAGAACTCGCTCATGTAGCCGGCACCGGACTGCGGGTCGACGTCGCGGCCATCCATAAAGGCGTGGACGCGAACGGTCTTGACGCCATGCTGGGCAGCCATCTTGACCAGAGCCTCGACGTGGTTCATGTGGGAATGAACACCGCCAGGGCTCATAAGGCCCATGAGATGGAGGGTCTTGCCCTCGGCCTTTACATCGTCCATAGCCTTGACGAAGACCTCGTTCTTGGCGATGGAGCCGTCCTTGATGGCGTTGTTGATGCGCGAAAGCTCCTGGAAGACGATGCGGCCGGCACCGATATTGAGGTGACCTACCTCGGAGTTGCCCATCTGACCGTCGGGAAGGCCCACGTCCTCGCCCGAAGCGCCGAGCGTGGTGTGAGGATACTTCTCGTACAGGCTATCAAGGAAGGGCGTCTTGGCAGCGGCGACGGCGTTCTCACCATCGGCCGGGGCCAGGCCGCAGCCGTCCATGATGATCAGGAGTGCAGGAAGATGACGCTGTGCCATATGTCCTACTCGCCTGCCTTGACGACCATAGAGGCAAAATCGGCAGCCTTGAGCGAAGCGCCGCCCACGAGGGCGCCGTCAACGTCGGGCTTGGCGACGAGCTCGGCGATGTTGCCGGGCTTGGCGGAACCGCCGTAGAGAACGCGGATGCCGTCGGCGAGTTCCTCGCCGAACATCTCCTTGAGGGTCTCACGGATAGCGCCGCAGACCTCCTGAGCGTCCTCAGCGGTAGCGGTCTTGCCGGTGCCGATGGCCCAGATGGGCTCGTAGGCGACGACGACCTGCTTGGGGCAGGTGATCTCAAGACCAGCAAGGCCAGCCTTGACCTGGTTCACGACGTGCTCGACATAGGTGCCGGCCTCGCGGACCTCGAGGGACTCGCCGCAGCAGAAGACGGGAACAAGACCGGCGGCAACGAGAGCCTTGGCCTTCTTGTTCTGATCCTCGTCGGTCTCGTGGAAGTAGTCGCGACGCTCGGAGTGACCGATGATGCAGTAGGTGCAGCCAGCGGACTTGAGCATGTCGCAAGAGGACTCACCGGTGAAGGCACCCTTGGCCTCCCAGTACACGTTCTGTGCACCGAGGGCGATGGGGGCAGCCTGAATGCGGTCATGAACCGTGGTGATGTCAATGGTCGGAGGGCAGACGAGCACCTCGACGCCAGCCGGAACCTCGGGCAGAGCCTGGGCCAGCTCGTCGGCGAGCTTGGCGGCCTCGGCGACGTCGTTGTTCATCTTCCAGTTACCAGCGATAAGAAGGGTGCGATTAGGCATCGAGAAGCGCCTCCACTCCGGGCAGGGCCTTACCCTCGACGAGCTCCATGGAAGCGCCACCGCCGGTGGAGATCCAGCTCATCTTGTCGGCCAGGTTGAACTTGTTGACAGCTGCGACGGAATCGCCACCACCGATGATCGAGGTGCAATCAGCCTCAGCAACAGCCTCGGCGATAGCCTGGGTGCCATGAGCGAAGTTGTCGAACTCGAAGACGCCCATGGGGCCGTTCCAGAACACGGTCTTGGCACCCTTGACGGCCTCGGCGTAAAGCTCCTCGGTCTTGGGGCCGATGTCCATACCCTCACGATCGTCGGGGATAGCGTCGGAAGCGACAACCTCGGGGACAGCGTCCTCGCCAAAGTGATCGGCAACGCGGTTGTCGATGGGGAGCAGGATCTTGACGCCCTTCTCCTCGGCCTTCTTGAGCATCTCACCGGCGCGCTCGACCCAGTCCTCTTCCTTGAGGGACTGACCGACGGTCAGGCCCTGAGCCAGGAAGAAGGTGTAGGCCATACCGCCACCGATGATCAGGGTGTCAGCGGAGTCGATGAGGTGATCGAGAACGCCGATCTTGGAGGAAACCTTGGAACCGCCGACGATAGCGACGAAGGGACGCTCGGGCTCGGCGAAGATGCCAGTCAGCGTGTCGACCTCCTTCTCGAGCAGGAAGCCGGCGACGGCAGGCAGGTAATCGGCGGGGCCCACAACGGAACCCTGGGCGCGGTGAGCGGTGCCGAAGGCGTCGAGGACGAAAACGTCGCCATAGGAAGCGAGGATCTTGGCGATCTCGGGATCGTTCTTCTTCTCACGCTTATCGAAGCGGACGTTCTCGAGAACGAGGACCTTGCCCGGCTCGACAGCGGCGACAGCCTCAGCAGCCTTCTCGCCATACGTGTCGGCAACAAAAGCAACGTCAAGGCCAGAGAGCTCAGCGAGCTTCTTGGCGACGGGCTCGAGGGAAAGCTCGGGCTGGAAGCCGGTGCCATCGGGACGGCCGAGGTGGCTCATGAGGATGACGCGAGCGTTGTGCTCAACGAGATAGTTGATGGTGGGCAGGGCAGCCTTGATACGGGTGGTGTCGCCAACGACGCCATCCTTGATAGGCACGTTGAAGTCAACGCGGACGAGAACGCGCTTGCCGTCGACATCGATGTCGCGGACGGTCTTCTTGGTAAAGGCCATGTTTGCTTCTACCTTTCGTACGTGTCTGCCTCCCATTACGGCAGACGATTTCTTATAAAAAGGGCGCGACCCTAGGGTGTAAGCCCTACAAGGCCGCGCCCTTCTTTAGACGCTCAACGAGCTATTCGCTAAAAGCCAAATTAAGCAACGAACTTCTCGAAGTACTTGATGGTGCGGACCATCTGAGAGGTGTAGGAGTTCTCGTTGTCGTACCAAGAGGTGACCTGAACGAGGGTCTGGCCGTTGCCGAGGTCAGAGCACATGGTCTGAGTGGCGTCGAAGATGGAGCCATGGGTCTCGCCGATGATGTCGGTGGAGACGATGTCGTCCTCGTTGTAACCGAAGGTCTCGGAGATGGTGGCAGCGTAAGCCTTCATAGCGGCGTTGACCTCGTCGACGGTGACCTTCTTGTCAACGACAGCGTAGAGGTTGGTGATGGAGCCGGTCGGCGTCGGGACGCGCTGGGCGGCACCGATGAGCTTGCCGTTGAGCTCGGGGAGAACCAGGCCGATAGCCTTGGCAGCACCGGTGGTGTTGGGGACGATGTTAACGGCGCAGGCGCGGCTACGACGCTTGTTGCCCTTGCGCTGCGGGCCGTCGAGCGGCATCTGGTCGCCAGTCCAGGCGTGAATGGTGGTCATGATGCCGGACACGATGGGAGCGAAGTCGTTCAGACCCTTGGCCATCGGGGCGAGGCAGTTGGTGGTGCAGGAAGCAGCGGAGATGATGTTGTCCTCAGCGGTCAGCGTCTCATGGTTGACGTTGTACACGATGGTGGGCAGATCGCTGCCGGCCGGAGCGGAGATAACGACCTTCTTGGCGCCAGCGTTGATGTGGGCCTGAGCCTTAGCCTTGCTGGTGTAGA
>UROM01000033.1 GCA_900549455.1 uncultured Collinsella sp. | reverse complement strand
GGTTTGGGGTGGGGCTCGCTGCTATCATGGACAACGTTGAATTTCTACGAAGGAGCAGGGCATATGGCGATTCTTTTGGGATGCGATTCCGTCAGCCTAGAGTTTCCCACCAAGCATATTTTCGATAGCGTGACGCTCGGCGTGGGCGAGGGCGACCGTATTGGTATCGTCGGCAAAAACGGCGACGGCAAGTCGACGCTGCTGAGCGTACTCGCCGGCACGTTGGAGCCCGACGACGGCCGCGTGACGCATCGCCGCGACACGACGATCGGATTGCTCGGCCAAAAGGACAACCTGGTCGATACCGACACCGTGCATCATGCCGTCGTCGGCGACACGCCCGAGTATGAGTGGGCGTCGAGTCCGCGTACGCGCCAGATTCTGGCCGGTCTTATTAGCGATGTGCCCTGGGAGGGCACGGTGGGCGAGCTTTCGGGCGGCCAGCGCCGTCGCGTGGACCTCGCGCGCCTGCTGATCGGCGACTACGACGTGCTTATGCTCGACGAGCCCACCAACCACCTGGATATGCGCACCATCAACTGGCTCGCGCGTCACTTAAAGGCCCGCTGGCAGCGCGGCCAGGGCGCGATGCTCGTGGTCACGCACGACCGCTGGTTCCTGGACGAGGTCTGCACCAGCATGTGGGAGGTCCACGACGGCCAGGTCGATCCCTTCGAGGGCGGTTACTCGGCCTACATCCTGCAGCGTGTGGAGCGCGACCGCATGGCCGCGGTTACCGAGGAGCGCCGTCGCAACATGGCGCGCAAGGAGCTCGCGTGGCTGAGCCGCGGTGCCCAGGCGCGCTCCACCAAGCCCAAGTTCCGCGTGGACGCCGCTCGCGAGCTGATAGCCGACGTACCGCCCGTACGTGACGAGCTGGAGCTCAAGCGCCTGGCGGTGAGTCGCCTGGGCAAGCAGGTTATCGACGTGGTCGACGTGGACGCCGGCTATGCGGATACCGATGGCGCGCCCAAGCAGGTGCTCAACGATGTGACCTGGCTCATCGGTGCGGGCGACCGCTATGGCCTTTTGGGCGAGAACGGCGCCGGCAAGTCGACCTTGCTCGACGTGATCCAGGGCAAGATTGAGCCCACGCGTGGCCGCGTGAAGATTGGCCAGACAGTGCGCTTTGGCGTGCTGTCGCAGCAGCTCGAGGAGCTCGAACCCTACATGGGCGACACGATCCGCGAGGTGCTCGGCAACTATAAGAAGTACTACGTCATCGACGGTAAGGAGACTTCGCCCGAGAAGCTTTGCGAGCGTCTGGGCTTTACGACGCAGCAGCTCTGGAGCCGCATCGGCGATCTTTCGGGCGGCCAGCGCCGTCGCCTGTCGCTGTTGCTGACGATCCTGGACGAGCCCAACGTGCTTATCCTGGACGAGCCCGGCAACGACCTGGATACCGACATGCTCGCGATTGTCGAGGACCTGCTTGACGGCTGGCCCGGCACGCTGATCCTGGTGACGCACGACCGCTTCTTGATGGAGCGCGTGACCGACCAGCAGTGGGCGCTGCTCGACGGCCACCTGACGCATATGCCCGGCGGCGTCGACCAGTACCTGCGTCTGTGCAATGCCACCGCCGAGGGTGAACCCGTGGGTGCGCCGAGTGCCAAGACCGGCACGTTCGACACCGGTGCTGCGGCGGCTGCGGCCGAAAAACCCAAGTCGAGCGGCCAGCCCAATGGCCTTTCCAACGCCGAGCGCCAGAAGCTCCGCCGCGAGGTGAGCTCGCTCGAGCGCAAGATGGAGACGCAGCGCGCCCGCGTGGAGGAGGCCGAGGCCGCGATGGCCCAGGTCGACCCCACCAACTACACGGCGCTGGGCGAGCAGCAGGCAAAGATCGACGAGGCCCACGCCGCCATGGACGAGCTGGAGATGGCGTGGCTCGAGGCGAGCGAAAAGCTCGAGGGCGAGGAGTAGACGAGGATGATCAAAGCCGCGTTTTTCGATATCGACGGCACGCTACTGAGCTTTAAGACCCACCGGATTCCGGCGTCGGCGCAGCAGGTGCTCGACAGCTTTCACGAGCAGGGGATTGCGTGCGTGATCGCCACGGGTCGCCCGACCTACCAGATGCCGGACTGGCTGTTCGACTTGGGCTGGGATGCGTACATTACGCTCTCGGGCCAGCACTGCTTCGATGCCGAGGGCGTCTACCGTAGCTGCCCGATTGATCCGGACGACGTCGCGGTGATTGTGGACCAGGTGGCGCAGGGGCGCTATGACTCGCTGTGCATGCAGGGCGAGAACTCGTTTGTGAACCGCCTGTCCGAGCGTGTGGTGACGGCCGGCAGCAACGCGGGAATCGTCTACCACGAGGAGCCGTTTGAGCACGCCTTTGACGCACCGGTCTACCAGTTTTGCGCCTTTGTGGATCCGGCCGACGAACATATCGTGACCGATGCGGTGTCGCACTCACTCACTACGCGCTGGTGTGATCTGTTCTGCGACATTATCCCTGCTAACGGCGGCAAGGACCTGGGCGTGGCAGCGACGCTGGAGCGCCTGGGTGTCGACGCGAGTGAGGCGATTGCCTTTGGCGACGGCGAGAACGACCTGTCGATGTTTTCCGCCGTGGGCACGAGCGTGGCCATGGGTAACGCGCAGGACACGGTGAAAGCTGCGGCGACCTATGTGACGACCGCCGTGGACGACGACGGGATCTACAACGCCGCGAAGCACTTTGGTCTGCTGTAGCTGCGGATTCGGCACTTGGGGACGTTCCTTTTTCTGCCGGCAGAGGGGGACACTCCTTGCGCGCTGCGTGCCGTGTCGCCTTGCTTACCCCGCGCATTTTGTGAAACACGGTTAACTTTTTGAACAACGTAGTAAGACATGGGCAACTTTTGCGGTAAAGTAAATCAAGCAAAAGTATCCAAAGGCTAACTAGAAGCCATCGCGAAAGGCGGCCCATGGCCCTACGTGAATCCGGAGAAGACTATCTCGAATCGATCTACGTTCTGTCGGAACGTCAGGGCATCGTGCGCTCGATCGACGTTGCGGAGTACCTCGGCGTAACCAAGGCGAGCGTTTCCAAGGCCATGGCGACGCTGGAAAGCAACGGCTATGTCGAAATGGGCAAACGAGATGTTCATCTGACAGAGCGAGGGCTGGAGGTCGCTCGTCAAATGTGGGAACGTCACTGCTTTTTCGTGGGGCTGCTGGAGGATGCGGGTGTTTCGGCTGAGGTCGCGTCGCAAGAGGGCTGCCACATGGAGCACTGCCTGAGCGAGGAGAGCTTCGAGAAGCTACGGGCGATGTTGGGCCGGGAAGATGTAGCGGGTTCAACAACAGAAGCCTAACTGACCCACAGTAGCGCGGAGTTCGCGCAAAGCGCGAACCAGCGACCGGGATCAGTAGCCCCACCAACTAAGTCCAACTCAGACAAGGAACCCCGCCAGCAAGCGATGCCCAAGAACCACCAACAACGTCACCGCAGGCCGGGACCTGGCTTGGTTTTGAAAACATTCCGCAGCGCGAGGCCCGCCTTTCCGTTGCTCCGCAGGAGCAGGAAAGGCGGGCCTCATGCGCGAGGACATTTTCAAAACCAAGCCCGGTCCCGGCCGGAGGGACTACGGACGCTACAGGTTCTTGACACCCATCGCGCGCATGGCGTTCAGGATGGCGATGATCGCCACGCCCACGTCGCCAAAGACGGCGAGCCACATGTTGGCAATGCCGAGCGCCGCGAGCACCAGAATCAGCAGCTTAATGCCCAGCGCAAAGATGATGTTCTGCCAAACAATCGTCATGGTCTTGCGCGCCACGCGGATAGCGCGGGAGATGTTGGAAGGCTTGTCGTCCATGAGCACGACGTCGGCGGCCTCAATTGCGGCGTCCGAGCCCATGGCGCCCATGGCAATGCCAACGTCTGCACGGGTGAGCACGGGCGCATCGTTGATGCCGTCGCCTACAAAGGCGAGCTTGCCCTTGCCCGATTCGGCCGCCAGCAATGCCTCAACACGCTCGACCTTGTCGCCTGGCATGAGCTGCGCGTGGAACTCGTCGAGTCCTAGCTGCTCGGCCACGGTGGCCGCCACTTCCTCGCGGTCGCCCGTGAGCATGACGGTGCGCTTGACACCGGCGGTGTGCAGGTCGCGAATCGTTTGCTCTGCATCGGCTTTGACGGTGTCGGCAATTACGATATGGCCGGCGTACGTGTCATCGACCAGTACATGGAGGATCGTACCGACGACCTCGCAATTGGGGGCTTCGATACCGGCCGCAGCAAGCATCTTGGCGTTGCCGACGACGACGCGCTTGCCGTCGATGGTTGCCGTGAAACCGTGACCCGCGACATTGGCGGAGTCGCTCACGCGATTCTGGTCAAGCTCACCCTGGTAGGCGGCACGTATGGACCGTGCGATGGGGTGATCGGAAAACGACTCGGCGAGGGCCGCGACTTCGAGCAGCGACTGCTCGGTATAGCCGGCCTCAGGGTGTACCGCCACGACCGAAAACGTGCCGTTGGTGAGCGTACCGGTCTTGTCAAAGATGACGGTGTCCACATCGGCGAGCGTCTCGAGGTAGTTGGAGCCCTTGATGAGGACGCCCAGCTTGGATGCGCCGCCGATGCCGCCAAAGAAGCTGAGTGGGACGCTGATCACGAGCGCGCACGGGCAGCTGACGACCAGGAAGGTCAGGCCGCGCAGGATCCAGTCGGACCAGGCGCCGGTGACCAAGCCGCCGCCGAGCGCGAGTACCGCGGCCGCGCCGGTGACGGCGGGCGTGTAGACGCGGGCGAAGCGCGTGATGAAGTTCTCGGTACGCGCCTTCTTTTCGCTGGCGTTTTCTACGAGCTCTAGGACGCGCGCGACGGTGGACTCGCCAAATGGCTTGGTGGTGCGCACGTGGATGAGACCCGTCATGTTGATGCAGCCGCTGATGATATCGTCTCCGGTTTTGGCCGGGCGGGGGACCGACTCGCCGGTAAGGGCGGCGGTATCGAGCTGTGTCTCGCCCTCGACGATGACGCCGTCTATGGGCACGCGCTCGCCGGGCTTGACGACGATGACGGTGCCGACGGCGATGTCATCGGGAAAGACCTGCTCGAGCGTGCCGTCGGCTTGCTCGACGTTGGCGTAGTCGGGCGCGATGTCCATCATGGCGCTGATCGACTTGCGGCTCTTACCCACGGCGTATGCTTGGAACAGCTCGCCGACCTGGTAGAACAGCATGACGGCGGCGCCTTCGGCCATGTGCGGGTCGGTGTCGGGGAAGAGCACCATGGCAAACGCGCCGATGGTCGCGACGGCCATGAGGAAGCTCTCGTCGAACGCCTTGCCGCGGCGGATGTTGCTGAACGCCTTCTGGAGTACGTCGTAGCCGGCAATTAGGAACGGCACCAGGAACAGCACGAAGCTGGCATAGACGTCACCCGGGGTGCCGAATGCGGCGGTAAGGGTACCGAGCTCGTCGAGGGCGTACACCACCGCAAATATGCCTAGCGCTACCAGGATACGGTTGCGCTTATGCTCAAGGGACTCTTTCTTCTTGCGCTTCTTCTTTTTCTTTTTGGGATCGGCAGCTGCCATGATTCAAACCTCCCATTTGAATGTATGAACACTCGCTCATATAATTTCGCGAGAAAAGACCGCGGCAAGCGCGGCCTTGTGGGTCAGCATAAACCTGGGCTAGAGAATGATCTCGCAGTCCGGCTCGGCGTCGGCGGTAAACTCCACGACGCGATCGAGGACCTCGTCGAACTCGGCGTCGTCGGCTTCGAGCGTCAACTTCTGGGTCATAAAGTTGACCGAAACGGACTTGACGCCATCGAGCTTGGTAAGTTCGTCCTGAAGCTCGCGCGCGCAGTTGGCGCAGTCGATCTCGTCGAGTTTAAACTGCTTTTTCATGGCGGGTTCCTTTCCCTGTTTTTGCGGCTTGGGTACAGGCCGCGCTGGTACCGTGGTTGGTCGCTATTCGCAGATGTGGCTCATGCCTTGGTTGAGCATGGTGTAGACATGGTCGTCGGCAAGCGAGTAGAGGATGTTGCGGCCGTCGCGCCGGAATTTAACCAGGTGCGACTGCTTGAGCGTGCGCAGCTGATGCGACACCGCGGACTGCGAGGTCGAGGTCGCCTCGGCGATATCTGCCACGCAAAGTTCGCGGCTCATGAGGGCGTAGAGGATCTTGATGCGCGTGGTGTCGCTGAAGACCTTGAACAGGTCAGCAAGGTCGTACAGCAGCTCCTCGTCGGGAAGGTCCTCGGGCGAGCAGGTGGTGGGGACGTCGGGCACGGTGGTGATGTCGATGCTGGACTTTATTTCATCAGCGAGATCGCTCATTGCAATATCCTTTCATATGAACATGCGCTCATATAACTTACTTCCGAGTATATGCGCGCATGTTCATATGTCAATATAATTCGCGAATTTTTTTGCTATCGATTGGTCCTAAAGGCGGCTAAGGGCATCGGTGGGTGCGGATAAGGCCGCCGATGCCAACGTGGGTACCTTAGCGACGTGCAAAAACGGGAGTTTTCAGCATCGACGAGGGGTCATTTATTGCATAATGCGGCGGCATTTGCCGCCGTAGGGCTTTACTAGAGTGTCAATGGCGATAGATATTCCCCAGCTGTAGCTTAACGTGCGTTAAATTCGCGGCATCGGTGCGGAATGGATCAATTCGAGACTCCTTGGATACCCGGCTTTGCTGAAAACTCCCGTTTTTGCACGTCGCCGGGGTACCCGCCCTGTCAGTCTGTCTCTGTTCTGGCCCCGTACACCCTGCCTTCGGGCGTGGAGGTGCTTGTTTGAGCGAACTCCGGGCAATCCAGCTCGATGACTTGCATGTCGTCGATGGCTGGGACATCGTTGATCGTTGGGTCGTCCAGCGAGATGCCTTCGAGCACGGCGTGCTCGAGCTCAAGTGCACTACGCTGCTCTACGTCTTGACGGAGGAGCTCCTCAATGCGCTTCTTTTCCTCGATAAATCTCCTGAGCACAAATTGTCGCAGTCCTTCCTGCTTGATTGCGAAATCTTTGGGCAGGCGCGATGGGCGAATGCCCTCCTTTCGCTGGATTGCCTCCATGACTCTGGCGAAAGCGCTGGCGTGCATAAAGGAATAGCGACTTACGGTAATGATCCCATAGCCCATGGACGCCAGTGCGTTCTTGCGCTCTTCGTCAATGGCGCGGTCTTCTTCGGCATCGTGTTGAAATCCGTTGTATTCGATGTCGGTTCGGGACCGCTTGAGATATGCATCCATATAGAACGTTTCGCGCCGCGTGAGGTCTTTTGCGGCAGCTGTGACCTTTACTTCGTAGTCGGTCTCGATCTCGCTAATGCCCAGCCCGCCCTCGCGTCTGGGTAACGTGAGCATCATGACAAACGCCGTTTCCATCGGCGAGCGGCATCCGTCTCGCACGCACTGGATGGCTTTTCGGGCAAGCTCAAGCCCCTTGCAGTCGGTGAGGGAGTTAAAAAAGTGCTTGAGGTTCGAGGTCGAAGTGAGCGCGAAGCGCTCGGTATAGGCTGTCGAAGCATCGCGCCCAAGGGAATAGGCGCCACACAGTTCGAAGTAGTACTCCACAAGTTCGCGAAAGGGAAGATAGGTTGCGGCCTGAAGCGCGCAGAGTTCGACGCCGACTATATAGATGCCGTCAGCGAGTTCGATAAAGCGCGATCCCGAGAAACGCTTAGACGATACGTGGCATTTGCAACCCGGTATGTTGCGCACGTTTGCGCGCTCGAATACCGTTGTATCGAGCGGCGCGCCGTTATCAAGGGCGATATTGTGCCTGGTGAGCCAGTCGGCGGCAGAGTCGAGAAGTTTCTTGCTGGGGCGCGCCCCGTAGATTTTGGCGGGACTGCAGGGCTCGGTTCCAATTGCGGATACCGAGTATGCGGCTTGGTAGACCGTTTTTGCCGTGTTATGTGAAAGCACGATACTCATACAGATAGCATGGCAGACCAGGCGGCGGGGCTCGCGATGAACGCCAAGGCAAAATCTTGCGACATAACAAAAGCTGCCCAAGAGCTTGACGCCAATGATGGAGAAAGATGCCATTTGGAGCATCGTTGCAGTTCGTTGACTACGCAGACCTCCACAACTGATGGTGGTCGACGCCGTTTTGATGCAAAAGCGGCGTCAAAACTGATGTGTAATTTGGCTTGAACATGCTCAAACGAAGTTCTTAGTTGTACGGCGGCTAGGCCCGAGGGCCGGGGGCCGCGTGCGCGGTGCCGAAAAAACGGGCCGATATCCACTTGGATATCGGCCCGCATTGCGTCGCTTGAGAAGGACGCCTCGGCGTGTCGCTTTTGCGCGGGGCGCTATGGCCCGGCAAGTGTTGCTCGCGGATGGCACCTCTGCATGGCAATCTACTTGGCAAACAGGTTCTTGAGGTTGAACTCGGCCTGCACCGTGCGGAGCATGAGGTCGGTGTCGTCGAGGCCCAGGTGCTGCTCGTTGGCGTCGGCGGCGAGGGTGCCACGGCGGCGCGCCCAGTTCTCGAGCGCGGCGGGTGCGGACTCGCGAGGGAGCGAGCGCACATCGGCGTCCAGGCTGCGGCAGATCTGGCGCGAGTCGATGACGATAATCTTACCCGCGCGGCGCGCCTCGGCGTAACCGTCCAGGTGGATCTTGAACCAGCTGTCCTCAAAGGCGGCGTTGTGCGCCATGTACGGGTACTTCTTCATAAGCTTGAGCAGTTGCTTTTGCAGCTCCTTGTTCTCGCGGAAGGGCGTTTTGCCGTCAATGTCATCCCAGGTGATGTGGTGGATATTCGACAGCGGCACATCCTCGCCGCGGTAGATACCGGGCAGACCGCAGTAGTGCGCCTCGGCGTCGTGCGGGACGGCGTCGCTGGTGAGCTCCATGATCTCCCAGCCCACGTTGATGATGTAGCCGCGCTCGGGTGCGCGGCCGGTGGTCTCGATATCGATGCCGAGCACCGTGCCCTGGATGGGCTTGCGAGCGTAGGCGACACCGAGCGCGTCGCGGTCGCCGCGGATCTCGCGCATGACGGACGCGGCGGTGCGCTTTTGCATCTTGCCGATGGCGGCGCAGGTGTCGGCGTCGGACAGGCCGCGCGAAAGCGTCGCGGGCGTCACGTTGCGCAGGCGCGCCTCGCCAATCTGGTCGCACAGGTCGCGGTTGCGGTCGGCCAGGTCGCGCACGGTGGCAAAGTCGAAGCCGGGGTCGTCCTCGGCGGTAAAGTACTCGGTTTCGAGCACCTTGAGGGCCTCTTCGCCTTTCTGACGCTCGGATTCCATGGCGCCGTGGTCGCCGTAGATAAACATGGGGATAAACGGCTGGCGCTCGTATTCGAGTGCTTGCGATACGTTCATATGCTGCTCCTTGCACGGGCCGCGTCGTGCGGCTCGGGTTTGTCGAGTTATGGCGAGATGATAGTTTACCATGGGCAACTATTGGCATCGCGCCTAGGACAATTACAATACCCTAGTTGACCGCTAGGACTTTTACAATGCTGCCGAAAGACACGAAAGGTTCCATCCGTCATGGATTTGATGATTGATATTCTGCTCGACGCCGGCAAGGACACGCTCTCGCTTGTGCCGTTCTTGTTGGCGACATATCTGGTCCTCGAGACGCTCGAGCATGTGGCAGGCGATCGCGTCAACGGCGTCATCAAGCGTGCCGGCGCCGCTGGCCCCGTGGTCGGCTCGTTACTGGGCATAGTGCCGCAGTGCGGCTTTTCGGCCATGGCGGCAACGCTGTACGCCGGTCGCGTCGTGACGCTGGGAACCCTGGTGGCGGTGTTTCTTTCGACCTCCGACGAGATGCTGCCGCTGCTACTTGCCGAGCAGGTTCCCGTGCAGGCTATGGCGATGCTTTTGGCTTCGAAAGCGCTGATCGCACTGGTCACGGGCTTTATCGTAGATGCCGCCATTCGCGGTCTGCGTCGCAACGCCCGTGCGCATGCGGCGATTCGTCGTACCGTGTTGGGGACCACTGTCAATCCGGCGCACGTTAACTGCGCGCATGACGACCACAGCGGCGGTGACATCATCGACGAGGTTGCCGAGGCGGGCGTGAGCGCCGACCACATCCATGAGCTGTGCGAGCGCGACCATTGCGGTTGTGATGAAGACGAGGATGAGGGCGAGCGCGAACACGGACGCGGCCACAACCACGGACACGAGGGCGAGCATGAACACCATCATGACCACGGTCACTCCCACTCACACGAAGGCACGCCCGTCCTGTCGATTATCCGCAGCGCCATCTCGCATACCGTGCAGGTATCGGTATTCATTTTCCTGGTGACGCTGATTCTGGTCGCCGTACTTGAGGCCTTTGGCGAGTCCGCGATCGAGCAGTTCCTGCGTGGCAACGAGACGCTCGCCGTCCTGGGTTCGGCGCTTGTCGGCCTGATCCCCAACTGCTCGGCGAGCGTGGTCATTACGCAGCTGTATCTGGAAGGCGCACTTCAACTGGCGCCGATGCTCGCCGGCACGCTCATTTCCGCCGGCGTGGGTTATCTGGTGCTGTTCCGCACCAACCGCAGCGCTCGCGAAAACGCCGTGTTCCTGGTCATGATGTACGTCATCGGCGCTGGCTGGGGCCTCGTCCTATCTGCCTTTGGCCTCTAAGTAGGCCTAACAAAACGGGCTTCAAAATAGCCATGCACGGCGCTTGCACAATGCGGCGACGCATGGCAGTTTGAAGCCCGTTTTATGTTGAGCCATGGATCCTGAGCGCTCACACCGCCCAAAACAAAAAGGTAGATTTTTAGGTATGTCCCAAAAATCTGCCTTGGTTAGCGCAGCAGCTCGGTGAGGTTGCGCTTAAAGCGGGCGCGGTCTTCACTGGTGAAGGCTGCCGGCCCGCGGGTGCGACCGCCGGCGCGACGCACCTTCTTTTCCTCGTGGCGAATAAACAGCTGCATGTCGATGGTCGCCTTGTCGTACACGCGCCCGCGCACACCGATGGCGGCGGCATTGCGGCCGAGCACCATGCTCGCCAGGCCAATGTCCTGCGTCACGACCACGTCACCCGCCTGCAGACGTTCGACAATGGCAAAGTCTGCGCTGTCGGCGCCTACGCTCACATCGAGCGTAGTGACCCAAAAGCCGCGTCGTGCGTGCTCGGCATCGCGCGGATCGTCGCGGCGAATGTGCCGCTCCAGGTTTTGCGTGCTGTTGCCGGCGATAACCACGGCGACGCCCGCCCGCCGCGCGCAGTCGATCGACTCGCGCGTGACCGGGCAGGCGTCGGCATCAATAAAGAGCGTTCTTTGCATCTAGTGCACCAGCTTGCCAAAGCGGATAGCACGAATAATCAGCGTCACGCCAAACACCAGGAGTGCAGCGCCGGTAAAGATGACGAGCATCTTGGCCGACCACAGCGGGTAGATGAACACGAACACGCCGGCGATGATGGAGAGCGCACCGCTCAGGATGGCGAGGGCGCGGTTGGACGAAAGCTCGGACTCCAGAATGGACATAACACCTTCGACGATCCAGCCAAAGCCAGCCACGACCACCACGAGCGTGGTGAGCGTCGCGGTCGAGAAGGCCTGATTGCGCAGGATTATGACGCCGCCCAGAATGATGAGCAGGTTGGAGATGATGCTCGTCACGCGCCAACCGGCGGGCAGCAGCGGCTCAAAAATGGCGGTGAACAGCCTGACGCCAGCTGTGATCACAAAGTAGAAGCCCAGGACGGTCGTCAGGAAGACGAGGGACTTGGCGGGTGCAAACAGCAGCGCGATGCCGGCAAGTAGTGCGATGACGCCCGTGACGGCGTAGATCCAGCGCACGGCCTTGATTGCCTTGCCTGCTGCTTTTCTCGTCAAATCCAAACAAATTTGACTGCTGGTCGTCGTTCTTAAAGATGCCCATGAGGTCTCCTTTCCGCGTGGCGTTTGCCGTCATTGTTGTTTTTGCGGCGTATGCCGCAGTTGCTACAACAAGTATCGCCTAAAGGCGCTGACGTATGGGTCGGGGAGGGCGAAGTGTAACCCAAAGGCCCCGATTTGTTCTCGTTGTTCCCCATGTCGCGTTATTCTATTTAACAGGTGTAGAACATTGCGGCTCTGTTCGTTATTGTCTGCGTTTTAGGTTAGATTTTCTAAGAACAATTGGCTTGTATTGGGGTCTCTATGAACGAAGCTGTTCCCGCGGCGCCGTCGAGTGCGGAGTCGATGGCAAAGCAAGGCTGTGAAAAGCTTGGCTTGGATACGTTTGATGCGCTGGTTCGTCGCGCTCGAACATGCCGCCGTTTTGACGAGTCCATGCGCGTGCCGCGCGAGTTTTTGCTCGAGCTGGCAGAGCTGGCGCACCTGGCTCCCTGCGGCGCTAATGCTCAGCGTCTGCGTTTTCATGTGGTGAGCGGTGCTGAGGACTGCGCGCGTGTATTTGATGAGCTCGCGTGGGCCGGTGCGCTCAAGGATTGGTCGGGTCCCAATGAGGGCGAACGCCCGACCGGCTACATCGCAGTTCTTGCCGAGCGCACCGTTCCCGGCAAGCCCGCCGCGCCTATCACCGAGGTCGACACGGGCATCGCGGCTCAGACGATGATGCTCGCCGCCCGCAGCGCCACCCCCGAGGTGGCGGCTTGCATGTTCAAGGCCTTTACGCCCCGCGCGATCGACGCCATGGGGCTCGATAACGACAAATACGAGCTCAAGCTAATCATGGCGTTTGGCGTTCCGGCCGAAACGCAGATCATCGATGCGATCGATTCCAACCCGGATGGTTCTATCAATTACTGGCGCGATGGGGCGCAGGTGCATCACGTGCCCAAGCGTCCGCTTGCCGACGTGCTGCTGTAGTTGCGCGTCGTTGCGGCGCGATCCGGCAGTAAAACCACCACAAAGGTGCCTGTCTCCTTTGTGGTGGTGCGAGGGGAGGGCATGTGGCCGATCTGTATTTGGTGCGGCATGGGCAGACCGAGCTCAACGTGCAGAACATCTTGCAGGGCTGGCACGATTCGCCGCTTACGGCGCGCGGGCGCGAGCAGGCGCTGGCGACGCGCGCCGCGTTTAAGGCGCGTGGCATCTCCTTTGACCATGCGTATTCGTCTCCGTTGGGTCGGGCGCTCCACACGGCCGAGCTGATCGTTGGCGAGGACCTTCCCATAGAGCCGGTCGACGACCTGCGCGAGTGGCGCCTGGGCTCGCTGGAAGGCACATCAAATCGCGATATGCCGCCGCAGCCCTGGGGTGATTATCCGGTGGCCTTTGGTGGCGAGTCGGAAGGCGAGCTTCGGGCGCGCATGGTTGCGGCACTGACTCGTATTATGGCTCGACCGCAGCACGATTGTGTGCTTGCGGTCTCCCACGGCTCTGCCTGCCATGAGTTTCTTAGATGCGTGACCGGCGGGGGAGAACAACCCGACAACGGTGCCGTGCTTCATTTTGGCTATTTCGACGGGGCGTTTTCGCTCTTGGGTTGGTAACAAACGAAAGGACCCCTATGAATAAAGATCTGTATCTGGTCCGTCATGGACAAACGATATTCAACCTTAAACGCATCATTCAGGGTTGGAGTGACTCGCCGCTCACGCAGTTGGGCTGCGAGCAGGCGGCGCGCGCCGGTATGTTTTTGCGCGCACGTGGCATTGAGCCCGACCACGCCTACACCTCTACGCTGCACCGCACCGAGCAGACCATCGCCAGCCTGTGGCCGGGTCTTGCCTACGAGCGCCTTGATGGCCTGCGCGAGTGGTATTTTGGCGACTTTGAGGCCGAGCGCGTGATGCTGATGCCCGTGCGTCCGTGGCGTGACTTTTATCGTCAGTTTGGCGGCGAGGGGCAGATGCAGGTGCGCGAGCGCATGGTGGCGACGTTGACCGATCTTATGCGACGCCCAGACCATTCGTGCGTGCTCGCGGTGAGCCATGCCTCGGCAATCAAGGAGTTTTTGGACCACGTGAGGGGCGCGGCGGCCGACGAGCACGAGCGCGTGCCGGGCAACTGTTCGGTGCTGCATTTTGCGTTTGACGATGCGACCGATACGTTTGGCCTGGTCGAAGTCTTTACGCAGGAAGATTATGCGCGCGAGCTGGGGCTTGAGCCGCTCGTGGCTGCCGCGGGTCCGCAACGCGGGTAGCGCGGGCGTGGCGATGCGGATCGCCGACATCATTGTTCGATGCGAAAGGGGCGGGGATGCATGCATGGGCATTGCACCCCCGCCCCTTGTTTGTTGAGCTATCGAGTCTTTGTACGAGGCGTTTACGCCCTGTTAGAACCGTGCGATCTGGTGGGTGAGCAAACCCGTTGGAACCTGCGGTGCGCCGCCGGCGACCTGCGCGGCGGGGAACAGCGCGGCTACAGCAAAGTTGAACGGCTCTTTGCCCGTGTAGGTGCCAGCTGTGCAGGCCTCGTTTGCCAGGAGTTGCGCCGCCCCTGCCAGCGCGGCAGCGTAGGCGGGGTCGTCTGCCGGCGTCGGCTCCGGTGCCTGATCGAGCATGGCTCGGATGGCGGCAACGGCGTCCTCGCGCTTGACCTCCCACACGCGGTGCGTAATGCCCGAGGGGTCGGTGACGGCATAGAGCGACGCGCCCTCTTTGGCGGCGCCGAGGATGATATCCATGACGGGCGAGGCTTCGTAGGTAAGTGCCACAGGGCGGGGCTGCACCTTAAGCTCGGCGATTGCACGGGCGGCTGCGGTCGCATCTGCGGGGGTTACGCCGTCGCCCGCCAGTATGTCGACCGGGCAAATTGCTACAACGCCTGTCACGCGCCCCGGCTCTCCCGAACACTCGTACACGTAGTATGCCGCACCCGGATCTTTGAGCATGAGCCCGTCGGCGATGGCGCCGCGCAGGGCGTCGTTGCCGCTCAGGATGCCGCCCATCTGCGGCAGCGCTTCGAGCACGCGATCCTGAGCTGGGCGGATGCAGGGAAACGGAAGTGCTTTCATGGGCGGTCCTAACGCGCGAGTCGGTTTGTTCGCGGCTTATTATGCCCCAACTTGGCCGCTTGCGTCCCAGAGTGTGTTATCGGCAAGCGCGATGAGTACGTTCTGGCAGCGAACGATATCGGCATGGGGCACATACTCGTTGGGCTTGTGCGCGAGCGCCAACGAGCCGGGGCCGTAGCTCATGCAATTGCGGTTACCTGTTTTGCCGGCAATGACGGCGGTGTCGGTGTAGCCGGTAAAGAAGCCGACGGTCGTGTCCGCGTCCGTCGCGTCATCGGTGGCACGCTTGAGTGCGGCTAGAAGGGGAGAGTTCGGGTCGCGCTCGATGGCGGGGCGGTCGCCCGTCACGGCGTAGCTGCCATGGCAACCGGGAACCGCGGCCTCGGCGGCGGCAATGGCATGCTCGACCATGTTGATCGCGGCGGCCGTATCGGTCGGCGGCGTCAGGCGCATGTCGACCCAGACCTTGGCGTGGTCGGGCACGACATAGGGGCGATAGCCGCCCTCGATCTGTCCAAACGTGACGGTCGAAGGCCCCAGCTCCTTATGCCTGTCTCTTATACACATCTGACGCTGCCGACGATCGCATAAGTGTAGA
>UROM01000032.1 GCA_900549455.1 uncultured Collinsella sp. | reverse complement strand
GATCGTCGGCAGCGTCAGATGTGTATAAGAGACAGGTGATACGCTGGTTGACGAGACAGCCGTTTTCATCGACAGGCTCGGCAGCCTGACCGACGATGTACTGGTCCTCGACGTCTGCGGTCATGTATTCGATCTCGTCGGTCACGCGGCAGGTCTCGTGGTCGACCTTGCGGAACGGCGCTTCGATAAAGCCGTACTCATTGATGCGGGCGTAGGTCGCGAGGTAGGAGATCAGGCCGATGTTGGGGCCTTCGGGGGTCTCGATCGGGCACATGCGGCTGTAGTGCGAGTTGTGAACGTCGCGGACGGCCGTCGGCACGTTAGTGCGGCGGCTGGAACCCGACTTGTGGCCGGCAAGACCGCCAGGGCCGAGTGCGGACAGACGGCGCTTGTGGGTCAGACCGGTCAGGGGGTTCGCCTGGTCCATGAACTGCGAGAGCTGCGAGGAACCGAAGAACTCCTTGATGGAGGCCACGATCGGGCGGATGTTGATGAGCGACTGCGGGGTGATCTCATCGATGTCCTGGGAGCTCATGCGCTCACGGACGACGCGCTCCATACGGCTCATGCCGATACGGAACTGGTTGGCAACGAGCTCGCCGACGGTACGGATGCGGCGGTTGCCAAAGTGGTCGATGTCGTCGACCTTGAAGCCCTGCTCACCAGCAGCGAGGGACAGCAGGTAGCGCAGCGTAGCGACGATATCCTCGTCGGTGAGCACCGTGACCTCTTCCTCGGTGGTGAGGTTAAGCTTCTTGTTGACCTTGTAACGACCGACGCGGGCCAGATCGTAGCGCTGCGGGTTGAAGAGCAAGCCCTCGAGCAGGCTGCGGGAAGCATCCACGGTGGGAGGCTCGCCCGGGCGCAGGCGACGGTAGATCTCGATGAGGGCATCCTCGCGGGTGAGGGCGGTATCGCGCTCCAGGGTGCGCTTGATCACATCGGAGTTGCCGAGCAGCTCGATGATGTCGTCGTTGGTGACGGCGATGCCAAGGGCGCGCAGAAACATCGTGGCGCTCTGCTTGCGCTTACGGTCGATGGAGACCATGAGCTGGTCGCGCTTGTCGACCTCAAACTCGAGCCAGGCACCGCGGGACGGGATGATCTGGGCCTTGTAGATCTGCTTGCCCGAATCCATCTCGGAGCTGTAGTACACGCCCGGGGAGCGGACGAGCTGCGAGACGACGATACGCTCAGTACCGTTGATGATGAAGGTGCCCTGATCAGTCATCATGGGGAAGTCACCCATGAAGACGAGCTGCTCCTTGATCTCGCCGGTTTCCTTGTTGGTAAGACGGACGTCGGTCAGAAGCGGAGCCTGATAGGTCATATCCTTCTCGCGGCACTCCTCGACGGTATGCGCGGGGTCGCCGAACTGATGCTCGCCGAAGGTAACCTCGAGAACATGGTTCTGGCTCTGGATGGGGCTGGATTCCTTGAACGCCTCACGAAGGCCCTCGTCCTTAAAACGCTCAAAGGATTCCCTTTGAACAGAGATAAGGTTGGGGAGCTCCATGGCCTCCGGGATTTTCCCGAAGCTGACGCGCTTGCGCTCAGTGGCAGTGTATGCGTAGGTCACCAGGTTTTTCCTCCTTCACGGAAATGCTCGGTGGGTTGGCGAGGCATAGCTTCGCCAGTTATCGCAACCTAATAGTTTATCAGGTACCGACCGTTGAGCAAGAAAAGCCTTGACGCGATTGAGTTTTTGGAGTAGCAAAGTTTTTCGACAGAAAACACGCAGGTAGATGCATGTGTATCGAACATCTGTTCATATATTTTCTGTGAACAGAGAGCCAACAATCGCAGCTCTTATAAAAAACGGGCGCAGACCGAAGTCCGCACCCGTAAATGTCGATGCCCGAAGGCTTACTTGCGCATCAAGCCGCCGCGCTCGTCGATGGCGTCCCAGAAGGCGCTTGCAAAGCGAGGATCGCTTGCAGCCATAAGAGCGTTGGTGGCCATCCAGCCAGACGGGGTACCGGTGTCGTAGCCCGACAGCGGGTCGATGACGACAGCGTACATGGCCTCGCGATCGAGCGAACGGGCCATAGCGTCGGTCAGCTGGATCTCGCCGCCCTTACCGGCCTGCTGGTCGGCCAGCAGGTCCATGACCAGCGGGCTCAGCAGGTAGCGACCGACGATGTACAGGTTGGACGGAGCCGCCTCGGGAGCGGGCTTCTCAACCAGACCGCCGATGCGCCAAACGGCACCGGGCTCGTCGTCGGCAGCATTCTCGAAGCCCTCGAGAGAGCCCACGCGATCGCCGGCGATAACGCCGTAGCGGCTGACCTCCTCGGGAGCGCACGCGGCAACGGCGATAACAGAAGCGCCACCATGCTCCTTAGAGACGGCAAGCATCTTGTCGCAGATGTCACGGTTGGGCACAACGTAATCGCCCAGAAGAACCAGGAAGTTCTCCCCTGCCACAGCGTCGGCGGCAGAGCGAATGGCGTGGCCAAGGCCCTTGGGCTCGTACTGATAACGGAAGTCGACCGGCATACCACCCGCATGGGCGACGGCGTCGGCATAAGCATCCTTGCCGCGCTCGCGAAGCAGGTTCTCGAGCGAGCGATCGGGCTGGAAATAGCTCAGCAGCTCAGGCTTGCCGGGAGAGGTGACGATAATGGCATCGTCGACCTCCTCGGGGTCGAGTGCCTCCTCAACGACGTACTGGATGACCGGCTTGTCGAGCACCGGCAGCATCTCTTTGGGCGTGCACTTGGTGCCAGGCAGAAAACGCGTGCCAAGACCGGCGGCGGGGATGATTGCCTTCATAGTATTCAGGGATCCTTTCGCAGGCGCAAATAGCGCCCGTGCATGCGGCTCACCGGCCGCAGACCAAATTGCGATACCGGATTATCTTACCGCTGTTAATTAACGTTAATGCAGGCAAGCGCCATTCTTCAGCAGGTCAACGCAAATTATTGCTTGAATGGTGCAATTTTATCGCCCAACGGTAGCGACCCCAAAGCACCGCAAACGACAGCAATTTGCATGCCGAGCCAGCAAAATAGAGTGGTCATAACAAAAAAGACGGGGCTCGCAATGCGAACCCCGTCTGCAAAGAAATCTGGCGAGAAAGCCTGATTACTTGAGGGTGACAGCAGCGCCAGCAGCCTCGAGCTTCTCCTTGGCAGCCTCGGCGTCCTCCTTCTTGGCACCCTCGAGAACAGCCTTGGGAGCGCCCTCGACGACCTCCTTGGCCTCCTTCAGGCCAAGGTTGGTGAGCTCACGGACGGCCTTGATGACCTGGATCTTGTTGTCGCCGAAGCCCTCGAGCACGACGTCAAACTCGGTCTTCTCCTCGGCCTCAGCAGCGCCAGCAGCGGGAGCGGCGACAACGGCGGCAGGAGCAGCGGCGGAAACGCCGAAGGTGTCCTCGATAGCCTTAACGAGCTCGGAAGCCTCGAGAAGGGTCATTTCCTTAAGAGCATCGATGATCTCATCGGTGGTAAGCTTAGCCATTTCTAAGTCCTTTCGGTTTCCGTGTCTGTGCACGGAGATCAGTTAAAACACGGCGCGAATGCGCCAGGGGTGCGGCGTTGCAGCCGCGGGTGAAAACAGCGACTAGGCTGCCTTCTGCTCGGAGACCTGCTGGATCGAACGAGCGAGACCAGAGGAAACGCCGTTGACGCAGACAGCGATGTCGCGAGCGAAACCGGAGATGAGACCAGCGATCTGGCCGAGAAGCTGATCCTTGGTGGGCAGCTCGGCGATAGCCTTAACATCATCAGCGGAAACGGCCTTGCCGTCGGAGATACCGCCCTTGATCTCAAGGACGCCCTTGGACTTAGCAGAGAAGTCCTTAAGGGCCTTAGCGGCCTCGACCGGCTCGGACTCGTAGAACACATAAGCGACGGGGCCGGCGAGGATCTCGTCGAGCTCGGGCTGCTCCTGGTTCTTGAGAGCGATCTTGACCAGGTTGTTCTTGTAGACCTTCATCTCGGCGCCGCACTCGCGAAGCTGATGACGCAGCTCCTGAGCCTGCTTAACCGTCAGACCGTTGTAGTTGACGACGAACAGACCGGCGTTCTCGGCGATACGGGACTCGATCTCTGCAACCTTGTCGATTTTGTACTGCTGGGGCATGAATTACACCTCCTCGAATTCTTTCCGGGCACGGTCCGCCACAAGGACGTGACGGGGGCATGTCCAAAAAGAAAGCCCCCGCGCTGCATGAGCGACGGGGGCGAGAAGACATATCTACTCGACCACCTCGGCTGGCGGGATATCCCATTAAGCTCGCGGGCGATGCCCGTTTGCACCGGCTGTCTCTGGCAGCGGATTCGTGCGTGAACCGAAAGTATTATGGCGGGGACCCCGGCGTCGGTCAACGGGCACGAGGATTCGCACACAAACCCTGCATACGCTCCGGCCGGGAGGGGCAGGGCGAGTTTTCCGCTCGGTCAAGTCCTGGGCTCGCACGAAGGCCACATTAAGTGGCCTTCGGCTCGTGCGGAATCTACGGAAAACTCGCCCTGCCCCTCCCGGCCGGAGCTACGGTAACTTTACTGTGAATCCTCGTGTCCGTTGGCCGGCGCGCCCCACGCATAATCCTTATGTCGGTGGGCTGATGTGTTGCGTCCCGCTGGGCTATAAGGTCGAAATGAAGGTGGACAGGCGATTTAGGCCTTCGTCCAGATCTTGGTCGGAAACGCAGTAGCTTAAGCGGATGTGGCCTTCGGTTCCGAAGCAGTCTCCGGGAACTAGGGCTACATTGGCTTCTTTGATGACTTTGATGCAGAAGTCTTCGCTGGTTAGGCCGAACTTTTTGATGCTCGGGAAAGCGTAGAAGGCGCCCGCCGGCTCCACTACGTCGAGGCCCATGGCGCTTAAGGCTGCGAGCACGCGTTCGCGGCGGGCTCGGTAGACTTTGAGCATGGGGGCTGGGTCGACGGTCAGGGCTCGGGCTGCGGCGTCCATCTCGAAGGAGACGGCGCTCGATACTAGGTATTGGTGAGCTTTTGCGATCTCGGCGATGACGGGGGCTGCGGCTGCGAGCCAACCTAAGCGCCAGCCGGTCATGGCCCAGGGCTTGGAGAAGCTCTCGATAACTACCGTCTGATCGCGAAGCTCCGGGTGACGCTGGGCAAATCGCTCGTAGCCGTCCACGTAGACCAGGCGGTTATATACGTCGTCGCAGATTACGTAGATGCCCGTCTGGTCTGCCACGCGCGCCACGGCGTCGAGCGACGCCGCGTCGAGGATGCAACCCGTGGGATTGTTGGGCGAGCAGATGACGATGGCCTTAGTCGCCGGTGTCACGCAATCACGAAGTGCGTCTTCGTCAATCTGGAATCGTGCAGGCTCTGTATCCAAAAAGACCGCTTTGGCATGATTGGCCACGACGATGCTCTCGTACAGGCCAAAGGCCGGCGTTGGGATAATGACCTCGTCGCCGGGGTTGAGCATAGCCATAAATGTTGCCGACAGGGCCTCGGTCGCTCCGTCGGTCAGGATGACCTCGTCGGCCGAAAACGTAAGGCCCGCGTCCCCCATGTAGGCAGACAGCGCCTCGCGCAGGGCGGGGCGACCGTTGTTGGGCGGATAGTGCGTGTCGCCGCGGCCCAGCGCGGCGGTCACCTCGGCGCTAATCACATCGGGCGTGGGAAAATCAGGCTCGCCAAGCGCAAGCGCGATGCACCCCGGATGCTGGGCGGCGAGCGCATTGATCCGACGGATGCCGGAGGGCTTGAGCGTGGCAAGCGAGGTATTCATGGGCAGACGCATGGCATTCCTTTCGTAAGGGTTGTACTAGGATAGCGCGGCGAGACGCCGCCAGACGGTGTAACCTAAACGGAAACCAACCGGAAAGGAGGCGGCATGGAGACGACCGCACGCGGCGATATACCAAAAACGCTGTATAACATCGCGTTTGTCAGTATTCCCGAGAGCGCCGATCTTGAGTTTTTGCTCTGGGACCTCCAGGATGCCATCGCCGCCTATGCCCAGCTTTCTGGCACCGTACTCCCCCGCCCAGTCAACTTGAAGGCAAATGATGCCGATGCAGTCGATGGCATGGTGCTCGCTGTTGACGATGCATTTGATGATGAGGCTATGATTGCTGTCGAGCAGATACTCGATCGCCTTGGGAATACAGAGACACGCATCTATGTCGTCGTCCAGGCCCTGTCAAAAAACAACAAGCAGGCGGACGAAGTCCTCGACCGCTTGCACCGGGCATGCATTCTACGTGACCTGCCATGGTGCGACGGCGTTGTCATCTGTGCCGGCAGCGGCATCGCAGCGCTTCACCATTCCCCACGCATGGGCGTCTTGCGCCGACCATTTTCGGAAGCGATGGATAAGCTTGTAGGCGCTGTGCGCATGGGCTGCTCCATCGAGCATGCGCAGCTGCTTGGCGGTGGCAATGCCGGTAGTGTCGATGCCGACGGCATGGTGCGTGCCAGGCCCGCCGTGCCCGCACCAATCTGGCGCGTCATCATCAAACGCCTCGGCACCCGCGCCCAATCAGATATCTAAATTACAGAGCGCCCCAATCAACGGCATCGCGCCAGCGCTCGACAAGGCGTTCCAGGCGCCATGCCGCATTGGCGGGACTTGTCGACGGCAGGACGATGGCGGGCAGCCCGGTGCGTTCTTGTAGATAGCGCCTGTAGAGCCGACCAGCTGTGCCACCGTTGCATATCACCTGCTCAATGGGGGCTGCGCCGGTAATGCACTCGATATGTGCCGGCACAACGTTGCGAATGCTCGCGTCACTCGAGCCCTTAATGTCGCAGCTCTCAATCACATCCCATAGGGCTACGCCGCCGTAAAGCAGCATAGATCGCTTGACGGCAATGGAGGCATCGAGCGCCGCGTGCTCACCGCTTGCCAAAGGATCGCCCGCGTTGGGCGGCACAGGCACACCGAGGCACGCGGCCATCACGCGCCAAAAGCGATTCTGCGGATTGCCATAGTAGAAGGCATTGGCGCGCGAAAGCACCGAGGGAAACGACCCGAGCACCAAAACGCGCGAGTGCTGGTCGAACACGGGCTCAAACCCATGCTCAATATGTTGATAGCCCTCGTCGGACGCCGCCATGATCTAGGCCCTCAACAGATAGCGCACCTCGTAGGGCGCAAGCTCGAGGGTGCCCGTCAGCTCGACCGCGAGCGCGTCGTCGGCAAGCAGATCGACAAAGGAGCCGTTGAGCTCGCCGGCGCCAAAGGTGTAAGGCTCGCCCACGGCGTTCACCGCCACGAGCACCGTCGCGCCGTCACAGGCGCGCTCGAACAGCAGCTGCTTGTTCTGGATCACCACGTTGCGATAGGCACCGTAGTTGAGGGCGCGGGCCGCCGCACTGTCTGTCGAGCGCAGGTGCGTGAGCTGCTTGATGAAGGCCGTCAGCTCGTTGGGCGCAGGCTCATCGAGCGCAGGTCGCAGCGCCCAGTCGCCATCGGGGCCGCCCTTTTCGCCAGGAATCCCCCACTCGCTGCCATAGTAGACGCACGGAATGCCCGGCATGCCAAACAGCATGCCATAGGCGGGGCGCAGGCAGGACTTGTCCGTCAGGATGCTCGCCAGGCGCGGCACATCGTGGTTGTCGACAAAAGACAGCAGGTGTTTGCCGCGGTAGATGCACCACGGGTCGCCGCCAAACTGACGGTGCAACGAGTGGGCGATCTCGAACATGTTGACCGAGTTAAAGCTGGAGTACAGGCCCTTGTAGCACTCGTAGTTGGTGCAGGAGTCGAGCATCTCGTCGTTGACGATCTGGTTGTAGTCGCCGTGGAGCGTCTCACCAATCAGCACAAAGTCGGACTTGAGCTCACGGGTAAAGGCGTGCAGGCAGCGCATGAAGTCGCGGTCGAGCATATAGGCGACGTCCAGGCGCAGGCCGTCGATGCCAAAGACCTCGGCCCAGTGACGCACGGACTCAAGCAGGTAATCAACCACAGCGGGGTTTTGCAGGTTGAGCTTCACAAGCTCAAAATGGCCCTCCCAGCCCTCGTACCAAAAGCCGTCGCCGTAGCACGAGTCACCGTCGAAGCTGATGTGGAACCAGTCCTTGTACGGCGAATCCCACTTGCGCTCCTGCACATCACGGAAGGCCCAAAAGCCGCGACCGACGTGGTTGAAGACGGCATCGAGCACCACACGGATGCCGTGGGCATGCAGCGTCTCACACACGGCGGCAAAGTCGGCATCCCTACCCAGGCGGCGGTCAATATGGCGCAGGCTGCGCGTGTCGTAGCCGTGGCTATCGGACTCGAGCGGCGGGTTGATGAGCACGGCGCCAACGCCGAGTTCCTGCAGGTAGTCGGCCCATTGGGCGATCTTCATGATGGGAGCGTCGGGATTGGGCGCGGCGTTGGCAACCTGGGCGAGCTCGTCCTCGGCAACGGGCGCGGCATTCTCGTGCGGAGCTCCGCAAAAGCCCAGCGGATAGATCTGATAGAACGTCGTCTCGTATGCCCACATAACAGCCTCCCAGAAATCCTTCACGCAACGCCACCCATTGTATGCCCAGCTTGTATCCTCTTCCCCAAAATAAGTTGCGGTGGAATAGTTCCTGCTTGGGTCTTCAGAGGCCTTAAACAAGAACTATTCCACCGCAACTGATGAGGAGACGTGATTAGGCGACGGGCTTGGCGCGGCGTATGGCCGGGAACAGCACCGTAATGGCGAGGATTACGCCCACGACGGCGATCGCCCCGCCCGCAAAGCCGATCCAAGCGATACCGGGACCCGAAACCACGGCGCCGCCGATCGCGGTGCCCGTGCCAATACCGAGATTGAACAGGCCCGAGAAGATCGACATGGCGACAGCCGACGAATCCGCGGGCGTGTACTTGATGAGCTCGGCTTGAAACGCCACATTAAAGGCCGTGGCGCAGCAGCCCCACAGCGCGCAGACGGCAAGCACTGCCGCGAGCGACGATGCGACCGGACCCATGAGCAGCAGGGCCGCCGGCACGCCGGAGAGCGTAATTGCAAGGAACGGGAAGCGATGCCCATCGAACAGGCGGCCAAACAGCCAGCTTCCGAGCAGACCAGAGCAGCCGAAAGCCGTCAGCGTCATAGTGATGGCGCTTGCGTCGACATGCGCGACCTGAGCCAGGAAAGGCTCGATATAGCTATAGCCCGCGTAATAGCCGGTCGCCATGAACACCGTGACCACATAGAGTGCGATGAGGAACGGGTTCTTGAGCAGCTCGGGCAGCTGCTTGAGCGTAAAACGCTCGCCCGCTGGCATGGCAGGAAACACCGTGGCCTGGTAGACGACCGCGACAGCAGACAGCGCTCCGACCACAGCAAACGTCATACGCCAGCCCACGGCCAGGCCAATGGCGCGGCCGAGCGGCAGGCCGAAGATCTGTGCGATGGAAGAGCCCGTGGCGATCATGCTGATGGCGAGCGCCCCATGGCGGGTGTCGACCAGGCGCGACGCCATGATCGAGGCGACCGACCAGAACACGGCGTGCGCGCAGGCAACCACCAGGCGCGCGCAGACTAAGATGGGATAGGTCGGCGCCAAGGCGGACAGGAACTGGCCCAGCGAGAACACGGCAAGCACGCCCAGCAGCATCCGCTTGAACTCGAAACGCGAAGCGAACACCATGAGCGGCAACGACAGCAGCATGACGCCCCAGGCATAGACCGAGATCATGATCCCCGCCTGGGCCTCGGTGAGCGAGAACGACGCAGCAATATCAGTCAGAAGGCCGATGGGCATGAACTCCGACGTGTTGAACACGAACGCACAGCAGGTGAGCCCGACGAGCGGGAGCCATTGCCTGAGCGTGATGCCGTCTTGCCTTGCCTGACTCATATATAACGTCTCCAATCATTTTGAGCGGAGGCGATTATATAGCAACGGCCCCGCATCCGTCAGCAACAGATGCGGGGCCGAAAACAATTCGATACACAGAGGTTGCGCCGTCAATAAATAACTAAGCCAACCCCAGCAATATGCCCGCCGAATGCACGACAAACGCCACGATCCAGGCGACCGTCACTTGAAACGCGAACACGGCAACGGCGTAGCGCGCGCCCAGCTCGCTCTTGACGGCGCCGATCGCAGCCACGCACGGCGGGTACAGCAACGTAAAGACCAGGAACACATAGGCAGTAAACGGCGAAAACATGGTCGACAGTGCCGCGGGCGAGGTCGCGCCCAAAAGTACCGTGAGGGTCGAGATGACGCTCTCCTTGGCGATAAGTCCGGTGACGAGCGCCGTGGATGCACGCCAGTCGCCAAACCCAAGCGGCGTCAGCACCGGCGCGATGATGCTGCCGAGGCCCGCAAGCAGACTCTGCGACTGATCGGCGACCACATTAAAGCGAATGTCGAACGTCTGAAGGAACCAGATGACCACGGTAGCGGCAAAGATAATGGTAAAAGCCTTGGTAATAAAGTCCTTGGCCTTATCCCATGCCAGCATCACCGTCGTCTTGACGCTCGGCAGGCGGTAATTGGGAAGCTCCATGATAAACGGCACCGGGTCGCCCTTAAATGCCGTGCGGTTGAGCAACAAAGCCGCGATGCAACCGACCGCAATGCCAATCAAATAGAGCGAGACCATGGCGGGAACTGTCGCCTGCGGGAAAAACGCCCCGCACAGCAGACCGTAGACCGGCAACTTAGCCGAACAGCTCATGAACGGCGTGAGCATGACCGTCATCTTGCGGTCGTGCTCGGATGGGAGTGTACGGGTCGACATGATAGCCGGCACGGTGCAGCCAAAACCGACGAGCATAGGCACGAAGCTGCGGCCTGACAGGCCAAAGCGACGCAGCACTTTATCCATGACAAAGGCCACGCGCGCCATGTAGCCGGAGTCTTCCAGAATGGAGAGGAACAAGAAGAGCACAACGATAATCGGCAGGAAGGTCAGCACACTACCCACACCCGTGAGCACGCCGTCGACAGCCAGCGAGCGCACCACGTCGTTGGTTCCGAACGCCTTGAGACCTGCATCGGCCAAGGCGATGATGACCGCGATACCGTCCTCCATGAGTCCCTGCAACGCCGCACCGATCACGCCAAACGTCAGCCAAAAGACAAGGCCCATAATCACCAGGAACGCCGGAATGGCCGTGTAGCGACCCGTCAGGATGCGGTCGATCTTAACGGAGCGCACGTGCTCGCGGCTCTCGTGCGGTTTGACGACGCAGCGCCCACACACGTCGCCGATAAAGCTAAAGCGCATATCGGCCAGCGCGGACAGGCGGTCGGTGCCGGCCTCGCCCTCCATCTGGGTAATGATGTGCTCGATAGCGTCGAGCTCGTTGCGATCCAGGTGAAGTGCCTCGGTCACCAGCTCGTCGCCCTCAACCAGCTTGGTCGCCGCAAAACGCACGGGAATGTGCGCCGTCGCGGCATGGTCCTCGATAAGGTTGGCGATGCCGTGAATGCAGCGATGCAGCGCGCCGCCGTCTGGACCATCGGGCGCACAGAAGTCCAGGCGACCGGGGCGTTCGCGGAACCGTGCCACGTGCAGGGCATGATCCACCAGCTCGCCGATACCCTCGTTGCGGGCAGCGCTAATGGGGACAACGGGCACGCCCAACAGGCTCTCAAGCAGGTTGACGTCCACGGCGCCGCCGTTGGCCGTCACCTCGTCCATCATGTTGAGCGCGATGACCATGGGGCAGTCGAGCTCCATAAGCTGCAGCGTCAGGTACAGATTGCGCTCGATGTTGGTGGCGTCAATGATATCGATGATGGCGTCGGGATGCTCATCTAGGATAAACTGGCGGCTCACGATCTCCTCACCCGTGTACGGCGACAGAGAGTAAATGCCGGGCAGGTCGGTAACGCTCGCCTCGGGGTGGTTACGAATGGTACCGTCTTTGCGGTCGACCGTTACGCCGGGAAAGTTGCCGACGTGCTGGTTGGAGCCCGTAAGCTGGTTGAACAGCGTGGTCTTACCGCAGTTTTGGTTGCCGGCGAGGGCAAAATGCAGCGGCGCGCCCTCAGGCACGGCCGTCTTCGCGGCGCGGGGCGAATACGTCCCCTCGCCCAGGGCCGGATGCTCCGTCGTGCCGATTGCGGCGTTAGCGCGCGGACCCGCATCGGTGTCGTGAACACCCACGAGCTCGATGCGAGCGGCATCGTCCTTGCGCAGCGTCAACTCGTAGCCACGCAGGCGGATCTCGAGCGGGTCACCCATGGGGGCGTACTTCATCATGGTAACTTCGGTGCCCGGCGTTAGACCCATGTCCAAAATATGCTGTCGAAGCGCCTGATCGTCGGATGTCACCGATGCGACAACGGCGTCCTTTCCAATCTCGAGTGTATCGAGCTTCACGTCCGTGTTCCTCCCCCGGCGCCCACAGGGCGTTGCATTTTGTTTATCTTGGCTAACCGTTTGCCATGGCTAACCATTTAACCACGCATGATAGCGCGAACACACACCGATGTTCAATCGACAGATTGCCGCCCTGGCGGGCTTGCAGCGTCGAGTGGTTACGGCGTTTGGTAAAACGCCGTAACTAAAACCCGTGGCGCTCCAGGAAGCGGAAGGCTAGGCGAATCCAAGGACGGACCGCCACCTGCTTGTCCTCGTTGTCGACCGCGGTGTTGGCGTTGCCGAGCGAAAGGCCGTGACCACCTTGGTCAAAGACGTGCATCTCGCATACGACGCCTTCCTCGGCCATGCGCTGCGCAAACGGATAGACCTGCGCGATCGGCGCCGTTTTATCGTCGGACACGCCCCACACAAAGGTCGGGGGCATCTGGCGCGAAACGTGTGTGGTGGGGCAGATGTCGGACAGATGCTCGTCAGTTGCCTCGTCACCCGTCACCATCGACAGGTAGTCGTTGAGCAGATCGCGCCCCGTCTTGCCGCCCGTCTTGGGCACGCGCAGGTCGATGCGCGGGTCGCGCGTCTGCATGTCGCGCACATAGGCAAAGTCGAGCAGCGGATAGCCCAGCACCACGGCATCGGGACGAATGTCGTCCGGACGCGCCCCTGCCAGGCCCGCGAAGGGACCAGTCTTCCATTGCGTTGCCAGCGAAGCGCAGATCATGCCGCCCGCCGAGAACCCCACGACGCACACGCGCTTGGGATCGACATGCCACTCGTCGGCGTTGGCGCGCACCGTGGCGACCATCTTGGCAAGGTCTGCCTGTGGGTGCGGAAAGCTCACATCGCCCGTGTCACTCGTGACATAGTTGAGCACAAAGGCCTGGTAACCGTGATCCAAAAACGCAAACGCCACGGGATCCTGCTCATGCAGAGCGATATGCGTAAACGCACCTCCGCCGCAGATAATCACAGCAGGGCGGCGGCCATTCGGCTTATCGGGCAGCGGCTCGGCACCCAAATACGTAAACGTCGCCGGATATTCCTCGGTCGGTTCCTCGCCCCACAGCGCATGGTTCTCGACAATCATATGGGCTCCCTTCGCGCAAATTATGCGCCCTTGTTTTTCGCCTTCAAGCGTACCCCACTTGAACCCGTGGCGCAGAAACACTCCAGCAATAAGTTTCACTTCAACTGATATATCACATAATCCCAGCTCAGAGGTATCGCTGAGCAGCGTAAAATAGGGGGCGTTGACCAAGCCGCGAAACATATATGAAACGTTTCCGGCAAACCAAGCGCGCGATATGCGCCTATTTAAGTTGGAGGCAACTATGGGTCTGCTCGATTCGTTTAAGTCCACCTTCACCTCGACGGGCGAGGCGTCCGTTCCGCCCGCAGCAAGCTTCGCCACCCGCGAAGGCGTCATCTATGCCCCCGTCAACGGCGTGCTCGTCAACCTGGACGAGGTCCCTGACGAGACGATCGCCTCGGGCATGCTTGGCCAGGGCTATGGCATCGAGCCCATTACCGGCACCATCTATGCGCCCGCCAACGGCCGCATCGGTGCCACCACCGTCACCAACCACTCCATCGGCATGATTACCGAAGACGGCCTGCGCGTGTTCATCCATGTCGGCCTGGGCACCGTGGAAATGAACGGCAAGGGTTTTGCCCGCTTTGTCGAGATGGGCGATGTGGTCAAGGCAGGCCAGCCTCTCATCAGCTTCGACCGCGAGGCCATCAAGGCCGCCGGTCACGAGGACATCGTGACCGTCATCGTCTCCGAGCTCGATCGTCTTAAGAGCATCGACCATGTCGGCGAGTCTGGAACGCTTATCGGCGGCAACCCGCTCGTCAAGCTTGGCGACCCGCTGCTGGTGGCCAAGACCAAGTAGTCGAGCCGCACGCCGCACAGCCAAAAGGCACCACGCCAAGCGCCCGCGACCATTTGGCCGCGGGCGCTTTTCGTTTGAAAACCATCCCGCCAATGCCTTATCTGTATAGCCCAAATGAGCCGAGCTGCTAGAATATCGAACTGTATGGATAACTATCATTCAACCGTTATGGGAGGATACGTGAACCGCACCAAAATCGCGCAGCTCTACGCCGATGCCGAGTCGCTCGGCGGCCAGACTGTCACCGTCGCCGGCTGGGTCAAGTCCGTCCGCGACATGAAAAACTTTGGCTTTGTTACGCTCAACGACGGCAGCTGCTTCCGCGACCTGCAGGTCGTCATGAACCGCGAGGCGCTCGACAACTACGACGAGATCGCCCACCAAAACGTCTCGGCCGCCCTCATCTGCATCGGCACCGTCAAGCTGACCCCCGATGCGCCCCAGCCTTTCGAGCTTTCTGCCACCTCCATCGAGGTCGAGGGCGTCAGCGCCCCGGATTACCCGCTGCAGAAGAAGCGCGCAACCGTCGAGTTCCTGCGCACCCAGCAGCACCTGCGCCCGCGCACCAACCTATTCCGTGCCGTGTTCCGCATCCGCTCTGTCGCGGCTGCCGCCATCCACCGCTTCTTCCAGGAGCAGGGCTTTGTCTACGTCAACACCCCCATCATCACCACGAGTGACTGCGAGGGTGCCGGCGAGATGTTCCGCGTGACCACGCTCGACCCCAAAAATCCGCCCCTCACCGAGTCCGGCGAGGTCGACTGGAGCCAGGACTTCTTTGGCAAGCATGCGAGCCTCACCGTGTCCGGCCAGCTCAATGCCGAGAACTTTGCCATGGCCTTTGGCGACGTGTACACCTTTGGCCCCACCTTCCGCGCCGAGAACTCCAACACCACGCGCCACGCCGCCGAGTTTTGGATGATCGAGCCCGAGATGGCCTTTGCCGATCTGAACGACTACATGGATAACGCCGAGGCCATGCTCAAGTACGTCCTTAAGGACGTTATGGCCACCTGCCCCGACGAGCTCAACATGCTCAACAAGTTTGTGGACAAGGGACTGATCGAGCGCCTGGACCACGTGGCAAACTCTGACTTTGCCCGCGTTACCTACACCGAAGCCGTCGAGATCCTGGAGCAGGCCGTCGCTGCTGGCCACCAGTTTGATTACCCCGTCAGCTGGGGCATCGACCTGCAGACCGAGCACGAGCGCTTCCTGACCGAGGAGCACTTTAAGCGCCCGACCTTCGTAACCGACTACCCGGCAGAGATCAAGGCCTTCTACATGCGCATGAACGACGACGGCAAGACCGTCGCCGCCGCCGACTGCCTGGTGCCGGGCATCGGCGAGATTATCGGTGGCTCCCAGCGCGAAGAGCGCCTGGACCTGCTCGAAGGTCGAATTAAGGATCTGGGCATGGCCCCCGAGCAGTACAAGTACTATCTGGACCTGCGCCGCTATGGCTCCTGCAAGCACGCCGGCTACGGCTTGGGCTTTGAGCGCTTGGTCATGTACCTGACGGGCGTGGGCAACATCCGCGACGTCCTGCCGCACCCGCGCACCGTGGGCAACGCCGACTTCTAATCGTCGGACGCTAGCTCGCGTCGCCACACGCCAACTCTCATCGCACAAGCGTCTCTCGGCATCGGTCGAGAGACGCTTTTTTCAACAGCATCCGTCAAGCTTTTGGCAATCTTTTGGTCAGTTGAGCAGGGCTGTTGAAAACTCGAACCGCCGTTTGCCGACGACTACCGACCGCCCAGAGCGCCCTGCGCCCCTGGGAAAACCCCGCGTCCTAGGCTCCATACCGTTGCCACCCAAAACGGAAAGGACGTGGGCACCATGACCGAAACCGCTGTTGAAACCTACGACACCACAACCAGAGGCGCCGCCTCGATGGCAGCCTATCGCGCCGTTCGCATCCTGCAACTATTAAGCGAGAACACCGGCGAGGACAAGGCCATGCTTTCCGATGAGTTGATCCGGCGCCTCGCCCATCCCTGTCTCTTATACACATCTGACGCTGCCGAC
>UROM01000031.1 GCA_900549455.1 uncultured Collinsella sp. | reverse complement strand
CTACACTTATGCGATCGTCGGCAGCGTCAGATGTGTATAAGAGACAGGTTACCGGGGCCAGAACCAGCACCGGCATTACCCGAGCCGCCATTGGAGCCACCGTTACCGCCAGGGTTAGCGGCATTCTTGATCCACTTGGCGTAGAGCGTCATATCGGCCGTCACGACGTCCTTGGCGAAGTCCCACTTCTCGCCTTCGGCAGTGTACCAGCCGAGGAACGTATATCCGTCGCGGGTAGGGGCGACCGGCTCGGAAACCATCTTGTTCTTGGCAACATAACGCGGTGCAACGTACGAACCGCCCTGTGCATCGAACGCAACTCTCCAGGACTCGGCACCCGCTAGCTTAAAGAGGCGTCCCGAGTCATTGGCGTAGTACAGGTTGCCCTTCTCATCACAGATGATAGAAGCGGTGCAGTATTCACGATACTTTGCGTCGGGCGTGAATATCATTTGCGCCGCATCGTCGCCCAGTTTATAAGCGTAAACGCCACCGGGCAGAGCGTTGCAGGTGAAGTACACGTACGTGTCGTTACCTTGAACCGAGACGAGCGGGGTACTCTTGGACTCGCCCTTGTCTGCGCGGATGCTCTTTTTAACGCTCATAGTGCTCAGATCGATGACAGAGAGCGTTCCGTAACCCTCGATGTCCATGCCGCAGACATACGCCAGGCCGTTGCTCACTGCCGGCGTAGAGGTGGAGATGGCCGCGAAGGCAACGGGTTTGCCCTCGAGGGTCAGCTTGTCCCCGCTGCGACGAATCTTGTAGAGCGTTCCGTTATCGCGGGAGACCGCGAGATACGTGCCGTCGCCGTTCTCGCCAACCTCGACGGCAATGATGCCGGAGCGAACGGGCGTGCCTACGCTTACGCTCGAGAGCTCTTTGCCGTTGGAGCCATCAATGAGGGCAACCTTACCGGACTCGTTACCGATGATGATGTCGTCACCGGAGGCCGCAGCGCCCGCCCAGTAGTAGCCCTCGTTCTCGTTGGTCTCGGACTTCTTTTTGTCTGTTGTCCAGTCCACTTTGCCGGAAGCCAGGTCAACGCACACGAGCGCACCTTCTGAACCGTCGACAACAGTGAAGCCTGCGTAGGCCTTGCCGCCGGAGATGGTCACGGACGTGAGAGCTTGGGTATCTTTGATCCCGAGCGAAGGGGTCTTGTATCGACAGGCTATCGAGTACTGCCCATCCTTCTTGTCCAGAACAAAAATGCCAAGCGAGCCGTCCTCAAAAGGAACAACCAGATAGCCGTCTTTATAGGCGGGACGGCAGAAGTAGCCAATGTTCGCGCCAATAGAGCAGCTCGCAAGCTCCTTCTTTCCGGTTTCAGAATCTATGAGCACAATGCGGTTGCCCTTAACCGCGCAAATATTACCGTCGATAATGAGCAAGTCCGAAACGCCTTTTGCATCGCCCTTGATATCCGCGGGCTCATCCCACGCAGATTCAGCCGCACCAGACGGAGTCGGCACTTCGGCAACCGAGCCATTGACTTTGCCGCCGGCAAACGCAGGCCAGGCAGAGTCGAAGTTAGACTTAGGCGCGTTGGGGTCGGTCGTGAGGGCATCGGGGTCAGGCAGCTTGTCGCCAGCCGTATAGACCCAGGCGATAGACTTCGCGTCCTTCAGCCGGACGCCGCCCGCGCCCAAATCGGAAGGCTTGCCATCGATAAAAAGCTTCCAGTAAGCCCCAGTCGTGGAGTCCCAAGCGAGCGTTCGCCCATCAAACGGCGATGTAATTGAGTTGAGGAACCAGCCCCATGCACCCGTACCATAATTCGCAGAGATGCCACTCTGCTTGAAGGCAAGTTCAGTCGCATCAGCCACGGTCGCGGTATCAACCATGGTGTAGTCAGCTGCAGGCGCCCACGTCTGAACATTACCGCCGCTGTCAACACCGATAATCTGCAGGGAAGCCTTTGCCTGCCCAGGCATAGTACCGTCAGAGCCGTAGACCCAGGAAACCTTGTCACCGGCCTTGAGCGTGTAGTTACCGGCGCCGACATTGGCCTTCTTGCCGTTGACAAAGAACTGCCAGAATTTCCAAGTGGAAGCGTCAACCTGTTCGGTCGAGAGCTTTACGTCCTCATCAAACGGAGAGGTGAGCGAGTTGAGGAACCAGCCGTAGGAGCCCGTCCCAGTGTTGGCGCCAATGCCAGCCTGCTTGAACACCTGCTCAGAGAGCTCCGCCGCGGTCGAGCCCTCCTTCACTTGGATAGTCGTGGGCTGAGCCCAGGTCTGCTGGCTACCGTCCTTAGCCTGGCCAACAACCTCGCAGCTCACGGAAAGCTGGTCGGTGGGCGCCGGGTCGCCGTACTTGGAGTAGCACCAGACGACCGAGTCGCCGGCCTCGAGCACGTAGCCGCCCGCACCAACCGATGCGGCCGTGCCGTTGATGAAGAGCTGCCAGTACGCTCCGGTCTGCGAATCATAGCCAAGCGTTTGGCCCGCGTCGACGGGCGAGGTGATGGAATTGAGGTACCAGCCCCAGGTTCCCATGCCGTAATCGGCGGTGAGGCCGTGCTTCTTGAAGAGCGCCTCAGAGAGGTCGGCGGCGGTAGACCCCGTTTTTAACGTATACGGTTCGGCGGCGGTCCAGGTCTGCTGGTTGCTATCGGCATCGATGCCGATAACCGAGCATGTTGCTGTAACCTCGGGGCTATCTTGACCACTCGTGCCCAGAACCGTGATTTTTGCCGACACGTCCTGGTTGGCAAGCTTGGCATACGTGGCATTGTCGGGATAGCGCTCGGCATAGCGAGCGTACTTCTCGCTCGTCAGGCGCGAGGAAACGACAACCTTCGTGTTGTACTGCGGCTGCGTGACCTTGAGATTCTCTGCGGAGACAATAGGGCTGTTGCTCGACTTAAACAGACGCCAATCCTGCCCGGACATCGCGTCATAGCCAGGCAGATCCACCGGAACAATACCAAGGGACGTCGAATCGGTCGTCGCCTTGTCGTAGCTCCACGCGAGCTTACCGTCGGCATCGAGATACGCCTTCTGGAACGCGTGCATGTCACCGGTGACAGCAGCGGCATCCTGACCGTTAAGGATGGCAGCAGCGTAGCCAGCCTTGGCCTGCTCCATAAGAGAAAGCTCGGCATCGAGCTCGTCCTGGTCCTGCGGGGCAATCGCGAAGTCGAGGGTCTTGCTTGCCGTGACCTCGGCGTTGGACTTATCGGTCACCGTAAGGGTGACCTTGGTCTTCGCTGCCTCGGTGCCAGGCAGCGGCTGGTAGACCGTGCCCTTGTAGCCGTTAATCGTGATGTCATCGGTGCTGGCAGAGTACTTGACCTCGTAGTACTTGCCGTCGATATTGAGCGTGCTCGTGCGCGGCATCTGCAGGTCGGCGGTCAGGCCATCCTTGTTGGCAACCGTTTCGGTGCCGGAGTATTTAATGTTGTCGTAGGTAAAGGCCGCATCGACCTTTTCCTGCAGTGCCTTCTTGTCGGCGGCGACCTTCTCGGGATCGCCCTTGACGGTCACCGTGAAGTCGTGCGCGCCCTTAACGTCAGACGGGCCACCGCTCACAAACGAAACGGTCGCGGTCAGCGTTACGGCGCGATCGCTCGAAACGCGCGTCACCTTGCCGGTGTAGTCGTCCCAGCCATAACCGGAAGGCCAAATGACATCGCCGTCGGAACTCTTCCATTCAACCTCGAACTTGCTCTTGGAGCCCGCGCGGTACGGAAGTGTGAGATTCGACGTGACGGACTCGGCCGAATCGCCCGAAGCGTAGCCTATGGCAATTTGCTCGGCAGCATCGTCGAGCATCTGCTGCACACGAGCCTCGTCCCAAGCAACCTGCACTGTCTTGCTGGGCTGATAGTATTCGGTTTCGTCGCCGCGTGACAGCTCAAACACGACGTCGGCGCTGCGCAGGCCGTCGATGTTGTAGCCGGTGTAATCGTTGGGATCGATGTAGAAGAACGTCACATCGCCGTTGGTCTTATCCTGGGCGTCGGAGATACCGACCGTGGCCTTGTCATCCTCTGCATTAAAGGCAACGCCGCCCTCAGAGATCTTGACGTCGATATCGGTAAATCCCAGATCGACAAGCTGCGCCTTCAGAACATCGTTGACGTTGCCGCCCTTGGCGCTGTAATCAACAGCGATCTGTTTGTTAGCATTGTTGAGCTTTTGGACTGCAGCCTCAAGCGAGCCTGCGGCGATAACCTTGTTGGTGGAGACGAGCTCGACCGTCGAGCTTCCGCTCGTGGCGACAGCCTTCAGATACTTGCCAGCAGCAGATGCCGAGACCGTCGCCTCGGCGCCCGACATATCGGACAGAAGCGTCCAGTCGGCCGCGGGAGCCTTCGCGTCGTCGGCCGCATACCAAGCAACAGTCGCCTGACCGGTGACGTCGATACCGTTAGTGGCCGAACCGTCGGCGCGCTTGGCCTGCGCCGTCGCCTTAACGCTATCGCCCGCGACGAGATGGGTCGAATCGCTATTGATCTGCGGCGCAGTGGTCACACGCAGCAGGTTATACTCCCCCGCCGCGGTAACGCTATCGGGCGAAACCCACTCAACGGTGTTATCGAGCGCGCTCGCGGTGACCTTGATCTTCTTGCCGACAAGCGCATCCGTAATAGTCAGGCTGCCATCAGTCGTATCGACGCCGTCGGTGAGCTCGGTCCAATCGGTACCGTTCTCGCTCGCGTACCACGCCATGGTGAGGTCGGCATCATCGGGCACGTCCTTGGTCGAGCCCGACCAAGGACCCGGAACCTGCACGCTCGGTGTGATCTTTGAACCCACGCTCAGCGTAACGTTCTTATCGGCAAGCTCAATGCCCGCCAGCTTGTACTGGCCCTTAAGCGTCACGGGGCCAAGCGGAGCAACAGACTGCGTGCCGCCGGAGGAGCTCTTCTTCTGCGTGCTGAAAACGGTATTTTCGCTCGTCACCTTTACGCGCAGATACTTGCCGGCATAGGCGGCGTCAACGGTATAGGTGGCCTCGGTGGCACCGGGGATATCGGTGTAAGCGGAGTCGGAGCTCGAACTGCTATTTGCATACTGCCACTGGTAGGTCACATTATCGGTGCGGTCGATATAGTTGTACTTCGAGCCGTCCTTTTTGCGCACCTTGGTCTTGAGCTTATCGCCCACGTGCACGCCGTTGGTGGCAGGAGAGCCCTCAAACTGCACGTCGTAAAGCTCAACCTGACCCGCAACCGAGACAGGACCTGCCGCATAGTAGGGCTTCTCCTCGCCATAGCCGCCATTGGCCTTAGCCACGACGTAGTAGCCCTTAAGGGCGGCGGTCACCGTCAGGGTGTTACCGGTCTCACCCTCGATAGGCGTGTTGCACGAGCTCGCGTATTTCGCGGTGCCCTTATACCACTGCCACGTGACATGCGAATCGGTGGTAACGTCGGTGGAACCCGCCTTGGCGGTCGCCGTAATCGTGGAGCCAACCTCGACTTTGCCCGAAGTCGGGCTCATAGTCACGCTCGAGACATTAATTGAACCGGCGGCTGCAACGAGAGCGCCCGTCGAGTTGGTCGTGCTCGAAGAGCCGATCTTCGAAGACACCTTGCACTTGAGGTACTTGCCGCCCAAAGCATCGGTTAGCTCGAGGGTCTCACCCGTGGCACCCGCAATGTCGATATACTTGCCACTCTTGGTGCCAGAGCACTGCCACTGATAGTTGAGCTTGCTCGCGTCGATAAACGTCGAGGCGCCCTTCTCCTTGGCGCGAGCCTGGGCGGTATCGCCAACCGCGAACACGGAGTTGTTGGTCTTGGGATTGATGAGCGAAACCGCGTAGACGTCCACCGCACCGGCCTGTTTGACCTTGTTGGAGGTGGTCTTGCTCACCGTATTTACGCCAGCAGTAGCCTCGACTCTGATGTACTTGCCCTCGAGGTCATCGGTCACCGTGAGGGAAGCGCCCGTCTCGCCCTCGATCTTGGTAAAGCCCGAGTACTGCGAGGTAGATGCGGACCAGGTGTAGGTGACCTTGGCGTCGGAGCCCGCGGGGCTCGACCAATCCTTGTACGGCGTCGCCATCAGAGTATCGCCTATGCTCGGCGCGTCGCTACTCAGCTTGACGCTGTAAAGCTCCATTTGGCCGGCGCCCAGCACGGGGCCGGGGATGCTGTTAGGATTAATGCCCGAGCCGTACGAAACAGAGGGGCCGTAGTGGTCCTTGCCGTCTGCCGTCACCTTGCAGATGAAGTATTTGCCCTCCATCGCGTCAGTGATGGTGAGCGACTGCTCGTGGCCTACGACCTCGGTGTAATCGGCGGCGTCACTGCTGGCCTTGACCGTGCCGGCGAGCCAGGTATAGGTCCAGGCGCCGGGGTTAGCGACCGATTTGGTCTCGGTCGTAGGGTCGCCCCAGTAGTCCTCGGTCTCGACCTCATCGTACATATTGGCCCAGAGCGTATCACCCACATTGAGCGCGCCGGACTTCGTGGAATACGAGTTGTCTTTATCCTTGGCGTCCTGAATGAAGACCTTTGCCTCACCGGAAAGCGTTGTGGCGGATGCGGCGGCAACGGCGTTCTTCTGCTCCGAAGCAGCAGGCGCCGCCGCAGAGTTCTCGGACTCAGTTGCGTTGTCTGCGGCGGTGTCAGCACCATTCGCGGCACTCGCAGTTGCGCCCTGACCTGCGTCGGCGCCATCGGCAGCAGCGTCACTGGCACCCGCGCCGTCCTCCGCAGCAGCACCGTTCGCACCGGCATCGGCGGCAGCAGCGCTATCGTCGGCTGCCGCGCCCTCGCCGCCCGTCGTAGCCTGAGCCACGGCCTCGGCAATGCCCTCGGCGCCCTCGGCCCAAAGTTGCGCCGGCGTGGTGCCAAAAGCCATGGCAAAAGCCAGGAACGCCACCAGACCGCGCTTGGCTACGCCACGGGCAATCGCTCCATGACGACGCCACGAGGCGCGCTGGCACTCGTCCTCAAACATATCCATTTGTCTCCTACTGTCTGCACTGGGAGCATTGCCCAGCGGCTGCCCCACATCATCGCGCATATTGCGCTTGAGTACCCCCATCGGGGTCCCCCTTCCCTCCAGAGCCCAACGCGTACCGGCGGCATGCGCCGCGCCCGCGTGCAAGATGGGAGGCGATCCGACTTAACCTTACCGACCCGGGCGCGTCGTCCGATCTGCGACGCGAACATCCCGGGCCAAGAGGAATTACGGTTACTGGTACAGCCGGGGACTTGCACCCCGATTCTCCCAAACGCGCAGGAAAACCGCGCATTCGTGCGTCTCCGCACCACCATCTAGGCCATCGATTATTACTGTCGATATGGTAGCACGCAAAAGGGCCCCGCACACAGGCGAAGCCCAAGGTAAAAGCTATGGTTTGCGATAGAAAAGGGTGAGGATGGAATGCCGAGCAAAAGGATCCGTCTTCCTCTGATCCCGCGAAATCGTTACCGCTTGCCGCCGTGACTGTTGCGCCAAATCTCGCGGCCCAGCATCAGCGCCAGCACCAGCGCGCTCACGTAGCCCATAAAGCCAATGACCGGGATACCGAACACAACCGGCTCGATGCGCGCGTAGTACACCACCGACGAGCCGATAAACAGGCCGGCAATCACAATTGCCATCGACATGCGGTCGATAATTCCACCCAGCTGTCGCAGCGCCTCATCGCTGCTCATGATCTGCGTGTTTACCTTAAGCTGACCGCGCGTGAGCATACGCGACGCCAAGCCCAGATACTCGGCCGCCTCGAGCGAGCCTTTTGCCGCGCGATAGCTGCTCGCCGCAAAGTCGCGCCCCATTTCGCGGACGCGCGCATAGGCGCTCTTCTCGTTTTTGATGTGCGCTTGGATGATCTGGATCATGTTGACGTTGGGCATGTACTCGGTCAGCAGACCCTCGAGCGTCACCATGCCGCGGGCGAACATCGTCACCACGCTCGGCAGCTCAACGTCGTTTTTGCGCGCCAGGTTTAGCAACGAGGTCAAAAACTCGCCGATATCCAGGTCCTTAAGATCGAGTCCTGCAAAGTCGGCTACGATAAAGTCCAAATCGGACAAAAAGGCCGAATGATCGAGCTCGGCCGAATCACCGCGCGTCACGGCAAAACGCATGAGCGAATCCTTGAGCTTGGGCACATCGCCCTCGGCCACGGCGAAAATCATATCCTTGACGATACCGCGGTCGTGGCTCGACATGCGCCCGACCATGCCCAGGTCAATAAAGTAGACAATGCCGTCTTTGAGGATGATGTTTCCCGCATGCGGGTCGGCATGGAAAAAGCCGTCGTCGAGCACCTGCGTCGAATAGTCCTCGACGATCGCCGAGCCGATCTTTTCCAGGTCATAGCCCTCGGCCACCAGGCGCTTGGGATCGGCGATGGAGATGCCGTCGATGTAGTCCATGACCACGACGTGCTCGGTGCAAAGGTCCAGGTAGGATTTGGGACACGACACGCCATGCACGCTTTTGTGGAAGTCATAGAAATCGTTGAGGTTTTTGGCCTCGGCCAAAAAGTTGGTCTCCTCGCGAAACGAGGTCCACAGCTCTTCGACCACGCCGTGCAGGTCAACAAACTGATCGGTGTTGACGAACTTTGAGGCGATGCGTACCACCGAGCGAATGATGTCGATGTCCTGCGCCATGACCTGCTGCGCACCGGGGCGCTGCACCTTAACGGCCACGTCCTCGCCTGTCACCAGACGGGCGCGGTGCACCTGCGCGAGCGACGCGCTTCCAAGCGGGTTGGGGTCGATCGCGTCGAACATCTGCCCCAAGCGCTGGCCGTATTCCTCTTCCAGACAGCGGAGCACTACCTCATATGGCACCGGCTCTACGTCGGAGCGCAGGCGACGGAGCTCGTCGCAAAAACGCTGCGGCAAGATCTCGGAGCGGTTGGCCAGAATCTGCCCCATCTTGACGAACATGGGGCCGAGTTCTTCGAGCAGGCGACGCAGGCGCACCGGCGTAAGGTTATCCCACACGCGGTACTTTTTGATCAGGCGAACGATCTGACCGATGCGTTCGCGGCGACCTGCCGGCGTGAGCTGGTATTCCTCGTCCGGCGCCATCGCGTCGGGCTCTTCGGGGGCCATATCGACAGCGCGCGGCTTCTTGCGAGCGCCCGAGACGGCGGCATCGACCTCATCGACAACCGCTGCCTCGTCACCCAAGGGATCTTGATTGTTGTAATCGGTAGTGGAATCTGCCATCTGCGCTGCTACTCGGCCTCTTCGGTGTCCTCTGCGTCGTCGGGCTCAACGGACTCGACGGGTACCGAGGTCACGTTGTCCTCGACCGAATCGACGATGTCGCGCACATGGGCCAAAAAGGCCGTACGCTCGGGGGCGGTCATAATGCGGACGCGGGCCAGGATGAGCTCGTCGAGCACGCGCTGCGCCGCAGTCTCGCCCTGCATGCCCAGGCGCTCGGTGAGGTCGGAGATGGTGCCGCCGGCCTGCTCGAACATGTCGGATACGCTGCGGGCGATATCGGGGGTGCCGGCGTCCTTGCGCACCTGCTCGCCTTTGGTATTGAGGTCGTCGAGAACCTTCTTGCCGCCCTCGACGGCAACGGCAGCGGCGCCGAAGCCCACGTTGATGGCACCGTTAACAAGCTGATCGAATTTCATAACCATGGTTGGCTCCAATCGTGAACAACTACAATGGCCTTCTTGTACCCAAGATTGGGCGAACGACACAAAATCGTTTGTCGCCGGGATAGAAATCGAGCGGGGCAAAGCCTTTGACGGCGTTTGTCCCGCTCGCTCATAGCAAGGTTGTCTTTACCTTACGTTGTCATTCATCGCAAAGGAATTCTTCATGGCACAGCTCGTAGTGTAGAGCACCTTGCCCAACAGGGCCTCGGTCTCCACGCGCACGAGCTCGGCAAAGGCCTCGTTGGCGCGGGCGAGCTCGGCAGGCACCTCGGCCTCGGGCAGTGCGGCTACGACAGCGTCAACGTCGTGAATCTGCTTGTGGCCCATGCCGCCGACCTTCTCCTGATAATCCTCGACCGCGCGACCGCACTCATGGAAGCGAACATCGGCCAAGGCACCGATCAGGCGATTTGCCCAATAGAAATTCTCGGACGTCACGCGAGCCTGCGTGTCGGCATAGTACTTGGGCATGGTCTCGACATCGGCGTACAGCGGTACGAGCGCGTTAAACGAGTTGGAGCCAAACGCCATCCACTGCACGGCGCGATACGCCGGCTGCGCATAGGGGCGCAGCTGCAGCACGGCAAGCTGGCTGTTGCGGTTGATGCCGATGGGACGATAGGCACCACGCGTGGCGGGCGTGCCCTTGCTGCCGTAGCAGTCGTACTCCGTGCCCTGGTAGTGGCTCGAAAGCACGTACTTGATGTCCTCGATGGTCACCTTGCGCTCGGGCACGCGACTCCAGGGGATGTCGTCGCTCTCGGGCGTGTAGTCGGCCTCGGGACCGTCCCACACATCGCTGGGGTTGAGGCAGCGCTGCATGTACCAGGCGCGCGGCGTGTTGTAGACGTGGTCGCTGTCGCTGTGCGAGCCAAAGGCCTCGCGCGGGTTAAAGACCGCGGCGGGACCGTCGCCCTTAACACCCAGCGTCAGGTCCAGATGCCACTCGGCCATCCAGGAGCGCAGGTCGGCGGAGCACATGTGGTCGACCTGAGCGCCCTCGGCGTCATCCAGGTCAAAGCTATCGATACCCAGCTGGTTAGGCATGGTCACATAGGCGTCATCGGGCACGCGCTTGGCGATCCAGTGGTGGCCGCCGATGGTCTCGAGCCACCAGATCTCGTCCACGTCACTAAAGGCGATGCCGTTGTTCTCGTAGGTGCCGTAGCGCACGAGCAGGTCGCCCAGGATGCGCACGCCGTCGCGGGCGGACTTGGCGTACGGCAGCACCAGGGTCACCATGTCCTCCTCGCCCAGACCGCCGGGCTGCGCCGGCACATAACCGTCCTCGCCCTCGTTACCCTTGGCGGGCACGTAGTCCACGAGCGGATCGGCGCCGCGGACGCGCTCGTTGGTGGTAAGCGTCTCGGTCGCGGACATGCCAACATTGAGCTCGTTGAAGCCGGCCTCGGCCCAAATGCCATGGCCCGGGACAACGTCGGGGACGCTTGTGTAACGCATGGGATTATCGGGCAGCTCAACGGTCAGGTGGCTCAGAACACTCGTGTAGACACGCGGCTGCTCGTCGGGATGCACCACTCGCATGCGCTTGGGCTCGAACACCCCGTTGGACGAGTCCTCGTTGCGGGCGACAAGCGTCGACCCGTCGTAGCTCGCGTTCTTACCAACCAAAATCGTTGTGCACGGCATGCGCATCCTCCTTGAGCGAAGAAATCAAACGGCAACAGTGTATCGCTTCGGCGCAAAAAGGGCGAAACCACGGCGCTGGCAACCCTTGTGGTCAAAAAATGCCAAATATGAGTACTGTCACCAATTTAGTAGCAGCAAATTTCTTTGTAACGAGTGCCGGAAATCCCCATTTGTGAAAAAGCAATACAACGTTACTTCCCATATGTTCAATAAAATGGGCTTCCTAACGATAATGGATATCGCTAGGAAGCCCAAATGTCATAAAACATATGTGACAATCTTGGCAGCAGTACTCATATTTGGCATTTTTTGACCGCGTGGTATATAGCTAACCCCTCAAACAGCCCAAAACGCCTATTTCGATGCGCGCTCCGCCGCCTCGATCACGTGCTTGGCGAGAATCGCCGTCGTTACAGCCCCCACGCCGCCCGGCACGGGAGTAATTGCGCCAACGATCGGTTCCGCAGCATCAAAATCGACATCGCCGACCAGCTTGCCGGCGGCCTCGTCCCAGTTAATGCCAACATCGATGACCGTCTGGCCCTCACGAACCGCATCCGCGCCAATCGTGCGCGCGCGTCCAACGGCCGCAACCACAATATCAGCTGCACTGCACTCAGCTGCCAAGTCGTGCGTATGCGTATGGCACGTCGTCACGGTGGCATTGCGCGCCGTAAGCATGGCGGCAACGGGACGACCAATCACCAGCGACCGACCGACGACCGCGACCTTGCCCCCATCCAGCTCAACGCCGTAATGGTCCAGCAACGCCAACACGGCCTCGGCCGTGCAAGGAGCAAAGCCCTCGCCACGACCCGAAAGCGTGGTAAGCAGCGAGGCCGGTGTCATGGAGTCGACGTCCTTGGCGGGATCGAGTGCCGCGGCAACCGCATCCTCATCAAGCCCAGCGGGCAGCGGGCGAAACATCAGGCAGCCGTGAACAGCTGAATCGGTATTAATGCCCTCGATAGCCGCCAGCAACTCATCCTGCGAAACATCGGCGGAAAGCAAAACTCGGCGAGCCTCAATGCCAACCTTCTCGCAGCGCTTGAGGGCGCCACGCTCGTAGGACAGGTCGTCCTCGCGCTCGCCCACGCGCACGATGGCCAGCGTCGGCACGATGCCCTGTTCGCGCAGGGCGACGCAACGAGCGGCGAGCTCCTCGGTCAAAGCGCGGGCGACGGGAGCGCCCTTCAACAGCTCGGCCATGGTTATCCCCTCTTCCTTGCAGCGTCGGCAGCACGGCGCGCCAGCGCATCGGCGCGCGGCAGCCATGTATCCAGCAGCTCATCGCACGCCGCCTCGAGCTCCTCGGCGCGCGCCCGGTCTTTCATAGATGTGGTGTTGGCAAAGAGCGTCAGGCTTGCGCCCTGCATGGCAGCGCGGCAGAATACGGCGCCGCATGCCACGTCGGACAGCAGCTGGCGCGAGCCCTTGTCTGCCATGTCCTCGAGCAGCGCCAGCGCACGCCCACAAGCGTCCATAATGCGGTACGGAGGCATGGCCGCCACGCGCAACGCGTCCTGAATCGCCACGGGTCGAGCCGGGTCATCACGAGCAATACCGTACGCAGCGGACACTTGGCCGTACGCACGAACATCCTCGGCAACTAGACCTACAAGTTCCTGCGCCAACTCGTCTGCCTGGGCAAATGCACGCGTCAAATCGTCTGCGCGATCGGCAAGCGCGGGATTAGTTGCCCCGTAGCGCGCGACCATCCCGCAAAGCGAGGCGCCCAGCGCGCCCACAAAGGCACTCGCACTACCGCCGCCGGGAACCGGCTCGCGCGCGGCAAGCGCCTCGGCAAATCCGCGACAGGTCTTATCCATCATCTCTTGGCTCATCGGAACACCTCTATCTGGCGCGCCGGCAATCGAGGCCATAACACGCCAAAATAAAAATGGGGCAACGATGCCAGGAGGCAGTTGTCCCATTCATCGGATTTTTCGAAGCCCAGTCTAACCCATAAGGAAGCGGCTGTCAGGAGCCTCGGCTATCGTCGTTTTCGATTGCCGGCAATAGAAAATTCCACCTAAAGCGGCACCGTCGCGCAGTCCGCAAGCGATCAACCCAAGAGGCGGGAGCGTTTCAACCGCCCAAAATGCTGTCGCTGACGCAATTTTGTTGCAAAAACAGTTGCAACAATTTACAAATTCTTGTGTTTTTACTGTGTGATTCTAACTTTATCTGTAATCTAATTTTTAACACGCTCGGAAAAAATTTTACAGAATCTAAACTATATATGTTGGCTAATACCACCGGAATAAAAGGAGTGTCAGCATGAAGTCGTTAACCAGAACGGCGTATCGTGCGATCGCTGCGTTTGTTACCGCTGCGTTTGTCATGATAGGCCTCGCGTCGCCTGCTTTCGCAGACGGTGCCCCCGGCACGATTACCAATCCCCGCTTCCCTGAAAAAAGCTACACCGACCTTACTACCGCCACCGCCGAGGCGCAAAGTGGCGACACCATTAAACTCGGTGAGGGCAACTACACCCTCTACGGCGTGAGCTCCGTGGGTCACACCAAGGGCAAGGACCTTACCTTTGAGGGTCTGGGCGCGGACAAGACCGCATGGAACATCGGTGCGGAGGTTCCCAACCCTGCATACTATGGCACCGAGTACAATAGCGACTATTCGTTGCAGGGCGCCGGCACCGTTACGTTCAAGAACATGACGCTGCGTTCCGGCAGTGTCGACTACCTGGGCTTCGCCCACTCCACTAAGACCGTTGTTGACAATTGTGTCGTTAACGGCAAGGTTCTACTGGGGCTACACCTCCGCTGAGTTCAACAACACTACGTTCAACGCCCCTGATGGAGACTATTCCCTGTGGACCTACAGCTCGCCGGTCATGACGTTTGACACCTGCACCTTTAACGCAACCGGTAAGGTCATCAACGTCTACAGAGAAGCCAGCACGCAGGACATCACCGTTAACGTGAATAATTGCACGTTCAACTCGAATGGCGACAAAGACAAACAGGCGTTGAATATCAACGACTCTCTTATGGGGGACCACAAGTTCATCCTCAACATTACTGGCAATAATACCGTCACGGCTGCGCGCGACAGAACCACCTGCTCGCAGCTCTTTGGCTTTGGTGGCAAGTCGGGCAATAACACCGGCCGTACCGATGTCAAGATTGACGGCACTCTCGTGTGGTCCAAAAAAGGCGAGACGTTCAAAGGCGAGATGAAAACCCACGACTACACCGACGGCGAGCACGACCAGGCCTTTGCCTTCGTTTACACCGAGTGGGCCTCTGACAATGCCGGTACTTGGACTCGCACGGGGACCCCTAAGTGCAAGTACTGCGGCTTCGTCAAGCCTGATTTCGTGGAGAATGCCTACGATCTCTCCTACGACCTGAACGGCTCCGAGGATGAGCAGGCTGCCGAATTCGCAACCGTTAAGTGCGTCACCGAAGCCGAGGTTACGGCCGAGCAGCCAGTGCGCAAGGGCTACTCCTTCGTGGGCTGGAACACCGCAAAGGACGGCTCCGGCACAAGCTATGCCGCGGGCAATAAGTTTACGCTTTCCGCTCCTGTGACGCTGTTTGCCCAGTGGAAGAAGGACGAGCCCGCGCCCAAGCCTTCCGACAACAAGCCTGCAAAAAAGACCAAGGCAAGCAAGCAGGCTCTGCCCAAGGCGGGTGACGCCACTTTCAACGTCATCGCTGCAATGGGTGTTATGGCGATTGCCTGCTTTGTCGCCAGCGCTGTCGTGTCTAAGGTTCGCAAGTAATTTCAACTTCGAAACACGCCGTAGCAACTTGTTGCAACGCAAAGGGGCCCGCACCGCAAAAAGGTGCGGACCCCTTTTTGCACAAAAAGCTGTGGCGAGGCGCCCACGATGACCAACCAGATTCGTCCGTCGTCAAGATCCGCAGCCCCCGGCCACGCTCCGCCCCACCGCACCAAACATGGGACACATGGCCCATGTTTCGAGACTCCCCGACAGCACAAACTGGGGCATATCTATAAGTAAGGAGCCCGCTGGGACACGGCCGCTCAACGGCCGAAAACTAAGAACGGAGGTATCGCGCACCACACGCAACGACATCCGCCACGCTTGGGAATAGCAACATACACCAACGGCTCCAACACCCCGCGGCGCCATGATGTCACCAAAAGACAAGGAGGACGCTACCATGAAGAAAAAGACCCTATCGATCCTTTCCCTTTGCATCGCCCTCTTTGCCGCGTTTGCCCTTGTCGGCTGCGGCGGGGGCGCATCGGGCGGGGGCGGCAGCGCCGCCAAAGACGAGAGCAAGGAAAAGGCTCCCGTCGCTAAGAAGACTGACTTTATCTGGTTTAAGGTCGAGATGCCCGAGGGCGTTGGCGTAAGCGACTCCGCCGGCAAGAACGCCGACAGGGTCCAACTCACCTTCCCCGAGAACGAGAACACCACGGTCGACCGCTTCATCCCCGTTTGGCAAGAAAAAATGACGGCCGAAGAATCCTTTGCCGAGCAGGCCGAAAGGCACACCGGCACGTTCCAGTGGGAAGACGGCGACCCCGTCGAATACAACGGCAGGACATGGCTCACAGGAACGTGCAAGGACAATGGCGGTACTTATACCTACCTCTTTACCGACGTCGACACGGGAAGCATCTACATCATGATTAGGAACGTCGACCTTCACGAGAAAGAAGCTGAGGCGCTCCTCAACTCCATCGAGTTCCCCGATGACATGAAGGCGGCCGTGAGCGAGGCCCGCGGCGTCGAGATTTCGAGTATCGAGATCAAGTAGCAGGGGCTCGCGCACGCCCGCACGCACCCCATTAAATGAGCGGGCACCCAACCCCGGGGAGGGCCGACAGCATCGGCCCTCCCCTCTTTTTGTTCAGCAAAACATTGCCACTTAACGGCGCAAATCCGGCCCTCAGAATGGGACACATGGCCCACCCGAACGAGCCGCTCGCGCGTACAGTAAAGGCAGGTAATCCATGAGCGGTTACAGATCGAGGAGGACACGACCATGAAAAAGAAGGCCTTTGCGATTCTCACCCTCTGCATGAGCTGTCTCTTATACACATCTCCGAGCCCACGAGACTCCTGAGCATCTCGT
>UROM01000030.1 GCA_900549455.1 uncultured Collinsella sp. | reverse complement strand
GGGCTCGGAGATGTGTATAAGAGACAGGGATACCTACCGTACCCTTATGGCCGCCGACGCCGCGGTCATGGTCATCGACGGCGCCAAGGGCGTCGAGGCCCAGACCAAAAAGCTCTTTAAAGTCTGTACGCTGCGCCACATTCCCATCTTCACCTTTGTGAACAAGCTCGACCACGAGGCTCGCGATCCGTTTGAGCTCATGGAAGAGATCGAGAACGTTCTGGGCATCAATACGTATCCTATGAACTGGCCGATCGGCAGCGGCCGCAATTTCCGCGGCGTGTTCGATCGTCAGACCCGTCGCGTTATCGCCTTCGAGGGCGACGGTCACGCCAACGCCACCAAGAAGGTCGCCGAGGTCGAGGCCGAGCTGGGCGATCCTTCCATGGACGAGCTCATCGGCGAGGAAAACCATAAGAACCTGATGGACGACATCGAGCTGCTCGATGGCGCTGGCGACGAGCTCGACTTGGATGCCGTGGCCTGCGGCAAGCTGAGCCCGGCGTTCTTTGGCTCGGCGCTCACCAACTTTGGCGTGGAGCCCTTCCTCAAGGAGTTCCTGCGTCTGGCCCCGACGCCGCGCGCCTATACCGATACGCTCACCAGCGAGCCGGTCGATCCCTGCCGCGACGACTTTAGCGGCTTCGTGTTTAAGATCCAGGCCAACATGGACAAGAACCACCGCGACCGCATCGCCTTTGTGCGCATTTGCTCGGGCAAGTTCGAGCGCGGCATGGACGCCTTCCACGTGCAGGGCAACCGCAAGCTCAAGCTTGCCACGGGCACGTCGATGATGGCCGACGACCGCGCCATCGTGGACGAGGCGTACGCGGGCGATATCGTGGGCCTGTTCGATCCGGGTATCTTTAGCATCGGCGACACTGTGTGCTCCGGCAAGCGCCACGTGCAGTATCCGCAGATCCCGACGTTTGCCCCCGAGATGTTCGCTCGTATTACGCAGGTCGACACGCTCAAGCGCAAGCAGTTCGTCAAGGGCATGGAGGAGCTTGCCCAGGAGGGCGCCATCCAGATCTTCCGCGAGCTGGGTGCCGGCATGGAGAGCGTCATCGTGGGCGTGGTCGGCGTGCTGCAGTTTGAGGTGCTCGAGCGTCGCCTCAAGGCCGAGTACCGTGTTGAGGTTCGTCGCCAGCCGCTGCCCTATACGGACATCCGCTGGATTCAGAACGACCCCGATACCATCGATATCCCGGGCCTTTCGCTCACGCGCGACACGCTGCGCGTCGAGGACATGCGCGGCGGCAAGTTGCTGCTGTTCACGAGCCCGTGGAACGTGGATTGGGCAACCGACCACAATCCCGACCTTATCCTGTCGGAGTTTGGCAACGTAGCGTTTTAGCGCATTGGCGTGGTGGCCCTGCGGGGCTGCCGCGCCGTTTGCTTGCCTGATGCCGTGTGAGCGGCTATCATACCCACCGTCGTCTCAAGACCGGGGCGTCCGAGCAGTTCGGGTCCGATATCCTGCTCGTTAAACCTAAAACCAAAGGAGTACATAATGATCAAGAAGGTCATGGAGGACTACAAGGTCCTGTTGCGGAGCATTCCCGCGGCAACGGTTTCGCTGTTTTTCGTGAGTGTCATCATGATGAACCTGCTGGCCAACAAAGAGCTCATCAGCCTGCCGTATCTGGCACTCGATTGCGGCTTTGTGGTGAGCTGGGTCTCGTTTTTGTGCCAGGACATGATCTGCAAGCGCTTTGGCGCTAAGGCATCCATCAAAATCTCTATCCTCGCGCTGCTGGTCAACCTGGCCGTGAGCCTGTGCTTTTGGGCATGCTCGCTCACGCCCGGCATGTGGGGTGCCTACTACGACACCGGCATGATCGAGGTCAACACTGCCCTTAACGCCACCATCGGTGGCACCTGGTACGTGGTGCTGGGCTCTTCGCTGGCAATGCTCGTTTCTGCCGTGGTTAACTCCACACTCAATCAGTCGCTTGGTCGTATGCTCAAAAAGAATAACTTTGCGAGCTTTGCCTTCCGCTCCTATGTGTCCACGGGCGTTGGCCAGTTTATCGACAACCTGGTCTTTGCCATTGTGGTAAGCCACACGTTCTTTGGTTGGACCTGGGTACAGGTCCTTATGTGCTCGCTGACCGGCGCTGTCGCCGAGCTGCTGTGCGAGGTCTTCCTGAGCCCCGTGGGCTACAAGGTCGTGCGCGGCTGGGAGCGCGAGAACGTGGGCTCCGAGTACCTCGAGCGCCACGCAACCGCCTAAGGAGCAAGTATGCGGGTTTTGATCACGGGCGCTTCGGGCGGTATCGGAGCCGCGTGCGTGCAGCGCTTTTTGGACGAGGGCCACGAGGTCGTGGGCTTTGATCTGCTGCCGGCGGCGATCGAACACGAGCGCTACCGCCACCTGATCGTTGATGTCCGCGAGCCGGACTCGTTTCCAGGCGACCTTGAACCCCAGGTAATCGTGAACGTTGCCGGTACACAGGATTCGGCTGACGACATCGCCGCCAACCTGTGTGGCACCATCAACGTGACCGAGCGCTACGCCTTTGTGGGGGAGGGGCTTGCCGCCAAGCCGGCGCCGGCTATCAAATCCGTGGTCAATGTGGGGTCGGCGAGCGGGCATACGGGATCGGAGTTTCCCGCCTATGCTGCCAGCAAGGGCGGCGTTATCGCCTACACCAAGAACCTTGCAAACCGCCTGGCGCCGCAGGCCATCGCCAACAGTGTGGACCCGGGCGGCGTTATCACGCCGCTCAACCGTTGCGTGATGGAAGACGAACACCTGTGGAACCAGATTATGGAGGTCACGCCGCTTAAGCGCTGGGCCACCGCCCAAGAAATCGCCGAGTGGATCTACTTTGTGGGCGTGACCAACCGGTTTATGACCGGGCAGAGTCTGCTAATCGATGGCGGCGAGGCCGGCCGCACACAATTTATTTGGCCCGAATAGGAAACGCGTCCGATGGAAAGCCGTCGGGCGCGTTTTTGATGTATCGATTTTTAGCCGAGGCAAGTCCAGTTGACGGGGGTCGAGCCGTGCTGTTCGAGTAGCCGATTGGCAGCGGAGAAGGGGCGCGACCCCATAAAAGCAGGGAGTTCTGCCGTGGCACGGTTTGCCGAAAGCGGCGAAGGGTGTGTGGAGGCCAGACAGAACTTGCCGGTTGCCTTGCCCGCACCGGTCGCGGCGAGCTTGCCTTCGACCATCTGTTGGGCAAAGCGGCCCCATGCCAAAAAGACTATCGGTTGGGGCAGCTGGCAGCAGCGTTCGATAACGTAGTCGGTCAGGGTACTCCAGCCCAGTTTGGCGTGCGAGTTGGCGGCATGCTCGCGCACGGTGAGCGTGGTGTTGAGAAGCAGGACGCCCTGCTGTGCCCATGGAGTTAGATCTCCTGTGGAAGGAATGGGGCAACCCAGATCGGCTTTGAGCTCCTTATAGATGTTGCGCAGGCTCGGCGGCAACTTGGTTTGCGTCGCGGGGACCGAGAACGACAGCCCCATGGCCTGGTTGGGTCCGTGATAGGGGTCTTGACCCAAGATGACAACCTTGACCTGGTCGGCCGGCGTGTAGGCGAGGGCATTGAGGATGTCGTCTTGTGCCGGGTAGATAGTCTGCTCGGCACGCAAAAGGGCGATACGCTCGAGCAGCTGGTTCGTAGTGTCACGTACCGGCTGCGGCGCATTGCCCAACCAAGTTGCTATGTTGAAGTCGCGGGTTACGGTGTCCATGGGGCTCCTTTATGGCAGATGCTCTGTTGGCATCTATTGTAAAGGCGCACCGGTTGCCTTTATGCCACGGCTGTATGAAGAGTGGGGTCTACGAGACTTGCTCGGGCGCTCCTGCCATGCGAGCCTGTCCATGTGCGCGAAGGCGCGGAAGCTCGACGGTTGCCACCATGACGCCGGTGAGGATGAGGGCGGCGCCAAAGAATGCGATGGGGCTCAGGACCTCGCCGACCAGGAAGAACGAGAAGACAGCGGAGCAGACCGGCTCGAGCGAGAAAGCGAAGCCGGTGGTCTCGGCAGGCACGTGGGGCTGCACGAGCGTTTGGGTGATAAAGCCGTAGGCAGAGCAGATGAGTGCGAGCGCGACGACAACGACGATTTCGCTGGGCGTGCCGGGAAGCGTGAAGCCGCCAAAGACGCATGCGGCAATGCCCGAGAACAGGCCGCCAAAGCCCAGCTGCCAAACGCCCAGAGCCAGCGGATCGACTTCTTCGACAAACCGCTTGGCGACAATGATGTGTCCGGCGTAGACAAAGGCGGAGAGCAGCATGATGATCGCGCCCGGGTTCAGGCTAGTGAAGTCGGCGCCCGAGAGCAGCAGCATGCCGCAGGTGACGATAGCCGTGCCGATGAGCACTTTGCGCTCGGGGACGCGGCGCAGCAGGGCCGCGTTGGCAAACGGCACGATCACGACCGTCAGGCTCTGTAAAAAGCCGGCGGTGGAGGCAGAAGTGAGGCTGGAACCCAGACACATGCAGGTGAGCTCGGTTGCCATGATGGCACCGATAATGGCGGCGCGAACCATAAGGTCGCGATTGATGCGGAAAGTGCGTTTGTGAAAGAGCAGCAGGCAGGCCGCAAAGGCGATGATGCAGCGCAGCGCAACGATGCTCGTGGCGTTCATGCTGTCCATGCCGATCTTCATGAGGGGGTACGAAAAGCCCCATGCGACGGGAACGGAAAATGAGAGCGCGATTGCTTTTTTGCGATCCATGGGACTCCTTTTGTTACAGAACGGTTTCGTAAAAAGGATTCTGCTCCCAGATTTGGATGTAGTAAAGCGAATGTATCTTCAGTATGATTAAGAAATGCTAATGTCGGAAGAAAAAGCCCTGGCAAAACGTTTTACGGCTACATCGATGGGGAGGCACGATGGCATCGCGGTATCAGATTGTGTGTATGGCGGTCGATTGCGGCAGCCTGAAGGGTGCGGCGGACGAGCTGGGCTATACGCAAAGTGCGGTGAGCCAGGCCGTCAAGGCGCTCGAGCGCGAGCTGGGTACCACGCTTATCGAGCGCGGAAAGCAGGGCGTTTCGCTTACACGCGACGGTAAACAATATCTGCCGTACCTGCGCCAGATTGTGACCGCCGAGGCCGAGCTCGAGGGCAAGCGCCAGGAGCTGCTGGGACTTTCGTCGACCGATATTCGCATCGCGACGTTTACCAACGTGAGTCGAACCGTATTGCCGCGCGTGATCCGCGATTTTGGAGCCCTGCACCCGGGCGTACGCTTTACCCTCAAGCAGGGCGATTACACGCGCAACGCCCAGTGGGTGCACGATGGCGTGGTTGATTTTTGCTTTACGGCACGCGGATTTACCGCTGGGCTCGAGAAGCGCGTGGTCTATCACGACGAGTTGGTGGCATTGTTGCCGGCCGCGCATCCGCTGACGGCAAAGGAAAAGGTGACACTCGCCGACCTGGCGTCCGAGCCGTTTGTACTGCTGGATGAGGGCGAACAGAGCCTGGTGCTCGATGCATTCGCGGCGCATGGCCTGTCGCCGCACGTGACGAGCGAGGTCACCGACGACTACACCATCATGGCGATGGTGGAGGAGGGCCTAGGCGTGAGTATGCTCTACCGTCGTACTGTGGAAGGCATGCGGGCCGATATTCGTGTGCGGCCCATCGTGCATGCTCCCTCACGCGACGTAGTGGCGGCCTGGCGCAGCTGGGACACCATGCCCATCGCCACGAGGCGCTTTATCGACTATATGAGCTCACATATTGTCAATTAATGACTGGCATGGCGTTGAGTGCGGTGTTTAGCGGGCTGTCGCTTTGGCTTGGGTGGCGCGATAGGTGCGTGCCGGGTGGCAGAGTAGTACCGCCACGACCATAAAGAACGCCGTGGTGCCCAGGCTGATGGGGTAGACCATCATAATGTTCGCAAAGGTGCGGAAGTGCGGGAACACGCAGAACACCCAATAGAAGCGGATGCCGCAGACGCAGATCATGGTGATGAGGGCGGGCGTGAGCGAGATACCAAAGCCGCGCAGGTAGCCGGACATGTTTTCGTAGAACATGCTAAAGGCGTACGCCGGGAAGATCGAACATACGCGGATATAGCCGATCGAGACGATGTTGGGATCGCTGTTAAACAGCGACAAGATCTCGCGCCCCAGGCCGACAATAACGATGATCGTGGTGAGTGCAACGATACCGCCTTCGACCAGGCAGACCTTGAGCGTTTTGGTGCAGCGGTCGATCTGGCGGGCACCGTGGTTTTGTCCCACAAAGGTGGTGCAAGCCTGGCTAAAGCTGTTGAGCAGGTTGTAGCATACGTACTCCAAGCTCATAGCGGCGCTCGATGCCGCCATGACCTCGGTGCCCAGGCTGTTGATGGCGGACTGGATGATGATGTTGGCGACGGCAAAGACAGCGCTTTGGATGCCGGCGGGCAGGCCGATCTTGACGATGCGCTTGAGGGCGACGGGGTCGATAGCCAGGTCGCGTGGGGTGACGCGGACGACGGAGTCGGTCTTGAGCAGGCGGATAAAGAGCGTTGCGGCGCTGACGGTGTAGGCGATGGCGGTGGCGATGGCGACGCCCGCGACGCCCCAGTGGAGTACGGGGACAAAGATGAGGTCCAGGCCAATGTTGAGGACGGTGGACACGGCAAGCGCCTGCAGCGGCATGCGGGTGATGCCGACGGAGCGGAAGATCGCGGCCTCAAAGTTGTAAAGCAAGATTGAGGGCATGCTGAGCAAAAAGACGCGTAGGTAGAGCGAAGCGAGCGGCATGGTTTCGGCGGGAACGTTGAGCGCGGCGAGCATGGGCTCGGCAAAGATCTCACCCAGTGCGATGACGACAAATCCCACGAGCGCCATTAAAATTGAGGTATGGACGGCGCGTTTGACCATGTTTTGATCGTTGCGGCCGATAGCGTTGGCGATGACCACATTTGAGCCAAGCGACATGCCGATAAACAGGTTGAGCATAAGACTGGTAAGCGGAACATTGGAGCCGACCGCCGCCATGGCAAGGGTTCCCTGGTCGCCCGAGAAGTTACCGATGATGACCGTGGCGATGAGGTTCGACAGCTGCTCCAAGATGCTCGTGGCGGCCACGGGGAAGGCGAACAGGGGAACATTGCGCCACAGCGATCCGGTGGTCATGTCAATGTGATTAGATGCGGTGTCAGCCATACGTTCTCAATCTCTAACATGCTCTTTTGTGCTTATTTGCGCAGACGATGATACTCCTAATCGACTAGTCATGGGGGACGTTCTAAAACGACTAGTCATTCAAGAACGTCTCCAATGACTAGGTGGGGAAGGCGTGCGACAATGGTGGGCGTTGTGTAATCCGCGCTAAGGAGTTGCCATGTTGTTGTGTCCCGTTTGCCATGAGCCGCTGGTGGATGACGAACGCGGTGCTGTGTGCGCGGGCGGACACCGGTTTGACCGTGCGCGCGAGGGCTATCTATATCTGCTGCGCTCGTCCAAGAGCGGCGACTCCATGGGCGATCCCAAGTCGCAGGCACGCAGCCGTCGTGGCTTTCTGAACCGTGGATACTACGCACCGTTGCGCGATGCGATGGTCAAGCTGGTGCGCAAGCAGGTGTCTGGGCGTGCTGCGTCTACGAGCGGTCCCATGACGTTGCTCGATATTTGCTGCGGCGAGGGCTACTACACCAGTGCCATGGGCGCGGTTTCGGGCGTGGATGCTTACGGCTTTGACCTGGGCAAAGAGATGGTGCGCCTGGCCGCCAAGCGCGGCGATGCGACCTATTTTGTGGCCAACATGAAGGATATCCCCGTGGCCGATGGCGCCTTCGATATGGTGACCGAGCTCTTTGCTCCCTTTAACGAGCGCGAGTTTGCCCGCGTGCTGGCGGCCGAGGGCTCACTCTACACCGTGGTGCCGGGCGCCCGTCATCTCTTTGGGCTCAAGGAAGTGCTCTACGACACACCGTACCTTAACGATGAGAAACTGCCGAAGACTAACGAGCTCGAGTTGGTCGGAACGCAGCGGGTGTCTGCGAACATTACGCTCCAGACCCAGGCCGACATCGAGGCAGTGTTCCAGATGACGCCGTACTACTACCGCACACGCCCTGCCGACAAAGAGCGCCTGGCAAACCTGGACACGCTCCAAACCGATATCGACTTCATCATCGCCGAGTACCGCCACTGACCTGCCAAAAAGGGACAGGTTTATTTTGGTAGGTTTTATCTGGGCAAACGTAAAGGGCCGACCGCGGAGATGCGCGATCGGCTCTTTTTAGTTGCTTGGCTGCAGAGGTTATGAGAAGCGAGCGCTTATAGGCGGTCCTTGTTCTCGGCCTTAACGGCGTGTGCCTGCTGAACAAAGAACAGGTCGTACACCACGATGACAAAGGCGACGATATTGACGGAGCTGCCGCCGAGCGCGGGAAGCGTGAGCGCGGCCTGGACGAGCGTGGCGATTACGGCGACGATGCCGAGCTTAAACGCGCCATCCACCTGCGAAGGCTTGTTGGCGCCCTTGATGCCCGCAACGCCTGCGGCGAGATCGATGAGGCCCTTGGCGACCAGCACGACCGCAGCGGGTATGGCGTTCGACCCGTACGTGGAATCGAGGTTGCCGGTCGCGGTGCCGGCGATTCCAATGACGAGGCTGACGATGCCCAAAACAAAATAGATGAGGGCAAGGATTTTGAGAGTCTTACGAGCGGCGCTCATAGCTGGTCCTTTCGATGCGGGCGCGGAGAATCTGTCGCACCCAGGTTGCGGCACATATCGTGAAGCACATTGTAGTTCAACGGGGCGATGCATGCGTTTGAAAGCGTCTCTTGCCTGTACGGTCCAACCTTTCAAAAAGGAAAGCTGGACGTAAGCCAAATCGATGGCAGCCCATGTGCGGCGCTGCGATGATGAGGCCGTAACAAGGAGCTGGTCTCAAGGAGGAGTCATGATGTACGGAGCAGGGCAAGTGCGTGAGCCGCGGTCGTTGGGAAGGCGCATGGGTGATTCTGTGATCGCTGCCGTGTGCACGGGATTGATGGCGGTGCTTTGCATTGCGATGCTGTGGACCATGTCGCATGTGGGACAATAGCGAACGGTTGGGTGCCGACACAAACGGCGCTCACGTATTCGCTTTGCTTGCTAAGGAGTGCCCATGGGCGTCGTCGATCCCTTTTCTGTTGCTCGGGCCGCGGGGCTTGAGCTGATCGGGAAGTCCGAGGGTCTTACGCTCACCGACGGCACGATGGAGCTGCGTGCCGATTTTACCCGCATGCTTCCACGACTCAAGCAGGGCCGTCTGCAGCAAGAACTGCTGGTAAAGGCTGCGCGCGTAAAAGGCATCGAGCGCCCATGGGCGATTGACGCTACGGCAGGCTTTGGCGAGGATTCGCTGCTACTGGCGGCCGCGGGCTTTACCGTCGATCTGTATGAACAGGATTGCGTGATCGCGGCGCTCCTCAAGGATGCTTTGGATCGCGCGGCAGATGATCCGGCGCTTGCGACAGCCGTGGCGCGCATGCGCTTACATGCGGGCGAGGACAGCATTGTCGGCCTTCGCCATACAGCTGAGCTGATCGGGCGGGGCGAGCTCGCCGCTCCCGACGTGGTGTATCTGGACCCCATGTTTCCCGAGCGCACCAAGAGCGCGGCGGTCAAAAAGAAGTTCCAGCTCTTGCACCATTTGGAACAGCCGTGTACCGATGAGGAAACGCTGGTCGAAGCTGCGCTTGCGGTGCACCCGCGCAAGGTCGTTATCAAGCGACCGGTGAAGGGGCCACTGCTTGCCGGCGTTAAGCCGAGCTATCAGCTCGCGGGCAAGGCCGTTCGCTACGATGTTTTGGTGCCGCCGCGCCCGTAGTTTGCGTGCGATGGCTGGCACTCCGTCAGTGCCGTGCCGATGCGGCGCCTATTTCCAAGGGTGCGACGTCAGGTGCCATCCACCGCAGTATTCGCATTTGTAGCAGGCCAAACCGCGCCGTCCGCGGTTTTCGCAGTCGGCCATAACTGCCTCGGCCTCGGCGCGCGTGTCGTAACGGTTTTTGCGCTCGCACGACTTGTAGCGCCAGGCTTCATCGCGCTCGGCGTCTAGTGCGTCGCGGCGCTCGTCTTCGCGTGCAAACAGGTCGTTCATATCGCCGCCCGTGGCAGCGCCCAAAAACTCGCTTTTGGCTTTTGACCAGGCGGCTCGCTTTTTGCTACCCATCTGCTTCGCGCCCTTCTCAAAACGTTGGTATCATTGCTCAATCAAAGTGATACCAATAAACGTGAGGTCGCCGCGTGATGATCAGAAAAACCCTCGATACCGACATTCCCGCCGTCATGGCTGTCTATGACGCGGCCCGCGCCTTTATGCGCGCGCATGGCAACGCCACGCAGTGGCCCGAGGGCACGCCTTCTGCCGAGCAACTGGCTGCCGATATCGCCGCTGGTGGCAGCTATGTGTGTGAAGTCGACCGTCGCGTGGTGGCGACGTTTGCCTTTTTACCGGGCCCGGACGAGTGCTATGACGTAATTGAGGACGGTCAATGGCGTAGCGACGCTCCGTACGCCGTGCTGCACCGTGTGGCATCCGATGGCACCGTGCACGGTATCGCGGCTGCGATGTTTGCCTTTGCCAAGGAGCGTGCCGATCACCTGCGCATCGACACGCATCAGGACAACCTGCCCATGCAGGGTGCGAGCCTCAAGGCCGGGTTTAAGCGTGCCGGCGTCGTGCATGTGTCGGACGGCACGCCGCGTGTTGCGTTTGACTGGCTGCGCGAGGCGTAAGAGTAGGGGCACGTGTCAACAATTCGCACGAACGAAAATGGCCCGGGCGGGGCCATTTTCGTTCGCTGCGCTGATTTGCAAGCCGGCTTTCGTAAGGCGCGAACCTACGAAAATCGCCGCGCGGCAACGCGGGGCGATGAGCTCGGTCGGGGGATAGGGCCCGCTTCGCCCGCCGGCCCGTAAATTGTATCATCCAGTGTGGAGCGTGAACGCCCGTTGCCGCGTGCGATGGGCTTGTAATAAGAGGAGGGCCATGTCGAAGCAAGCGGTCGTTGGAATCTTGGCGCATGTCGATGCCGGCAAGACCACGTTGGCCGAGGCCATGCTGTTTAACGCGGGTCGCATTCGCAAGCGCGGCCGCGTGGACGATGGCGAATCGCATCTGGACACTGACGCGATCGAGCGCGAGCGTGGCATCACGATTTTCTCGTCGCAGGCCGTGTTCGACCACGGTGATACCCACGTCATGCTCGTGGATGCACCGGGGCATGTCGATTTTTCTGCCGAGGCGGAGCGCACACTGCGTGCCCTGGACTACGCGATTCTGGTGGTGGGCGCCAATGATGGCGTGCAGGGGCACACTGAAACCCTGTGGCGCCTGCTTGCACGCTATGACATCCCGACGTTCATCTTCATCAACAAGATCGATTTGGAGAATCCTGGCCGCGATGTTTTGCTGGCACAACTCGGGCAGCGTCTTTCCGAGGGCTGCCTGGATGCCAACGAACTGCTGGCGGGCGGCGCCGTTCAGGAGGACGCTGCTGCGTTGGACGAAGCGGCACTCGAGGAGTTTCTTGAAGCGGGTGAGCTTTCTGTCGCAACGCTGTCGCGCATGGTTGCCGAGCGCAAGCTCTTTCCCTGCTTTGCCGGCTCGGCGCTCAAGGACCAAGGCGTTGACGAGCTGCTGGATGGCATATGCGCGCTGATGCGTGAGCAGGTGTGGCTCCCGGAGTTTGCCGCGCGCGTCTATCGTGTCAGCTGCGGGGATCGTGGCGAGCGCTTGGCTTGGGTTAAAGTGACCGGCGGCACGCTGCGCGCAAAACAGATGATCAGCGGGCGTTCCAGTGCCGAGGCGTGGGAACAGAAGGTCGATCAGGTACGCATCTATAACGGCGAGAAGTATGAACTTGCCCAAGAAGTTGCTGCTGGCGGTATTTGCGCCGTGACGGGTCTTGCGCACGTTCGCCCAGGGGACGCCCTGGGCGCGGAGCCCGCGGGCGATGCGCCTGTCATTGCGCCGGTTCTCACCTATACGGTGCTTCCGGGCGAACACGATGTCCATGCGGTGTTCAAAGCACTGACTGAGCTGGCGGACGAAGATCCCATGCTCGGCGTAAGCTGGAATACGCATCTGGAGCAGATTCATTTGCAGTTGATGGGTGCCGTGCAACTCGAGGTCGTGCAGCGGGTGTTGGTCGATCGCTTTGGCCTTTCGATTGCGTTTGAGTCTGGCGGCATTCTCTATAAGGAGACTATTTCGCAGCCGGTCGAGGGCGTGGGGCACTTTGAGCCACTGCGCCATTATGCCGAGGTGCATCTGAGCCTGGAGCCGTTGCCAGCGGGTTCGGGCGTGCAGTTTGGCACCGTGACCTCGACCGACGAGCTCGATCTTAACTGGCAGCGTCTGGCACTCACTAACGCCATGGAGCGCGATCACCTGGGCGTGCTGACCGGCTCGCCCATCACCGATGTACGCATTACGCTCACAGGTGGCCGTGCGCATGCCAAACACACCGAGGGCGGTGACTTTCGCCAGGCCACGTACCGCGCGATTCGCCAGGGTTTGATGCAGGCGCGTGAGGCCGGCGCGGCGGTGCTGCTGGAGCCGTGGTATCGCTTTGAGCTCGAGGTGCCGGGGGAGTGCGTGGGCCGGGCGCTTTCAGATGCCACGCGCATGGGTGCCGAGTACGAGCCGCCGACGATGGCGGGAGACCGGGCGAAGCTTGTGGGTCGCGTACCGGCATCCGAGGTGCAGGATTACGCGCTGGAGGTGGCTGCCTACACAAGCGGTCGCGGGCATCTGTACCTAGAGTTTGCCGGCTATTCGGCTTGCCATGATGCCGAGCGCGTAATCGAGACGGCCGCCTATGAGCCCGAGGCCGATCTGCCCAACACGCCCGACTCGGTCTTTTGCTCTCACGGCGCCGGTTACACGGTCAAATGGTACGACGTACCCGCCGCGGCGCACGTAAAGGTCGATCCCGCCACCTTCCGCCCCTGGCGAGCAGCAGGCGCCGAGTTTTTCGGCCACATGTGACAAAGGGACAGCTCCTTTGTCATATGCTATTGGTATAACTCGGTATAAGTTGGTATAACTATTACCAGGGTTTGCCAATCCGAGGAGGCCGACATGAATCCAAATCCCTTTAAGCCCACGGCTGGCAAACGGCCCCCGGTACTCATCGGCCGAGAGTCGGTTATCGAAGATTTTGAGGAAGGGCTCGACAACGGCGCTGGAGCGCCGGGCAGGCTCATGCTCATTACGGGAAACCGCGGCTGCGGCAAGACAGTTCTCCTGCGGGAGCTGCAACGTCTAGCCAATGAGCGCGGATGGGCGGTTGTCTCCGATTCCGCTTCGCTTGGCTTATGCGATCGCTTGGCCGACGCGCTTCGCTCGAATAAACCCGTTGTGACGTCAATGGAGTTCGGTCCGTCGTTTGACCGGATGTCGGTTGAGGCGGCGCGAGCAAAGGGCGAGACGTTGCGAGGGCTGGTCAACGAGCGCCTCAAGAAGCTCGGTCCAGGCAAGGGCATACTGTTTGCGATCGACGAGGTGCAATCGGCGTCTATCGAGGAACTGGCGGCTCTTGCCGTTCTCTATCAGCAGGTGCTCGGAGACCAGGATGCCACGGGATTGCCCGATAGCGACCAGCGCGGTCTTGCGCTGGTTTTTGCCGGCTTGCCCAGTATGGTTGATGACTTGCTTGAAGAGCCGAGCGTGACGTTTTTGCGGCGTGCCCAGCAGCGTACGCTGGGGGCGATATCTTTGCCCAAGGTGCGCGATTCGTATATCCAGACGGTCAAAGACGCTGGTCTTTACGTTGACGCGGAGACGGCGGACCTTGCGGCACACAAGAGTATGGGGCATCCCTATATGGTTCAGCTGGTGGGATATTACATGTGGCGGTCTGCTGTCCGGCGTGGTTCGCGGGTCATCGAAAGGTGCGATGTCGAGGGTGGCCATGCGGATGCCGTCTCCGAGTTCTACGAAGCGGTTGACGCACCTCTGTATTACGGGCTGCGCAGTCCGCAACGCCTCTTTATCGAGGCTATGGCTGCTGATGAGGGTAAACCGACGCGCATGGCGGATATCATTGAGCGCTGTGATCGTACCCAGAGCTGGGCGAGTAAATATCGCGCAAGCCTGATTCGCGAGCGCGTCATCGAGGCTGCCGGATACGGCCTCGTCCGGTTTACCGTGCCCATGCTGGGCGAGTATATCCGCGACCGCATTTTATGGCACGAGTAGGGTGATAAAGGTGACGGAACAGAAGATGAGCCCGCAGGCTATCGAGGTGCGTGGCGCGCGTGTCCACAACCTCAAGGACATCGATATCGATATCCCGCTGGGAAAGCTCGTGGGTATTGCCGGCGTGTCGGGCTCGGGCAAGAGTTCGCTGGCGTTGGGCGTCCTCTATGCCGAGGGCTCGCGTCGTTACCTGGAGGCGCTCAGCACCTATACTCGTCGTCGCCTGACGCAGGCTGAGCATGCCCAGGTAGACGAGGTACTGCATGTGCCGGCGGCGCTCGCGTTGCATCAACGCCCCAGCGTGCCAGGTGTGCGCTCGACCTTTGGCACCATGACCGAGCTCAACAATAGCCTGCGTCTGCTCTTTAGCCGTTGCGCCCATCACGTGTGCCCGCACTGCGGGGCGCGCGTGGAGCCGAGCCTTAACGTTGCCGCTGGCCTGTCGCTCACGTGCTCCGCATGTGGTCGCGAGTTCTACGCGCCGAGCGCCGAGGATTTGGCTTTCAATAGTGGTGGTGCGTGCCCTACCTGCGGCGGCACCGGTGTCATGCGCGAGGTGGACGAGGCGAGTCTGGTGCCCGATGAGTCCAAGACCATCAACGAAGGCGCGGTGCTTCCTTGGGGCACGCTCATGTGGGACCTGATGAAGCAAGTTGCCGGTGAGATGGGCGTGCGCACCGACGTGCCGTTTAACCAGCTCACGCCTCTAGAGCGCGACATCGTGTTCCATGGTCCGGCGGTTAAAAAGCACATTCTCTACGTTCCCAAAAACAGCGAGGGCGCCACGCCGCTCGACTTTACCTATTACAACGCCGTCTATACCGTTGAGAATGCGCTTGCCAAGGTTAAGGACGATAAGGGCCTCAAACGCGTTGCACGCTTTTTGCGCGAGGGGCCATGCCGTGACTGTGGCGGCACGCGTCTCTCCGAGGCCGCGCGCCAGCCCCAGGTGCGCGGTATCAATCTGGCGCAGGCCGCGGCCATGACGCTGGGCGAGGCGATTGAGTGGGTGCGCGGGGTGCCCGCATCCTTGCCGGCCGAGATGCAGCCCATGGCGACGGATATCTGCGATTCGTTTTTGAGCACGGCTCGTCGTCTGGTCGACCTGGGTCTCGATTACCTTTCACTCGACCGCGCCGGTGCCACGCTCTCCACGGGTGAGCGCCAGCGTGTGCAGCTCGCCCGCGTGGTACGCAATCGATCGACGGGCGTGCTTTATGTGCTGGACGAGCCCTCGATCGGCTTGCATCCGGCAAATGTCGACGGCCTGGTTGGCGTGATGCGCGACCTGGTAGGCGACGGCAACACCGTGGTTGTTGTCGACCACGATACGCGCGTACTGGCGGAAGCTGACTATCTGGTCGAGATGGGCCCCGTTGCCGGAGCAGGTGGCGGTAACGTGATCGCTGCAGGTACGGTGGACGAGGTCGAACAATCGCGGGGCAGCCGCATCGCCCCGTTTTTGCGCGCAGAGTCCAAGCGCATGCGTCCGCAGGTGACTGACGAGGAAATGTTCGACCAGGGACATATCCGCATGGCAACCGATGCCATTCATACCGTAAAACCGCTCGAAGTCGATATCCCGCGCGGCCGTCTCGTCGCGGTGACGGGCGTTTCGGGCTCGGGCAAGACGACGTTGGTGCTCGAGACACTCATCCCGGCACTTAAGGCACAGGCAGCTGGCGAGCGTCTGCCAAGACACGTGCGTTGGGTCGATGCCGAGGGTATTGCCCGCGCAAACCTGATTGACGCCACGCCCATCGGCGCCAACGTGCGCTCGACGGTCGCAACCTATGCCGACATCCATGACGAGCTGCGTCGTGCCTTCGCTCGCACGCCCGAGGCCAAGGCAGCCGGCTACAAGGCGGGTGCCTTTAGCTACAACACCGGCGCCTTGCGCTGCCCTACGTGCGATGGCACGGGCTCGATATCGCTCGATGTGCAGTTTTTGCCCGACGTCGAGATCGTCTGCCCGGCATGTCGCGGTTCGCGTTATGCGGACACGGCTTCGCGTATCCATCGTGAGGGCAAGGACGGGAGCTTGCTTACGTTGCCGCAGCTCATGGACATGAATGTGGACGAGGCTATCGACGCCACGGTGGGACTCAAGAAGGTTCAGGCGCGCTTGCAGACCTGTCTCTTATACACATCTGACGCTGCCGACGATCGCATAAGTGTAGA
>UROM01000029.1 GCA_900549455.1 uncultured Collinsella sp. | reverse complement strand
CGGAGATGTGTATAAGAGACAGGTCCCGAGCCCGCCAACGAAAGCGTGCCGCTCACACGCGTTAGCGCAGCAAGCGTCGACAAGTCGCAGTATTCACATTCGGGTTCGCAGCGCGCAAGCTCGTCGCGCACCTCAGCGGTAAACGACATGCAGACCTATGCCTTCGTGTTGGCACGCGACAGGTCGCGGTGGGAGATGCTCACATGATACTGAGCACCCTCCAGGTAGCGAGCCGTGGCCTCGGCAATGGCGACGCTACGGTGCTGCCCGCCTGTGCAGCCGATGGCAATGGAAAGCTGCGGCTTACCCTCTGCGATATAACCTGGCATGACCGTATCGAGCAGCTGGGTCCAGGCCTTCCAGAACTCCTGGGTCTTGGGGTGGTCCAAGACAAAATCGGAGACCTTCTTATCGAGGCCGGTCATGGTGCGCATCTCGGGATCGTAAAAAGGATTGGGTAAGAAGCGAACATCAATCATGATGTCCGCCTCGACGGGCATGCCATGCTTAAAACCAAACGAGAACACGTGGACATCCATAAGTTGCTGGTCGGACAACTCGGAAAAAGCCATGCGCAGCTTGTTGCGCAAAGCAGAAGTGCGCAAGCGACTCGTGTCGATAATCATATCGGCTCGATCGCGAACGCCCTGCAGCTGCAGACGTTCACGCTGAATAGCGTCGGCTGTGGTCTCCCCCGGCTTTGCAATGGGATGGCGGCGACGGTTTTCGCTATACCGGCGAATCAGCACCTCGTCAGACGCCTCGAGAAACACGATGTCACAGCTCATCTCACGCTCTTCCAGTGCGGCAACAGCATCGAGCAGTTCATCGAACAAGCCCTGGCTACGAAGATCGCAGGTGACGGCAAGGTGCCTGCCCACGCCCGTATTGATGCCAACGAGCTCTGCAAGCTGGGCAATCAGGCGCGGGGGCAGGTTATCGATACAAAAATAGCCCATGTCCTCAAACACATGCATGGCTTGCGTTCGGCCCGAGCCGGACATTCCGGTGATGATAACGATATCGGGGATACGCTCCGAGCGCTCCGCCGCATCCATGGCATCTCCCTTTTGCATGTGTGCCTCCTAAAATAAGCGCGAGACCCGGCCAGCGGATCCCGCGCGATCAATTGCCTTTATTGAGTATACCGCCCCAAGCGGATACGAGGCCCGTCTTACGCCTCAAGCGCAGCCTTGAACCAACTTGTAATACTCGTGGGGTGCGTAATAGCGGTGCCGACGACAACGGCCCACGCGCCGGCGTCGATTGCAGCGCGAGCCTCTTCGGGCGTATGTACGCGACCCTCGCAAATGATGGGAAGGCCGGGGAATTCCTCGGTCGCCTGACGCAGGAGCGGCAGGTCGGGGCCATCGGCCATAGTGCAGTCGATGGCTGCGACACCGTGAGAGAGCGTGGTGGACACCAGATCGAAGCCCATATCGACCGCGCGACGAATATCCTCGATAGTGGCGCAGTCCGCCATCAGAAGTACGCCCTCCTCGTGCAGCGGACGGAAAGTGTCCTCGAGCGACTTGCCATCGGGGCGCGGACGATCGGTGGCGTCAATCGCCACGATGTCGGCACCGGCAGCAACGCAGGCGCGAGCGTGACGCAGCGTCGGCGTGATGTAAACGCCCTCGTGTCCATCCTTCCACAGACCGATAACAGGAACCTCACAGCGACCCTTAATGGCGGCAATGTCGGCAAGACCTTGGCAGCGAATGGCGGCGGCGCCGCCGAGTTCGCAAGCACGAGACATTTGAGCCATAGTCTCGGGCGTACGAAGCGGCTCGCCCATATACGCCTGAACGCTCACGACGAGCTTACCCTTCAGGGATTGAATCAAAGGATCGACGGTCATAAAGCTGCAACCTTTCTCAGAACAGCCTCCCGAGGCGTGTTGTCTCGGGAGGCTCCTACAGCAAATACGTTTACTTTAACGAAGCAAGAAGATGCTCAGCGGCACCGATAAGCGGCGCATCGCCCTCCAGAGAGCCGATGAGAATCGGCGTGTCCTGAAGCGGGTCGAGTGCCTGGCTGGCATAGCCCTCGTGCACCGAATCCTTCCACGTCTGTGAACGCCAATCGGGACCTTGGTGAATCACGCCGCCCGAAAGCACGATGACCTCAGGGTCCAGGATGTTAGCAAGCGAGCCCAAGCTGGCACCCAGCGCAAAGCCAGCGTCATGGATGACCTCGGTCGCCTTTGCGTCGCCTGCGCGGCACAGGTCGTTCACGTCGCGACCGACCGAAGGACGGCTGGGGTCGACGCGGCCAAAGCGCTCATCGTACATGCGCCCGATCGAAGTTCCGGAAGCAACCGACTCAAGATGGCCGGAACGCCCGCAGGCGCAGGGAATGCCAGCGGCAGCCGAGCACTCGATGTGGCCCATATGGCCGGCAGCACCATGGAAGCCCTGCATCACGCGGCCGTTCTCGACATATGCGCCGCCGATACCCGTTCCGATGCCCAGGCACAAGACGGAGAACTTGCCCTTGCCGACGCCCCAGTGGGCCTCGCCCAGAGCATGAGCCTGCACGTCGCCCACAACGGCAACGGGAAGACCAAGGTCCTCGCGCAGACGCGGCCCCAACTGAACGCCGGACCAGCCGGGCATGATCTCATTGGCATACGCGATGGCGCCCGTCTTGGGATCGACGACGCCTGCGGCACCAATACCGACACCGAGGACCTCGACATCGGGATTCGCCTCGAGAGCGGCCTTGATGGACGCCTCGATACGCTGGAAGACGGACTCGCCGCCCTCTTGGGCCTCGGTGGGAACCTCAGCCTCAAATACGGGATGGGGCACACTACCGTCAGCCGGATACTCCATAATGGCAGTCGCAATTTTGGTGCCGCCGATATCGACGGAGCAAACGTACTTGTTCTCCATGTCGCTCTCCTTAGGAGATAAAAACAACTACAGGAAATGCGCCGTCAGGCTAGCCGTCACAGCGCGGTAAAGGTTTTCCAGGTGCCCGAGATCGCCGAGAAACCGTGTGGCCATCGACCTAATGGGTCATGGTCACACGGTTGAACGGCGAGGTCGGGTGCCTGGGAAAGCTTTAAAGGAGACCGTTGTCCTGGAGGACCTTGCGAATCGCCTCGACGTTCTCGCCGGTCATGGCCTTCACCGGGCGCGGCATGGTCGGGCTGTCGAAGATACCCATGAGATTCATAGCGGTCTTGAAGGCGCCGACGCCACCGGCATAGCCCTGAACGCCCGAGGTGACATCCCAGATGTGCGAAATCTCATTGAGGCGATCCTGCTCGGCCTTGACGGTAGCCCAGTCACCAGCCTGAGCGGCCTTCCACTGACGCACGTAGCCCTCGGGCTCAACGTTAGCGAGACCCGGGACGGAACCGTCGGCGCCACCGAGGTAAGCGCCGTCGACAACGACCTCGTGACCGGTGAGGATGCTCATCGGATGGCCGTTCTTCTCGTTCTCCTGAACGAGATAGCGGAACGAGATGTCATCGCCCGAGGAATCCTTGACGCCAGCCAGGACGCCCTCGGCGCCGAGCTTGGCAAGGAGCTTCCAGGGGAGCTTGGTGTGGACGCACACGGGGATGTCATAGGCAAAGATGGGCAGGTCGAGCTCCTCGTGCAGGATGCGGAAGTGCTCCTCGACCTCGGTCATGCCCTGCAGGGCATAGAACGGGCAGGTGGCGACGAGGGCATCGGCGCCCAGCTCCTGGGCAACCTTGCCGTGCTCGATCATGCGCTCGGTCTCGGTATCGATGATGCCGACCAGAACAGGCACGCGGTGATCGACGATGCGCACGGCCTCGGCGATAATCTGGCGACGGCGCTCGTCGGTGGAGAAGACGACCTCACCCGAAGAGCCCAAGAAGAACAGGCCATCGACGCCGGCGTCGATCATGCGGTTGATGCTGCGCTCAAAGGAGGCAACGTCGAGCTGGTGGTCTTCGGTATCGGGAACAACGACGGGAGGAATAACGCCGGTGAATTTCTGAGTTGCCACAAGAATCTCCTTAGTTGTCTGGCGGACGGCCCTATGCCATCCACTCTTGTTGGCAGTGTCCAGGCCGCCTAGGCCAAAGAACACGGGTAGAACGTTTGGTTAAAGAAGTCGACGACTTCGTTTTCGAACGCATTGATGCGCTCATGAGCGTATTTGGCATAGATGATATGCCTTCGGTCACACTCAAGGCCGTTGAATACAGCAAACTGACCCTTGGGATCGCTCACGGTATCCATAAGCGATGTGCCCATGAGCACCGATCCGCGCACCCGAGACGACAGCGCCTCGAGACCGCCGGGAATTGGATTGGCGACCGCCGTGCAGACAAGAGCCTGCTCGTCCAGAGCAGACACCGCCAGCGCGACACCGCCGCCAAGACCCTCACCCCATGCAAAAATGCGGTCGGGATCCATGCCATCAAGATTGCGCGCGACCTTCGCCAACGCGCAGCCCCAACGGACGCGCTCGACAAAAGCAGGCGAGGTAATCCCCTGCTGCAGATCGCTAGATCCAATCATTTCATCGTCCAGCGCAAGCACGGCATATCCCATGGCGGCAAACCTCGTCATGTGATGCCATCCCCGCACGGGTCGGTCGATGTCATGGAACATCAGGCATAGTGGCACAAGCTCGGATGCCCGGGCACGACCATAAGGCTCGATCAAACGACCGTGGACGACATCCCCACCGAGTTCAAAGGAAACCTCGGAGTAGCGCGCGAACGGATTGGCAAAATCAATCGCCGTAACAGTCAGCCCGCAAACGTGCGGGTTCAAAGCGGCTGTCTCTAACTCGGAAACATCCGCAGAAGTATCGCCGCGCCAACCCCGGAAATCAGATAGCCTTGACGAAACCGTCCCAGCAATTCCCGCAAGCTCGGGGACAATCAGCTCATTGACATTGCTCTCGCACTTAGACATGAGCCTCCCCTCCCTTGCAGAAAAACGGAATGATCAGATCGTCAAAATCCTGAATCTCCTCGTGGCCAAAGCCTTCAAAGAACTCATGACGCTTTTCACAGGTCAGGTTGTTGTAGACCGCAAACTGCGTCGCCGGTGGACAGACGATATCGGCCGTGCCCGTGCCAAACAGCACGGGGCATTTGACCATAGGGGCAAAGTTCTTGGAATCGAAGTACGCCAGCTTGGCATAGGCTTCGTCAATACGAGTCGAGTCCTCGTCAAACCAGCGAGACCAATAGCGCAGGCCCTCGTAGGCAATGTCGTCGGCATCCAAATCCCAGACCAGGCGGAAGTCCGATAAGAAGGGATAGAGGATGGCCGCGCGGTCAACCAAATCGCTATTGAGCGCGCAGGTCGCAATACCCAAACCGCCGCCCTGCGACGCGCCGTTCACAAACACACGGGCAAGATCGATGCCCTCGAGCTCGCGAACGATGCGGCACAGGATGCGAATATCTTGGTGCAAGCGGACGTAGTAGAGATTGGCCGGATCGCCGTCGATACCGGCGACGATATGGCCCGCGACCGTTGTGCCCTCAAATCCGCCAATGTCCTCGGAGGGCCCTCCTTGGCCAGGGCAATCGAGAGCAATCAGCGCCATGCCCATACCCGCAAACGACGCCTGCTCAAACCAGCTGCGGCTTGCGCCCGGATACCCATGGAACTGAAGCACCAATGGCACGGGCTCGTCCGAGACAGGTTTAAGGTACTTGGCGTGCAGACGAGCGCCACACATGCCGGTATACCAGAGATCGAAAAGCTGGCAGGTCGCAGCATCGGTGACCGATGCCGCCTCGATCGCATAGTCAAGCCCGACGGCGTCGGCCTCGGCCATGCGATCCTTCCAAAAGAGATCGAAATCTGATGGACGGGGCATGGCGCCTCGATATTCACCAAATTGCTGTTGTAGCTCCTGAGCACTTGGCATGGCTCGTGAACCCAACCTTTCGAAATCGCAACGGAGGTGCGCCCGGCAAGTGAGCCGGGCGCACGGGAGGGAAAGCGAGGCTACTCGCCGAGCTTGGGATGCAGCAGCGACGGCGCAGCGCCGAGCAGCATCTTGGTGTAGGGGTCCTGAGGGTGCTGGAAGACCTGCTTGGCCTCGCCCTGCTCGACGATCTTGCCGCCATTCATAACGATGATGTCGTCAGAGATATAGCGGACCGTCTGGATGTCATGGCTGATAAACACCATGGCCAGGCCGAGCTCCTTCTTAAGGTCGGTCAGCAGGTTCAGAATCTGCGCGCGGACCGAAACGTCCAGAGCCGAGGTGGGCTCGTCGGCGATGATAGCATCGGGGTTCAGCGACAGGGCACGCGCGATAGCTACGCGCTGGCGCTGACCGCCCGAAAGCTGGCCGGGAAGAACCTCGGCGGCGGAGCTGGGCAGGCCCGTCAACTCCAGGAGTTCCTTGACGCGCTTCTCCTGCTCGGCTTCGGTGCCCAAGTTGTGGACACGCATGGGATCGAGCAGCTGCTCGCGAACGACCATGCGGGGATTGAGCGCCGTGGCCGGGTTTTGGAACACGACCGAGATAACACGACCCATGTGGCGACGGTCCTCGGCGGTACGTTTGGTAACGTCCTTGCCCTTAAAGCAGACCTTGCCACTCGTGGGGGTCTGCAGGCCGCACATGACGTTGGCGGTGGTGGACTTACCGCAACCGGACTCACCGACGATGCCGATGGTCTGTCCGGGCATGAGCTTAATCGTTACACCCTGGACGGCGTGAACCAGGTTGGGGTGCAGAATCGAGCCGGTACGGGTCCTAAAGGTGACGTGGACGTCATCAAGGAAGATGATCGGCTCGACGCCGTTGACTGCGGTCTCGCTCATCTACATCACCTCCGCGTGAGGGGTCAAACCATTTGCCTTGAGCACCTCGTCGGGGAGCTCGGAATAGAAGTGCTCGGTGCCGGGCACGCGCTTGAAGACCGGACGGGTGTCCAGGCCAATACGCGGATGGCTCGAGCGGGGCGCGAAGCGATCGCCCTTGGGGAAATCGCGCGGGCTCGGAACGGCGCCGGGCACCTGGTGCAGGCGGCCCGAACCGCTCTCGATGGACAGAACGGAACCCAGAAGACCGCGGGTGTACTCGTGGATCGGGTTAGTGAGCAGCTCCTTGGTGGGTGCCTGCTCGATAACCTGACCGGCGTACATAACCGTGATGTTATGGGCAACCTCGGCGACCAGAGCCAGGTCATGCGAAACGAAGATCATGGCAAAGCCGAGCTTGGCCTGAAGATCGTTGAGCAGCTTGATGACCTGCTTCTGGACGGTAACGTCCAGAGCGGTCGTGGGCTCGTCGCAGATGACCAGCTTGGGGTCGCGGGTAAGGGCCATAGCGATCAGAACGCGCTGACGCTGACCACCGGAAAGCTCATGCGGATAGCTCTCGAGCGTACGCTTGGGGTCGAGGCCCACGAGCTCCAGGAGCTCCTCGGCGCTACGGGTGCCGCCACGCTTGGTGAGCTGCTTCATCTGGGCGGAAATGAGCATGGAGGGGTTAAGCGAAGACAGGGCGTCCTGGTAGACCATGGCGATATCGGTACCGCGCAGGCCGAACCACTCCTTCTTGCTCATCTTGAGCAGGTCGCGGCCCTCCCAGAGAACCTCGCCGGAAAGATGCTCGTCATCGTCGGTCAGGCCCATGATGGCCAGCGTGGTGATGGACTTACCGCAGCCGGACTCGCCTACCAGGCCCATGGTCTGACCAGGACGGACGTCAAAGTTGACATGGTCGACGACGTTGATATCACCGTGATGCTCAAACTGAATGCAGAAGTCACGGACCGAAAGAATCGGCTCAACGGACTCGTCGGGCACATGGCGATCGTCACGCTTGAGCTCGACATCGCGCAGAGCGCCAAGGCGAGCGGAGAGGGACTGGGCCTGCTCCTTGTAGGCGCGAACGGGGTCGGAGACCAGCAGGTCGGCCTCGCGACGCTTGGAGGAATCGGTCGGATCCAGGGCGGCGGAAGGAGCAGCGGCCATGGCGTCGGTAATGCCCTCGGAGAGGATGTTGAGCGCCAGACAGGTGATCATGATGGCCAGGCCCGGGAACAGCGCCTGCCACCAACGGCCAGCGAGCACGCCGCCGCGGGCGTCGGCGAGGATGTTGCCCCAGGTAGCGGTGGGCTCCTGGATGCCGGCACCGATGAAGGTCAGCGAGGCCTCAAAGATGATGGCGTCGGCGACCAGGGTAACGGTGAAGACCATGATCGGGGCGATGCAGTTACGCAGAACATGCTTGATCAAAATCCACGGAGCCTTGGCGCCGGAAACGATGACCGCACGGACATAGTCCTCGCCGTACTCGGATACGATGTTGGCGCGCACGATACGGGCAATCTGCGGAGTGTACATAAAGCCGATGGCGAAGATGATCGACGGCACGGAGTTGCCCAGGATGGAGACGAAGACGGCCGCGAGGGCGATGCCCGGGATGGACATGATGATGTCCAAGATACGCATGATCGTCTCGGAGACGGCCTTGCGCGAAACCGCTGCAAGGGCGCCCACGACCGAGCCGCAGACCAGAGCCATGGCAGTGGCGCCAAAGCCGATAATCAGCGAGTAACGGCCACCGTAGAGCATACGCGACAGAATGTCGCGACCCTTATCGTCGGTACCGAAGATAAATCCGTTGCCGGGAGCCTGGCGAGCCGTAAAGATCTCGACCGGGCTATAGGGGGCAAGAAGGGGCGCCAGAATCGCAGTCAGGGCGACCAGCACCAGCACGACGGCGGCAATCTTAGAAGACAGCGTCATCTTCTTCCAGCCACCGAGCTTGAGCCCCTTGGAGGCAGCCTTCTCGAGCTGCTCGGTTTGCTTCTCTCGAATCTTTACCATAATCTACACCGTCCTGATGCGCGGGTTGATGAGCAGATAGAGCATGTCAACCACGATGTTGATGATGATGAAGGCAAGAGCAACGACGATAACGACGCCCTGAACTAGGTTCGCCTCGTTGCCCTGAACGCCCTGCAGAATCGCGGTGCCCATGCCGGGGAGGTTAAAGATAACCTCGATGACGACGGCGCCGCCCATGAGGTAACCGATCTTAAGACCGAGGGTGGTGACCGGGGTGATCAGCGCATTGCGAAGAACGTTGATGCCGACGACGACCTTCTCGGGAACGCCGGCGCCGCGAGCCATACGGACATAATCCTTGTCGAGCTCCTCGACCATGGCGGTACGCACGATACGAGTCATCTGGCCCGTCAGCGGAAATGCCAAGGCGATAGCGGGCATGATCATACGTCCCAGATAGCCAACCGGATTCGTGGTGAAGTGAGGCAGAGCACCCGATGCCGGGAGCACCTTAAGGTAGGAAGAGAACAGCAGGATCAACAGAACGGCAAGCCAGAACGACGGGGTTGCCAAGCCGGCGATGGAAAAGACGCGGATCACTTGGTCCGGCCATTTGTCGCGATACAGTGCCGCGATGACGCCGAGCAAAAACGAAACGACCGCACCGATGGCAAGACCGATGAAGGTCAGCTGCATCGTGACGGGCAGGGCCGTGGAGATGCGCCTGGCAACGGAGTTGCGAGCAGCACCATAGGTGCCCATGTCGCCATGAATCAAATCGCCCATATAGCGCACGTAGCGCACGGGCCAGGGGTCGTCCAGACCATACTTCTCATGGTACTCGGCAACCGCCTCGGGCGAGGCACCGTCACCCAACGCCGTGTAGGCGGGGTCGGTCTTGGAGAACGACATAAGGAAGAACACCAGGACGGTGACGCCCAATGCCATGATCGGCAGCGCCACAAGACGCCTTCCAATCAAACGTAGCAAGTTGTTCACGTTCTCTCCCCTTTCTTTTGTCGGTAGGACCAACTGGTATATGAGTATGGATACTCATTACAAGACCCGAGCGACATCGTTGCCGCCCGGGTCTTTGTTTCAACTATGAGGATACGGTCCCAACGACCGACATCCTGCATACAGACTCAAGCGAGTCTTACGCCTTGACGGTCGCAACGCCCCTGAAGGACATGCTCGTCGTGCCGATGCCCTTGAAGCCATCGAGGGCCTCGCCGTTGGGCGCAGTGGACGGATCGTCCCAGGAAGCGGAGACGGTCTTGACGTGGACAACGGGGTACAGAACGGCGTTGTCGGCAATGATGTCGAAGCACTCGTTCCACTTCTTCTGCTGCTCGTCGCCCTCGGCGGCAAGAGCCTCGTCCATGAGACCGTGGAGCTTCTGCCACTCAGCGGACTCCTTCCACGGGCAACGGGTCTGCATCCAGACGTTGTCGCCGTACCACCAGTTGAGCAGCAGGTCGGGGTCGGCGCCGAAGCAGGAAGGATCGCCAGGGGCAAGGAGGATATCGTAGGCCTCGCCGCCGTCGATGGCAGCGTAAGTGGCCGGCGAGGTATCGGTCTGGATGGTCACATCGAAGCCGAGAGCGTCGAGGTCGTTCTTGACCTGGGCGGCCATGCCCTTAATCTGCTCGTTGTCGGTGGTGCGCAGGGTGATGGCACCCGGGGTGATGCCAGACTCCTCGATGAGCTTCTTAGCCTTCTTGGCGTCGGTCTTGTACACCGTGGAAGCCTCATGATAGTTGGTGAAGCTCTTGGGCAGGTAGCAGCTGGCAGCGGTGGCAAGGCCGGCGAAGGTGTTGCTGACCATCTTCTCGGTGTCGAGCGCATACATGACAGCCTGACGGACCTTGACGTTGTTCCAAGGCTCCTTGGCGACGTTGAACATGATGAAGCGGGTGCCGAAACCCTGAACGTTATCGATCTTGCAGCCGGCGTTCTCGAGCTGGTCGACGGCGTCAGCGGTAACGAGCTCCATAACGAGCGTGGAGCCCTCCTGCTGAGCGGTAACGCGAGCGGTGGGGTCGGTCAGGATGCTGTACTGGATCTTCTTATCCTCGGCAGCATACTCACCGTTGTACTCGGGGTTGGGAACCAGGGTGATTTCGGTATCGGAGATAGAGTCGTACATCCAGGGGCCGGAGCCGATCGGCTGCTTGGCGCGATCCTCCTCGGCCTGCGTGGCCGGGGTAACACGGACGATGGCCAGACGATCCTTGAGCAGGGAGAAGTTGGGGACCTTGGTCTTGACCGTCACGGTGCTGGCGTCCTTGGCCTCGATGGACTCGAAGGGCTGGAAGAACGGAGCATAGGTAGCGGAAGCGGCGCAAGCGGTGTAGGAGGCGACGACATCGTCAGCGGTGACCTCGGTGCCATCGGAGAACTTCGCGCCCTTGCGGATGGTGACCTCGAACGTGGTGTCGTCCACGGACTTGGGATCGTCGGTGGCGAGCTCGTTGAAGGTGCTGTAGTCGTGGTAATCGATACCGTAGAGGCCCTCGACGACGTGCCAGTTAGCACCCAGGCCCACAGCGGAGCCGGTGCTGGCGGGATCGAAGCTGGACGGAGCGTAAGCGGAACCAGCGGTGATCACGCCGCCGCCACGGTTGGCGGAATCGGTGGAACCGGAAGCGGAACCCTCGTCGCTAGAGCTGCCACCGCAGCCGGTGAGACCAAGCCCTGCGACAGCAGCGACGCTGCCGGTGAGGCCGAGGAACGAACGCCTGGACATACCCTTGTTGATGATGGCCATGTCTTCTCCTATCAATAGAGAATCTTACCCGGGAGCACCTAGACTTGCCCCCGCGCAACTTGCGGACGATATATACCTTACCCACCGACAAACCCAACTTGGGTGCCGCGCTCGGCGACCGATACATACATCCGCTTGAACGGTATTTACTACCGTTCACCGAAATCGTTGACAAACAAAATGGCAGACAGTATGCATCGACGAGGTGAGATATCAGTCATCGTCAATCCGCAGGATAGCAGCGCTTTTCCTTCGGCGTAGTCAAACGTTTTAGCGTTAATAAAACGAGAAATCAGCAGGCAATCATAGCGAAATATAAGGTTGAAATTCGCGCAATCATATATATCAGTTGTTAAGGGTGAGTTTAGTTTTCGGATCCACTTGTGGAGGCTTTGTCTCGCTCTTCATTCCAGGCAGCAAGAGCCTCATGGACCGATCTTGCGACATCGGCAGGAACGCCTCGAACTTCTGCAATCTCTTTCTCGCTCGCCGCGCGCAACCGTTTCATCGAGCCAAAATGGCGCATAATGGCACGTTTTCTGGTGGGTCCCACGCCTGGAACATCGTCGAGCACCGAGACCGTCATTGCCTTATCGCGCAGCTCGCGATGGAATGTAATGGCAAAACGGTGCGATTCGTCTCGCACCTGTTTGATTAGGTAGAGCGAAGCGGACCCTGTCGGCAGCACGACAGGCGTCTCGTCCCAAGGCACGAAAACCTCCTCATCGGCCTTCGCCAAGCCGCAAACTGGTATATCGAGCCCAAGGGCCTCAAGTTGTTTAATGGCTGCCGTCAATTGCGGCTTGCCGCCGTCGACAACAAGCAAATCGGGGCGCGAGCCAAAGCGCTCATCGGCCATGCGCTCGGGAGCGTAGCGCCGACCAAGGACCTCGGACATCGACACGAAGTCGTTCGCCTCGTCCAGTTCGGCCTGGATTTTAAAGCGTCGGTACTGACTCTTGTCGGCACGGCCGTTGGTAAACACCACCATCGACGCAACTGTGAAGGTGCCATGCAGCGTGGAAATATCGAAGCACTCGATACGCATCGGAGGCTCGGGCAGTGCCAGAGCACTCTCAAGCTCCAAAAGTGCCTGATTGGTGCGATCGTCGGCATAACCCGTGCGCATCATGTAACGCATAAGGGCATGACGGGCATTTCTGGATGCCATATCGAGTAATCGATGCTTTTCGCCGCGCTGAGGTCTATGGAGATGGCAGGAGCGCTCGCGCTTGGCCGCAAGCCACTCCCCCAGCGCCTCCGCGTCCTCAAGCTCAACAGAAAGGTTAATCTCAGCTGGAATATCAGCTGTCTCGTCGTAATAGCGCTTAAGAAAACCCGACTGGAGTTCCTCCTCATCGACATCGAGGCCCTTATCGAGAATAAACTCACAGGTTCGAACCGTTCGGCCCTCGCGCACGACAAAGACGCAGGCAGCCGAGATGGTCTCCTCGCGATAAAAGCCAATGACATCGATATCGACACTGGACGGAAATACGACCTGTTGGCGATCATCCAGGCCCCTGATGACATCTAGACGACGCTTGACGCGCGCCGCACGCTCAAAATCGAGCGCCTCGGCAGCCTCTGCCATCTCGGTCGTGAGCTCGTCGACGACATCCTTGCGATGGCCAGACAAAAAGCGCTCGACGCGCTTAACGTTCTTGGCATAGTCGGCGGGAGAAATCGCACCGACACACGCTCCCGGCCCTCGGCCGACATGATAGTCAAAGCAAGGCCGTCCGTTTTGCGCGCAAATCATATTGACGATATCTTCTTCGCCCTTGTGGGACTCGACAATACGGCGGCATCGACGCCACTCCGCACAAGCCGCCGAGCAGATCGGGATCACCTTGCGCAACGTATCAATGGTCTCACGCGCCGCGCGGCTGTCGGTATAGGGACCAAAATAACGCGTTCCCGGCTTATGGCGCTCACGCGTATATTTGATAGCTGGGAACAGATCGCTCTTGGTGATAGCGATAAAGGGATAGCTCTTGTCGTCCTTAAGGTCCACATTAAAGTACGGATGGTACTGGCCGATCAGGTTGCGCTCGAGTACAAGCGCCTCGTGCTCGGTCTCCACCACGATATAGTCGAAACTCGCCACCAGCTGCATCATAAGTGGAATCTTCTGACGCTCATCTTGCAGCGTTACGTATTGGCGCATGCGGGCGCGCAGGTTTTTCGCCTTACCCACATAGATGACATCGCCCTTGGCATCTTTCCAAAGGTAACATCCGGGCTGCGTGGGAACGCGCGAAACCTGCTCGGCGAGTGTTGGAATGTTGTCGTGACCGGCCACGTTTGCCTACTTGCGGCGAAGCAGCGAGGAGACCTCGGGCACCTTAAAGGCGATGGCCAAGCCAATGGTGACGGCGAGCGAGACGATGCCCGCAACGCAAACATAGCCCAAGGTAATCAGAATCGAGCCGCCGAGCGCGCCGAAAAAGTGCTCAAGCGTCCACATGACACCGGCACCCGCAGCCGCACCCAGGCCTCCAAGCAAAAGGCCAAAGAAGCCGCCATGCAGAATAGATTTGACCTGAAGGCCATGCAGGCGACGGCGCAGCCACCACAGCGAGCAGCCAACCAAAATCACGTAGTCGACAACATACGAAAGTGCGATCGCAGGCATGCCGTAGCCAAGCACCACGCCAAACAACAGCACCGAACCGACCTGTCCGATGGTGGAGTAAAGACAATAACGACCGAAGGGCTTCATATCGAGCAAGGCCGAGAAGCTCTTCTGCATAAGCACAACCGCTCCGTAAAGTGGCAACGAAGGAGCCTGGTGAATAAGGAACTCCGACACCAACGCAACACCAGACTCATCGAACTTGCCAGTGCAGTAGATCATATTGAGCGGGCGGGCGAAGACGATCAAATACAGCGCAAATGGAATTAGGAAGAAGAGAATCTGAGCAACGCCGTTCGAGATGCCGCTGCGAACGCTATCGTAGTCTTGCTCCTGAGCATCATGCGAAAGCTCGGTATAGAGCGCCGTCGAGAGCGAGACGGCGATTAGAGCATAAGGCAGGGTATACCACAAGCGCGCGTATGCAATGACAGAAGGTCCGGTCTCGGGCTGCACCACCAGCGCGGCGGCATTGATAATGGAGGTCTGGACAAACGTGCACACCGTGGCGAGCAGCGTCGGGATACCGAGCGCAATCGTCTGACGAAGCGCAGGATCCTTAAAGTCGATATGGATATGGGGATGCACGCCGTACTTGCCAAGCGCGGGAATCTGGCAGGCCATCTGGACAAAGACGCCGAGGGTCGTGCCAGCCGAAATCAAGATGATGCCTGCATGCTCGCCAAATTGCGCGGACACGGGCGCAAAACCAATAAAGCTGGCGATAACGATCACGTTGTTCAAAACGGGGGCGAACGTCGACCAAAAGTAATCGCGATGCGCGTTGAGAACGCCCGAGAACACCGAGCCCAGACCATAAAACAATATCTGGATGGCAAAGAAACGGAACATGAACGCAGCGGTACCCATGCTGCCGCCGTCACCCGAAAGGAACGATTGCGTCCAAATAAAGCCCGGAGCGAACACGGTACCCAGCACCGAAATGCCGCCCAGCAGCAAGAGCAGGATGCCAAGCAGGTTGCCCACATATTCATTTGAGGCTTCGCGGCCCTGTTCACGCCTCACGCCCATGTACACGGGCAAAAACGCCGTCACGAGCATGCCGCCCATCACGAGTTCGTAGAGCATATTGGGCAGGTTGTTAGCGACCTGATAGGAGGACGAGAGCAGCGACATGCCGATGGCGGCTGCCATGGCCCACGTGCGGATGAAACCGGTGACACGCGACAAAATGGTCAATACGGTCATAAGGCCGGCAGACCGACCAACCGTGGAGTAGTCGGACGAGCCCATATCGTCTATGTGATCCTGAGATTCCATGTGAGACTCAGACTGAGGCTCAATCTCATCCACAGAGGAAAGAGACCTGTTCGCTGAAAAGGAATCATCGGCTAAGATCGCATTGTCACCAGACGCGGCATGACCCCCAAACACCGTATCGACTTCCTGTGTGGCAGCACCTCGACCAGAAAACGACAAGGGATCCCAATCGTCATCGTCATCGACCGTCACGCCTTCGACGAGACCAATTGAACCGAGCGGAGACCATTCATCATCTGAAAGCAACGATTCGCCGTCATCGGGAGCGTCCTGTGTTGCAGGGCTAACGGCGGCCGCGCCCTGATGCGAACTTTTCCCTTGTGCGGCCATCAAAAACACCGCAGTCTCATCGGGACGCGGGGCATGAGGCGTATCCGAAGTGCTGGACATCCGATCCACGCCTGTACGAGCAGCGGCCAAAAACACAGCCGTCTCGTCGGGTCGAGTCGAGGAGAGCGGCGAACGAGAGGGCACCGGACCGGCACCGGCGGCACGCAAATACACCGCTGTCTCACCCGGGTCGGCGGCAGCCGACCAGACTTTACGAATCTCATGTTCGACCGAAGCCAGCTCAGGCGAAGACGCCGAGGGGGTCGGCCCTTTTGCAAAATGAGCCCCGCGCTTTGAATCTTCCTGAGGCATCGCTCAGTCCTCTCTCGTGATCGGGGCGACCGTGGCCCCGCAAAATGCAACTAAATCGTCGGGCGCGACCTCAAGCTGGTAGCCACGCTTGCCTCCCGAGATAAAAATGGTATCCCAAAGGACGCATGTCTCATCGATCAGCGTCCGGAAGCGTTTTTTCATACCGACCGGGCTGCAACCGCCGCGGACATACCCCGTCGCGGCGAGCAAATCTTTGACATGCATCATGGTCAGCGTCTTTTCGCCTGCGGCGCGCGCGGCGGCCTTGAGGTCGAGCTCGTCGGCAACAGGAATGCAGCACACGACATGGTCGTTGGACGGCGTCGTGCAGACCAGGGTCTTAAATCCCTGACCGGGCTCCTCGCCAAGCTGCTCGGAAATCGCGACGCCCAGCCCCGACGATTCATCGCCATCGTCTTCGTACGTATGGAGAACATAGGAGATGCCGGCGCTTTCCAGCTCGCGCATCGCATTGGTCTTTGGCGTCTTCACGGCCTTCGACATGGCATATCCTTTCCCTCACATTCGAACGCAAGATTTAAGTATATGTCCATTTGCGCGGCATACGCTATCTCGACAAAGAGAGCGCCACCGAATCGTAAGGAATCGGCGGCGCTCATGTTTCAAAACACCTATGTATTAGGCATCGAGTTGCGCTTGACGCTCCTTATCGCGTTTGAGCAAGGGCGCCAAGAACTTGCCAGTATCTGTCTCTTATACACATCTGACGCTGCCGA
>UROM01000028.1 GCA_900549455.1 uncultured Collinsella sp. | reverse complement strand
AGATGCTCAGGAGTCTCGTGGGCTCGGAGATGTGTATAAGAGACAGGTTCTATCGCGCGCATCGCAAGTAGTCGCTGCTGTTAACGCATCGCACCTTATAGTCAGGGGCCCGTATCCTATCGGATGCGGGCCCCTTTGCTTTGCCGTGGTCCCGGGGCGCACGGCCTTTGTGGAACATCGCCGGGGCGCCGCGCGCTGCGAGAACCCTGCGCCTAGATCTCGGCCTCCGCATGGCCTCGCTGCACCTCGGGCAGCTCCCCGTAGAGCGGATGGTCTTCGAGCCTAAAGCGCTCGACCTGTTCGGGAGTGCGACCGCGTACAAAGAGCCACGAGCGATCGATCGGCGTCGCCATGAGCATGCTGGGCAGCGCGTCGGCGCGGTCGGAAAACACCCGGGCACTCTCGGGATCCTGGAACGCCAGCACCAGATGCGTGTCGCAGTTGCCCATGATGGAGCGTGCGCGTGCCTCGCCATAGAGCGCATCGAGCTGGTTGGTCGACTGCAGCAGCAGCGTTGCCCAGATGTTGCGGCTTCGGATAATCGAGAGCACGTTGTCGATCTGGGGGATCTGCAGATTTGCGAAGTCATCGAGCATAAAGCGCACGGGCACGGGCAGGCTGCCGTCGGGCTGCCTATCGGCCTCACGAATAAGGCCCATAAACGCCTGCGAAATAAAGAGGCCGGTCAGCGGATCGAGATTGCGGTCAATATCGCTCACGGTTACAAACAGGGCGCAGGGGGTGTGTCCCATGGAAGCGAAGTCCACCTGATGGCACTCACGATAGAGTTGTGCCGCACCGTCGAATCCCAGACACATGACCTTTTCGGCAAGGATGCCGACGATGCTCGCGTGCATGCGCTCGGCATTTTGCGTAATGGCGTAGCGCCGCCATAGCGAGAGGGCATAGCTTTGGGGGTCGGTCGTGATCAGGTCGTCAAACAGTCGACCCGTGGCACCGTCCTGCAGGTGCTCGATCAGCTTGATGACCGAGCTGATCGTCTGCTCGTCGGCGGGTAGCTGTTCGGTGACGTAGGCGATAAGACACGACAGCAGGTTTGCCGCCGCATGATCCCAAAAAGGCTGGTTGTTGTCCTCGATGGGGCAGATGGCCTTTGCCACCGAGAGGATGTCCTGCTGGTTGGGCCTGCCGTCCGCCTTGCGGCGAATGTGCCTCAGGGGGTTGTAGCCGCAGCGCTCGATGCCGGGCGCAAGGGCCGGGACGGTGTTGAGGTCGGCGAAGTTGAGACATTGCACGCGGTAACCGTGGGCTGCCAGCACGGGTCCCACTTCGCGACAGAGCGTGCCTTTGGTGTCGAGCACGATGTAGCTTGCGTTCATTTGCAGCAGGTTGGGCTTGAGGACGTTTCGGGTCTTGCCGGCTCCCGAGGGGCCGATCACAAGTGCGTTGTTGTTGAGTCCCGTTTGGCGGGTGTCGCAGGAAAGCGTTCGATCTTTGGCGAGGATGGTGGACGATGCGAACTCAGATGCGGCGAGGCGGCTGGCGAGGTTAGACATGGGCGACCTCCTTGGTGGTCGAGAGGATTTCGTGGGCAAAGCCGAGCTCGACGGCGCGCTCGGCCGAAAGGTAGGTGTCTTTTGCAGTGAGGGACTGGATGCGCTTGGGCGTGAGGCCGCTGCGGTCCGAGAGGATTTGCGTGAGGGTCTTGCGGGTCTGCATGAGACGCCGGCTGGTTTCCTGCAGCGCAAGTGCCGAGCCGCCTGCCCCCTGGGGGATCAGCGGGTCGTGAATCATGAGCTCTGCATGGGGCGCCATACGGCGATCGTCGCCGCCCATAAAGATCACGGCGCCCATGGACGCGGCGAATTCCAGGCAGACGGTGCGGATGGGGCACGATGCGAGGCGCATGGCGTCATAGATCGCAAGACCCGATCGCACGCTTCCGCCGGCGCTGGCGACAAATATGGTGATGGGGCGGCTGGGGTCGGTGGCATCGAGCAGGCGGATCTGCTGGCATAGGTCGTGGGCCATCGGGGTTTCGATGTTTCCCATGACGGAGAGCTCGCGACGGGCGAGCATCTCATCATAAATGCTGGTGAGCGTGATACCTCGGGCGGATTCACGCATGGTGAGGGGGCTGATGATGGGGGAATGATTGGTGTCCATGAGGACTCCTTTCTGTTGGTTGTGTTGTGGAATAGGATTGTTGCCCGCGGAGGGGCTGGCGGGCTACAGGGTTCGTCCGAGCCTGAGATCGAGCTCGGTTGTGGGGCAGGCTGCCTGTTCGTGCGGCTCGCAAGCGCCAAGGGCTCCAAAGCGATGGAGCGTTGCGACGGGCGTGGCATAGGCGAGCCGCAGCTGATGCTCGACAGGGGCACATCCGCCATTTTTGTAATGAGCCGCGTAGTACTGCGCGATGCTGGCGTTCATCTCGCTGCCATTGCGATGGCGCTCAAACTGGCGTCTGCAGGTCTCGATGATCTTTGCTACCGACTTGGGTGCCGTCGCGGGAACAAGGGCGAGATAGCCCTCAAATAGCTCGTTGATGCTCAGGAGGCACAGCAGGTCGATCAGCGTCCTTATGGCTGCTCCCTCGGCGGAAAAGTGCGCGGTCATGCGGTTATATCGGTTGCGGTCGACGATGGCCGCATGGGGTCTTGGAGTTTTCTGCCCCGTGGTCCCGGGCTTTTGCCGCGCCTGTGTATTGAGCTCGACGTTGCAGCGCTTGAGGCCGTCCAACGGAAGGAACAGTGCGGTGCACAGGGTGTTCCGCTTGCTTTCGAGTTCATGACGCTCGTCGGGTTTCCATTCGAGCTTGAGTTTCGTGTCGAGCGCCGTAAGCATATGGGCTAGGCAGCCTACGGTAAGAACGTACGAATCGTTGTCGCGTTTTGGGGCATAGGGGTCTGTCAGCTTGCGAATGTCGGGGTCGCCCATGATCTTTGTGCAGCGCTTCAGCAGTTGAGGGTGGTCGGCCAAGATCGTCGCGAGCGGTAGCGACGCGTAGTTCTTGATGGTCGCGGCGGCAAAGGCAGCGTCATATTCGTTTGCATATGCTCGCTCAATGCGGGCATCCAGAATGCTTTTCTTATCGCCGTCTTCGGCGTGGTGGTTTGTCATAGCTTCTCCAATCGGTTGATGTTCGTGCTGTTTGTTGATGTGTTGGTTGTCGTGGGTGATGTGCTTGCCGTGGGTGATGTGCTGACGTTGGGGTGCTATGCGGTTTTCAATGAGCCCGTGAGGCAGTTGCTGCAGGGGCGGGATGGAACGGCCCATGCAAGGCGGAAGGCATCGTGCTCAAAATCGAGACAGCAATGCCCTGGGTGCCTCACATGTGGCAGTTACCTCATTAAGTTGTCATTGCGTTTGGGGCTGTACTTTGCCGATCTTCCTTCTCTTACGCGCTAAAACTCAAACTTCATATGCTCGATCTACTTAAAACCGCAACGGCGGTCTTTTATCAACTTATATGTCGGAACGCGTCTTTGCAAGTACTTTTTTGCGTTTGTTTCAAATGGGGTGGTTTTGCAACCGTCACGCGCCACGCTATGCGAACATGTCCCGGCTCGGATAAGATGGTGCGCGATAAAAACGATGCAAGGAGGCACATATGGCAATCAAAGCCATCGCAATGGATATCGACGGTACGCTCACCAACGATCAAAAGGTCATCAGCCCGCGTACGCGCGAGAAGCTGCTCGCGGCGCAGGAGTCGGGCATTAAGCTCATTTTGGCTTCGGGCCGTCCGGCATGGGGGCTGCACGCCTTGGCGCAGGAGCTCGACCTTCAAAACCATGACGGTCTGCTGGTGGCCTTTAACGGCGCGCATGTGGTCGATGCTCAGACCGACGAGGTGCTGTTCGATCAGGCTATGCCTGCCGACGAATTGCATCGCCTGATTGATCATCTGCGTAATTTTGACGTGATCCCTATGATTTCGCTCGGTCGTGATTTGCACGTCGAGGACTCGTACCATTGCATGATCACGCTGCCTGACGGCTCGCAGAAGAATATCGTCAAGTATGAGCGCGATGCGTGCGACCTTAAGATCCGCGAGGTCGAGAGCTTGCATGAGGTCGTGGACACTTATCCCGTAGACAAGCTGCTGACGGCAGGCGACCCGGCATACCTGCAGACGCATTACGAGGAGATGTATGCGCCCTTTAAGCAGACGCTTTCGGGCATGTTTACGGCCGACTGGTACTTTGAGTACACGGCGCCCGGTATCGACAAGGCCCGTGCGCTCGAGGGTGCCCTGCCCAAGCTCGGCATCGATGCCAGCGAGGTTGTATCGTTTGGCGACGGCCAGAACGACAAGTCCATGATTGAGTGGGCCGGCACCGGTGTCGCCATGGGCAACGCCGTCGATGAGGTTAAGGCTGTGGCCCAGATGGTGACCGCCAATAACAACGAAGATGGTATTGCGGTGGCGCTGGATAAGCTGCTGGGTTAGAATCGCCGATTAATGTATGACTCGGGCGCCCGCTCGCGGGCGTCCTTTTGTTAGGGAGGGTGCCGTGTCAGCATTTCCGTTCGACGCCGTTATCTTTGACATGGACGGCGTCATTGTCGATACCGAGTATTACTACCTGGGCGAGACTGCCGCGTTTGCCAAGGAGCTTGGGCTTAATCTGACTCAAGAGGAGCTGAATGGTCAGGTCGGTACGTCGCATCAGTTCTTCCTGCATATGCTGGTCGATTGGTTTGAGCGCGCCGGTAAGGGGCATTTCACTGGCGAGGAAGCGTTGACCCGTTGGGACGAGTGGGCGCATAAGCGTCCGCGCGACTATCAGGCTTTGATTAACCCAGGCGCCGTGGATACGATTCGAGAGCTGCCGCGCCGCGGCGTTCGCGTGGCGCTTGCCAGCTCGTCTCCCATGGTTAGCATCGAGGAAGTGCTCACCGCATGCGGGCTGTCGGATGCCTTTGAGTACGTGGTGAGCGGCGAGCAGTTTAAGGAGAGCAAGCCCGAGCCCGACATTTACCTGCATGCGCTGGACCTGCTGGGGCTGCCCGCGAATCGCTGCTGCTGCGTTGAGGATTCGGTACCTGGCATCACCGCCGGCAAGCGAGCCGGCCTGACGGTCATTGCCAAGCGCGAGGAGCGCTTTGGCTTTAGCCAGGATGCCGCGGACAAGATTATCGACCAGCTGCCGGAGCTGCTCACGCTTTCTTAGGAGCGCGGTAGTTGCGCGTTTTTCGGGTCTGATGAGTAAATACCCGACATTTTGGTGCGGCAGCAAGCATACTTTAAGCTAATGCGGGCTTAAGGACTTGTTGAATGCCCTTAAGCCCGTTTTAGACGTAATTGTGCTGGGAGAGGGTATATGCCACCGACTGAAGGGCTAACTGACGGTAAAGCAGCGATACCGCTGTACCAACAGGTTATCGATATCATTAAAAACGAAATCAACTCCGGCGCCTACAAGGCAGGGGCGCGGATACCCAACGAATTCGAATTGGCTGAGAGCTATAAAGTTGGCCGCGTTACCGTGCGACGCGCTATTGAGGAGCTCGTCCAGCAGGGCTATCTAACGAAGCGGCAGGGGAAAGGTACGTTTGTCAATGCCCCCAAGCTCAAGCGTAAGATTCGCCAGAAGGATGACGTCCAGAGTTTTTCGGATGCATGCCGCGTTAACGGAATGGAACCGGGGGCGTGTGTCATTTCGAGAAAGATACTGCCGGCGGATTCCACCGAAGCACAGTTCTTTGGTGTTCCCGTTGGAACTGACTTGATTTGCGTTGAGCGCGTGCGCACTGCCGATGGCGTCCCTGTCATGCTCGAGAACAACATATATGTTTACGAGGACAACGCCTATCTATCAACGGCACCTCTATCTAACCAATCCATTTTTGAGTTCGTGCGCAACCGGACGGGCCGCACGCCCGCGTTTACCGACCCGTGCACGCTCGAGATCGCGTGCGCGTCGCCCGAGGTCGCTCGGTTGTTGGCAGTTCCCGTTGGCGAACCCTTGTTTTATATGGAAGCCTTCTTTTTCGATGCGCAGCGGCGGCCGTTTATCATCGGTCGTCAGCGGATTGTTGGGTCTCGCTACGTTTTTGACATCTAGGACATTGCGAATGGAAGCGCCCGGTGGATCATCTCACCGGGCGTTTCCATACCGTTCACGGCGCAAACGCAACCGTTCAACCGCGTTGCGGCAATCAGTTTGAAATAATCTTGATGAAGGAAAAAGCTGCTGGTAATCTATGGGACGTCATAGAACGTTTGCCTTGTGCAAACGTTGAAGCGAGATGCGATGCAGTCTCGAGTTCTTTGGAGGTATCTATGTCAGATACGAAGGCGAAGAAGACAAACAGACGTTTTAAGTTCAAATTACCGCATGTCTATACGATCATGTTCTTGCTGATCGTTGTCTTTGCGGTCCTGACTTGGATCGTTCCCTCTGGTCAGTATCAGCGCAAGACGATTTCGACAGCGGCGGGCGAGCGTGAAGTCGCCGTTGCTGGAACCTATGAACAGGTCGATAAGAACTACACCGATTCCGAGAGCGGCGAGACCATCAATCTGGGCCAGGATATCTTCGCGGTCCTGCAAGCGCCCACTAAGGGCATCCAGGAGGCTGCCGACGTTGTTGCGTTCGTCTTATTGATTGGCGGATCGTTCGCAATCATCACCAAGACCAACGCTTTGAATGCCGGCATGAGCCGTGTGATTAAAAAGCTCAAGAACAAGGACATCCTCATCATTCCCATCACGATGACGTTGCTGTCCATTTGCGGTACTACGTTTGGCATGTCTGAGGAAGCCCTGCCGTTCTATGCCATCTTCATTCCCATCATGATGGGTATCGGGTATGACTCGATGACGGCATTCATCATCTGCTTCCTTGGTCCTAACCTGGGATATTGTGCCTCGACCATCGACCCGTTTAATGTTTTGATCGCCCAGGGCATCATTGGCATCGAGGGCAATCCGCAACTGTGGCTGCGCGCCGTTTCTTGGGTCATCTTCACTGCCGTCGGTATCGCATGGGCCATGCGCTACGCCATGCGCGTCAAGAAAAACCCCGAGTCGTCCATTGTGTACGAGGACGATAAGCTCAAGCGTATCGAGTTTTCCGTGACCGATGCCTCCATCGAGGAAGAGTTCACTATCCGTCAGAAGCTCGTGCTTATCGATTTTGCTTGCGGTATGGGTATTATCGTTTGGGGTCTTGTTACCCAGGGCTGGTACATGAATGAGATTTCCGCCGTGTTCCTTGGCATGGGCTTGCTTGCCGGTATCCTGGGCGGTCTTGACCAGCAGACGATCGCAGAGGAGTTCGTTAAGGGTCTCGCCGACTTTGCGTACGCTGCCATCGTTATCGGTATCGCTCGCGGTATTCTGGTCATCGCCGAGGGCGGCATGATCATCGACACCATCCTCCAGGCGCTCGCTACCGCGCTCGCCGGTGCACCCGCCGCCGTCTACACCACGTTTATGTATATCGTCCTTGGCCTGCTCTCTTTGCTGGTTCCCTCGAGTTCTGGCCTGGCGGCGCTCACCATGCCCGTTATGGGCCCCCTGACCGAGCTCATGGGCCTCAATCCCGAGGCGGCCGTCACCGCGCTCCAGTTTGCCAACCAGACCATCAACACCATCAGCCCCGTGGCGGGCATGACGGTCGCCGGTCTTGCCGTGGCTAGGATTTCGTTTGGCCAATGGTGGAAGACCATTTGGAAGTTCTTCATTTTCATGGTTGTCTTTGGCCTGATCGTAACGGCAATCTCTGGCATGCTTCCGGTGTAGGTGGTTGTGATGTCTGATCGTTTGACGGTCCTGACGTCTAAGAGCGTCTTTACCGGTACGGGGGACCTGCCGTTTGAAGGTTTCGTATCGGTCCGTGGCAATCGAATTGAGGCTGTTGGCACCAAGTGTGAGGTGGCTTCGTATTTGACCCAGGCGGACGAGGTAGTTGACCTGGGCGACCGCACTGTCATGCCTGGCCTGATCGATGTGCATACCTTCTATACAGGTTGGGCGCTGCGGACGTTGGGGTCTGATCTGTCCGGCATCGCTGATGCCAAAGAGGCTGTGTCGCTCTTGCGTGCATGGAAAGAAGATCATCCGGATTGCGCGGCGGCTTTTGGCCACAACCTACCCGAAACGTTGGCATCGGATGCCGAGAACGTAAATACGGCAGCTGTGTTTGACGATTGTTTTGGCGATATCCCCGTCGTCTGCTTTACACCGGGAGCGGAGACCTGCGTTCTCAATGCTGCTGCCAGTGCGCGATACGGCTTTACACCCCAGGCGTGCTATGCCGAGAAGATCTGGCGCATGATGAGCGATTTCCTCGCGCTGCCCGAGGTGCGTGCCGGGTATTCGGACTACATGAGCATGCTTAACGAGCGCGGCGTTACCGCCATCAAGGAGATGGCGTTTGATGACTACTACGGCTTTGCCGACGAAATGGCTCGCCGCGAGGAATCTGGTGAGCTGACTGTTCGCGTCTCTATGATGTCGCAGCCGGTGGGTGCCGGTGCAAATCTGTCATATGCTCGCGAGGCACGAGAGCGCTTCCGGGGACCGTTCGTTCGTTTTTCTGGCTTCAACCGTATGACCGATCGCGGCGTATGGGCGGGGCTTGCCGAGATGATTGACCCCTATGAGGACACGGCCGATGCGGGAGCTGCCGGCAAGACGGTCGTCGAGGAGCCCGAGTGGGATCTGATTGAGAACGAGCTGCGTGCAATTGATGCTGACGGTTTCCGATATTCCTTGCATTGCCAGGGCGATGGCGCCGTTCGTCGCACCGTGGCGCTCTATGCCTCGTTGCCTCGAGACGAGCATGGGCGGTTGCTTCGCCGCCATGCGATTACCGATCTCGAGAACTCTGACCCGACCGATCTTGTCGAGTTTGGCAAGTTAGGTGGAATTTGCGAGGTCTATCCGCAGATTCTGACGCTGGACCGGCGTGAGGATTGCTTGTCGATGATGCGTCGACAAATTGGCGAGACGCGACTTTTGCACAGCTGGAATCGCCGCGGTATGGAAGATTCCGGATGCACGGTGTGCTGTGGTACGGATTTGCCGCTGCTGATTCCGAGCCTGGGCGAGTCAATCTACAGCGCGTGCGGTGGATACTTCGACGACGGACTGCCCGTGAATGAGGCCAACGCGCTGACGCTTGTCGAGCTCTTGCGCGCTTGGACTGCCGGGGGCGCGTACGATCTGATGCGCGAAGACGAGCTGGGTACGCTTGAGGTCGGCAAACTTGCCGATATCTGCGTGCTCGATCGGGATGTGTTCGACCTCGATTATCGCGACGCACGCGATCTTTCGGTTGATATGACGATGTCGGACGGACAGATCGTGTTCGATCGAAATAAGGAGGCATAAGATGTCTGAATCCAAACCGACGCTGCGCCGCGAACAGATTGCGGGCATGAATATTCACTACATCATGTGGTCGCTCGATTACTTCCTTGATGTGCAGCAGCGTTTGGGCTTTGAGTCCATTGAGCTGTGGTGTGCGGAGCCGCATGTGACGCTCGACCACACGGGCTACTTTGAGGCTGAGGTCCTGGCGAAAAAGGCTGCAGACCGTGGGCTTAGGTATCGTACTCTGTGCCCCGAGAATGTTGTCTATCCTTGGCAGTACTGCGCACGCAAACCGCTGCATGAACAACGCAGCCTGGCGTACTTTAAACACGGCATTGAGCTTGCCGAGGTACTTGGGTGCGACCGTATGTCCGTCAACTCGGGCTGGGGCGACTGGGACGAGGACCGCGAGGAAGCCTGGAAGCGCAGCCGCGAGCACTTGTCCATTCTGGCGGAGTATGCCGGCGAGCACGGTCTGGTGCTTACGATGGAAAGCCTGCGTCCCGAGGAGAGCAACCTTGTGACGACGGTTTCCGATGCGAAGCGCATGATTGACGAGGTCGCGAGCCCGTACTTACAGCCCATGGTTGATACAACCGCGATGGGCGTTGCAGGCGAGACGCTTGAGGACTGGTTTGCCGCCTTTGGTGATGGGGCAATTCACGAGATGCACTTTATCGACGGCGACCCGTATGGTCATCTGGTGTGGGGCGATGGCAAGCACGATATGGACGCCTTCATCGCCACACTCAACGCCCATGGTTTCGACGGCATGCTGGGCCAGGAAATCACGGACGGCCGTTACTACGATGACCCGGCGGCGGCAGATGCCAAGAACATGGCCGCATTCGAGAAATATCTGATTGACTAAAACAATCATCGGCCACGCAACCAACGTCATTGATTGCGGGCCAAACAAGAAAGGAACTGGATATGAACGCACACGATCTGATCAAAGAGGCAATTGCCGAGAAGGGCAAGTTCGACAGCGTCTACTGGATTGCTTGCGGTGGCTCCATGATCGATTTGATCCCGGCTCATGAGCTTCTGCAGCGCGAGGCAACCACCTTCACTTCGTATATCTATACGGCTCGCGAGTTCGATATCATGCGTCCGCGTCGTCTGGGTGAGAAATCCCTGGTCATTGCTTGCAGCCACAGTGGCAACACCCCCGAGGTCGTCGAGGGCTGCGAGATTGCCCTTGCTGCCGGCGCTACGGTGATTGCCCAGACCGACAACGCTGGATCCAAGATTGACTCCGGCAAGTGGACCACGTGGGTCTACCCGTGGGGCGAGGGCGTGCCGCAGGCCGAGGTCCCCGCTGGCATTTCGCTGTCGCTTGCGGCCGAGCTGCTCGATCAGCAGGAGGGCTACGCAGATCTTGCCGATATGTATGCCGGTATCGCAGAGATGGATAAGATTCTTCCCCCGGCACGTGAGAAGGTAAATGCCGAGCTGGGCGATCGTTTTGCCAAGCTTTGCCAGGAGCACGAGTTCTTCTATATTCTGGGCAGCGGTCCCAACTTTAGCCAGACCTACGGTTTCGCTATCTGCTCTCTTATGGAGATGCAGTGGCAGCACTGCAGCTACATCCACTCTGCCGAGTACTTCCATGGCCCCTTCGAGGCTACTCAGGATGGCGTTTTTTACTTCCTGCAGATGGGCTCCAGCGAGTGCCGTGCTATGGACGAGCGCGCCCTGGCGTTCCTTAAGACGCATACCGATACGCTGATGGTGCTCGATGCCAAGGAGTACGGTATGGAAGCCGTGCCGGCGAGCGTCCGTGCCTATCTGGATCCGGTGCTGTTCTACGCCATGAACTGCGAGCTGCGTGCTGCACGCGGCAAGGTGTTTGATCACGATCCCGATTTCCGTCGCTATATGGGCGTTGTCGAGTACTAGAAGGGACAAAGGCCATGGCATTTAACGTTAATGCGCTTGGATTTGGCGACAACGTCGTCGATCGCTACGAGCATATCCACACCATGTATCCTGGCGGCAACGCGGTGAACTTCGCCGTTTATGCCAAGAAATGCGGTGCCGCACGCTCTGCATACATGGGCATTTTTGGCAATGACGCCGCTGCCGAGCATGTCATTGCAAGCCTCGAGGATGAGGGTATCGAGCTTGACAAGTGCGAGCAGATGATTGGCGAGAACGGAGCGGCTCGCGTGACCGTCGTTGACGGTGATCGTGTCTTCCTTGGCTCCAACGAGGGCGGTATCCGTGGCGATGCGCGCTATGTCCTCGATCGCTTTGACCTTGCGTACATGAAGCAGTTCGATGTGGTTCATTCGGGCAACTATTGCTTTACCGAGCGCGAGCTGCCCAAGTTGAAGGCTGCGGGCGTCACGGTCTCTTTTGACTTTTCGGACGACTCCACCGACGAGTATTACGAGCAGATTGCACCCTACGTCGATTTTGCTTTCTTTAGTGCGGCGGATGCCGCGAGTGAGGACGAGATCCGCGAGCGTCTGGCATGGGTGAAGGGCTTGGGTCCGCGTTTTGTGTCGGCTACGGCGGGCGCCGAGGGCTGCATTGCTTACGACGGCGAGCGTTATTACCGCCAGCTGGCTAAACCGGTAACGGACATGAAGGACACCATGGGGGCGGGCGACTCGTTCCTCACCTCGTTTTTGATGTGCTATCTCGATTCCGCCAAGCGTGGTGAGGATGGCGCCGAGGCCATCGAGCGCGCGCTCGACTTTGCTGCCGGGTTTGCCTCGACCGTGTGCGGCATGGAAGGTTCTTGGGGCCACGGGGCGCCAATCGTCGAATAGCTTAAGAAAGCGTACGGCGGTCTGGCTATGAGGCTTTGGACAGCCGATGCAAAACAATAAGCGAAACGCGAAAAGGGGGCTCGCCATGTGGTGGGTCCCCTTTTGAACATTGGAGAAGACTATGGGCATTAAAGCGTGTGCGGCTGGTTTTTGCTGCGCGGACGTCTATCAAAACATCGGCGTGTTCTATCCGACTGGTAATGGCATTGACTGGGGTATCCATCTTGCACGAATGGGCGTTTCGGTATCCGCCGTGTCGGTTGTCGGCAAGGATGAGTACGGAGACAAGATGAGGGAGGCGCTGGCCGCTGAGGGGTTCGATATCTCACATCTGCGGGTGGAGGATGGCGACACCTCGGTGATGCTCATGGCATTGAAAGACGGCGTCGATCGCGTGCATCTCGAGGCAATCGATGGCGTAATGGAGACATATCGACCGAATGAAGACGACCGGGCGTTTATCCTAGAGCATGACATCATTCATACCGACCTGTTTGGCAATTGTTTGGACCTCCTGCCCGAATGGCATGATGCGGGCAAGACGGTGGTTATGGACTTCTCGGTGTTCAGCCAGGATCCCGAATATGCATGCGAGGCTCATTTTCCTTACGTAGACTATGCGTTCATGTCGTTTGAAGAGGACACTCCGGAGCTGCGAGACTGGGTACGCCACGTGCAGGAATTGGGACCGCGCGTTGCGGTTGCCACGCTTGGCGAGAAGGGAAGCATTGCCTATGACGGTGAGCGCTTCTATGAGTGCGGGATCGTACCGGCGGAGAAGGTCGTTAATACCGTGGGTGCCGGCGACTCGTATATTGCCGGGTTTACCAAGGGCGTAATCGATGGCCTTGATATTCCGGCGTGTATGAAGGCGGGCGCTGAGCTGTCGTCCCGAGTGATTGGCTCGTTTGAGCCGTACTAGGGGCAAATGCCTGGAAAGGAGTACGAAATGGTTATCGACATGTTGGTTCAGCCCATGCTCTACGGCGAGATCTGTACGCCGGGTGATGAGCCTGATGGATTCGGTTTTTGGTCACGAGAGTTTGGTATGGGGCATATGGGCCCCATGGATTGGGACGAGCTTCAAGTCGAGATGGACGTCTGTGATGTGCGGAAGAGCGTGCTCATGCCGCTCGATGTAACCACGGCATGCGGAGGGCATTTTGGCACCAATGACCAGATTGCCATGCTGGTTGCCGCGCACCCCGATCGTCTGTGGGGATTTGCGAGCGTAGATCCGCAGGTGAGCGGTGCCGCAGGCGAATTGGAACGCGCCTTTACCGAGTTGGGGGCAAAGGGGCTTTGCCTGCATCCGGCAAAGCAGGGTTTTGCCCCCGATGATGCCGTGGCCGAGCCGCTTTACGAGCTGTGCGAGCGCTATAACAAGCCGGTGGTTTTTCATGCCGGTATGTCTTGGGAGCCGGGTGCAGAGCTCTCGCGCAGTAACCCGCTTGCATTTGAGCACACAATCGCAACGCATCCAAATGTGCGTTTTAGTTTGACCCACTTTGGCTGGCCCTGGGTGCGCGAGACCGTGGCGATGCTGCTCAAGTATCCCAACTGCTACACGGACACCTCTATCACTTACATCGATTCGCCCGAGGAGATGATGCAGCGTCTTTTCACGGTCGATATGGGGCCGCTGTGGTATGAGCGCGCGCTATCGCATCAAGTGATGTTCGCCAGCAATACGCCGCGCTTCCGTGCGTTCAAACTCAAGCGGGCACTCGATACCGTGTCCATGCGCGATGATGCGCGAGAAAGGCTCTACTGGGGTAATGCCCTGCGTTTTCTTGAAGGGGATGAGTGAACATGGTGACGCTCGAGACATTGAGCTACCTATCGACTGCTCCGGACCAGTTCATCGATATTACCGAGGACGTGCACGCTGCCATCGAACGCAGCTCGGTGACCAATGGCTTGGCAGCGATTATTTTGTCGCATACGACCTGTGGAATCGTGGTAAACGAGGGGCTGCCCTGCGTGGAGACGGATCTTATGGAGACGCTTGATCGCATCGCCCCACTCGATGCCCCCTATGCGCATGCACACTTCCTGCCGAGCTATGGAGCCACCGGCAACAACTCCTGTGGGCATATCAAGAGCATGATTTGTGGAAACAGTTGCTTCTTTCCCGTCCAAGATGGCCACATCGTGTGCGGAGGTGCCCAGAACATCTATCTTGCGGAGTTTGACGGTCCGCAGAAGCGAAAAGTGTACGTGGAGGTGCTGGGGGAGTAACGCCCCTGCAATAACCCTATGAAGGAGCACGTTATGTCGTTTCTAACCTCGATGTTCAAGACCGAAAAGCCGGTTATCGGAATGCTGCACCTGCGTCCTCTGCCGGGCGATCCACTGTATTACCCGGGCGGAAGCGTGTCACAGGTCGTGGAAGCCGCCAAGCGCGATCTCGAAGCGTTACAGCAGGGCGGTGTCGATGGCATTTTGATTACCAATGAGCTCTCGATGCCCTATGAGCAGCATGTTTCTCCCTCAACCCTTGCATCGATGGGCTATGTAATCGGGGCTCTATCCCATGATTTGTCGACTCCTTGGGGAGCTGAGGCTATTTACGATGGTGATGCCACAATCGAGCTGTGCGCTGCCGTCGACGCGCAGTTCACGCGCTGCAATTTTTGCGGCGCCTGGGCCGGTGATCTCGGGCTGATTAACCGAGATTTCGCTCACACCATGCGTCGCAAGGCGGCGCTGCGCTTGGACGACCTCAAGCTTTTTCACTTCATCACGAGCGAGGGGGAGGTTTATCTCAACGACCGCACGACTGCGGACATTGCCGATTCACTTCTCTTTAATTGCCTACCGGATGCGATGGTCATCGGCGGTTCGGCTGCCGGTCGTGGCGCTTCAGGCGAGCTTGCCGATGAGGTCCGCAAGCGTGTTGGCGAAGTACCTGTGGTATGTGGCACCGGTTGTCGCGAAAATACCGTGGCTGACGTATTTGCTCACTACGATGGCGCGTTTGTCGGCACGTGCTTAAAGCGCGACGGAAAGCTGGATGCCCCGGTTGATGTTGAGCGGGTAGCTCGCTTTATGGCTGCCGCTCGTACGGCGCGAGGGGAGTAGGCACCCATGGCGTTCTATCTGGGTATTGATATTGGGACAAGCGCCTCTAAAGGCGTTTTAATCGATGATCGATGCAACATCGTTTGCCAAGCCTCTTGTGGACACGAGACGGACAACCCGCGTGATGGATGGTACCAGCATGATGCGGAGGCAGTTTGGTGGGGCGATTTTTGCCGCTTGTCGCGCGAGCTGGTGGCGCGATCGGGGGTTAACGCGGCACAGATCGGGTGTGTGGGCCTTTCCGCATTGGGTTGCGACTGTGTGCCGGTCGATACCGAGTGCAACGCGCTGGCGCCCGCGATTTTGTATGGAGTCGATGCACGTTCGAAGCCGCAGATTGACGAGCTTCTTTCCGAATATGGGTCAGACCGCGCACGCGAGCTTTTCGGGCATGATCCCTGTTCGTCAGATATTGCTCCCAAGATCTTGTGGCTTAAGGAGAATATGCCCGAGGTGCACGAACGTGCCGCGAAGTTCCTGACGGCGTCATCGTTTCTGTGCGCGAAGTTGACGGGGCGTTTTACGGTGGACCGTTATTTGGCGGAGGATTTTCTTCCCCTATACGACCGCTACACTTGGAAGGTTGATGCTCGGGAATGTGCTCGTTTCTGCCGGCCTGACCAGATGGCGGAGGTAATGTCGGCAACCGATATTGCCGGGGTGATTACGCGGCGTGCGGCTGAGGCGACGGGGCTCGCGGCGGGGACACCTGTCTTAGTGGGAACGGGCGACTCTGGTGCTGAGGCCATTTCGACGGGTGTATTCCGTCCCGGCGACATGATGGTTCAGTTGGGGAGTACGGCGTATTTCATCTACCTAGCTGATCATATGATCGATGATGCCCGCCTGTGGCCAGGGACGTTTATCATTCCCGGAACTTACGGGATCTGCGCGGGGACCAATACGGCGGGTGCGCTCACATCGTGGCTGCGCCAAGAGCTGTATCGCGACGCCGTAGAGGCCGAGGGCTACGGTGGCCCCGATGCATATTCGGTTATGGCGCATGATGCCGCCGGTGTGGCGCCGGGTGCCGATGGGCTCCTGTGTCTGCCGTACTTTGCAGGGGAGCGTACTCCGCTCAACGATCCCGAGGCGCGTGGCGTCTTCTTTGGCCTGACCGGAAGGCATACACGAGCCCATATGGTTCGCGCCGCCTTGGAAGGCGTCGCGTATACCGTTGCATCCCATGTCGACATTATCGAGCGAGAGCATGGACTGCCAATTGGGCGCATTATGCTTGTCGGAGGTGGAACCAAGAATCCAGTTTGGATGCAAGCTATCGCCGACGTATGCGGGCGCGAGGTCTCGGTTGCCAAGGTTACGGTGGGCGCATGCTTCGGTGATGCCATCATGGCAGCTCTCGCAGGTGGCGCCTATGCATCATGGGATGAACTCGCCCAAGTCCTTGGCGTTGCGCAAACGATCGTGCCCGATATGGCTGCCCACGAGCTATATGCGTCGCGCCGCCATATCTTTGACGAATTGTATGCACGCAACCGTGATCTCATGCACGAATTGGCGTAATGCCGCCGAGCTGTACCGCCTTCCAATAGGGACTGCGTTGTGTGATTCGCATGCCCCTTGGCATTTTTGCCACAGGGGTTAGCGAAGGTCAAAAACAGAGTGCGCATTTGCTAAAACTGCCGACTCGATGCGCTTTGCGTCACAGTTTTTGAGTGAGGCAATGCGCATCGAGGTCCTTGTGAGCGATCTGATGAGCGATTGCGCGCTTGTTTTTGTGTTTGGCTCGGCCGGCGCATCGGTCTCGAGCAGTAGACGGTCGAGTGGAATCTGTCGTGCGTATTCGCGACCGCGCTTGGTGGCGAGCATGCGTTCGTTGACGGAAAAATAGCAGCCCGCATTACGCGCGCGGACGAGTTCGTTCGAAGTGCCGCTAAACCAATGGAAGATGATAACGGGGGAGTCGGAGTTTGGGATGAGTAATCCATGCGATTCGAGGACGTCCAGTACGGTTCCCGCCGAACGAACGGCGTGAATTGATATCACGCGCCCGGTAAGAGGATGCTGCACGAGTGTATCGCAGAGCCGGGCAAATGCCTGTATTTGTAGCGGCTCACTTCCGGCAAAACGAGCGGAAAAGTCGAGCCCGACCTCGCCGATGTAGCGCTCTTGGGCAGCAACTTCGCAAAGCAGATTGACTTCGGCAGGACCGCAGCGGCCGTCGGCGAGCCACCAGGGATGGAGGCCGATGCC
>UROM01000027.1 GCA_900549455.1 uncultured Collinsella sp. | reverse complement strand
CTACACTTATGCGATCGTCGGCAGCGTCAGATGTGTATAAGAGACAGGTGTCGTACCTGCGCAGCGCCTCGGCATCATCCGTCGGCAGGCCCTTCTGCCCGCCAAACACCGCCAGCGCGCCTCGACGCCCCACGAGCGGATTCTCGACATCGGACAGCACCACGACACGCGCACCATTCAGTACCCGAAGCGCTGGTGCCAAATCGATACCCGCCACGTGTTCAAGGCCCGCCAGGCCGGGGGCGATATTGCAGCCACACTCATCGACAAGATGCGCGCCCAGCGCCTGCAGCATGCCGGCGCCACCGTCGTTGGTGGCGCTGCCGCCCAAACCAATATAGATCGTCTTTGCACCCGCGCGAACCGCACGAAGCATCAGTTCGCCCACGCCATAAGTTGTGGCCGCCAACGCCGCCGACTCCGTGCAGGACGAATACCCAATACCCGCCGCCTCGGCCATCTCAATTACAGCCGACTCGTGCTCGCCGTCCACCAGCATCCGGGCAGACACGCGGTCGCCCAAGGGGCCTGCAGCCTCACAGGTCGAGAGCTCGCCACCGCGCGCGGCGATGGCGTCGAGCGTTCCCTCGCCACCATCTGCCAGCGGCAAAGCGCCCAGCTCGGCATCGGGCCACACACGGCGCACGCCTTCGGCAACGGCTTTCTCCGCCTGCGCGCTCGAAACGCTGCCCTTAAAGGAATCAATCGCCAGCAGCACGCGGCGGGGCCGGCGCTGCACGGGGCCAAAGTCAACCGCTGCGCCAGCATCCTCTTCGGCACACGCGAGCGCCTCGGCATGAGCGGTATGTGCCCCAAGATCGGCCCCACAACCGCAGCCAGCACAATCGGTGCCACGCAGCCCACTAAAATAGCTGCTCAACACCTCACGACACTCATCCGCCAGCACGCCGGCGCGTACGTTAAACCGATGGTTCAGGCGCGAATCGGCATTGAGGTCGTACAGCGAGCCCAGTGCACCCGCCTTGGCATCGGCCGCGCCGTACACGCAGCGCCCCACGCGCGCGTTAACCATAAGCCCCGCGCACATGCAGCAGGGCTCGAGCGTCACGTAGACCGTACAGTCGGAAAGGCGCCAACGACCGAGCGACTGCGCGGCGGCGCACAGGGCCGAAAACTCGGCATGCGCCGAAGGATCCTGGTCGAGCTCGCGGCGATTATGCGCCCTCGCGACGATCTCACCCGCGCGCACCACTACGGCTCCGATGGGCACCTCGCCCACCGCAGCGGCGGCGTGCGCCTCCGCCAGCGCCTCGCTCATGAACTTCTCATCGATTTCGGTGATCGTCATCGTTCGCCTTCCCTGTTGCAAATCCAAAACGATGCTATCATTACGACTCACGGAGAGATGGCAGAGCGGTTGAATGCGGCGGTCTTGAAAACCGTTGAGCGCGAGAGCGTTCCGGGGGTTCGAATCCCCCTCTCTCCGCCACCTTAGTGATTCACCGGCGTCATGGTGCGCTCAAACAGCGCATCGACCACGTCGGCCATCTCGGGTCGACGCTCAAGATCGTGGCCCGATTCCCACCAATTTGTGAACAATCGAATAATGCCACCGGCGATAAACTCCGATGTCGTCTCGAGCGAAACGGGCGCCAGGGCGTCTTCGGCAAGCGAGCTCATCACACGCTCGCGGATGGAACGCGCAATGCGGTCGCAAATCATGCCGGTCAGCATTCCCGACATGCTGCTGGCCAAAAGGTTATCCATGAGCTGCTCATGCGCCAGAATCATATTCATGGCATCGTCAAAGACCTCATGGCGAAGCGCCCGTACGTCATCAAGCGGCTCCGCGTCCGCTGCATCGGTCCGGTTTTGCGGCAGACCTGTCATAAGCTCATCGATATAGAAGGCAAAGTAATCGTTTTTATCGCGAAAATGCTTATAGAACGTCGTGCGGCGAATCAGGGCCCGGTCGCAAAGCATGGCAACCGTCAAATCCTCAAACCGATGCTCTTCCAAGAGCTCGGTAAAAGCATCGAACAGGGCACGATAGGTTTTCTTGATGCGAAGGTCCATCCATATCGCCATCCTCAAGGTGTAGACAGCATTCCTTAATTTGTCGCATATCTTACACCTGTACCACCCGTTCCATGTTGGCGCCCCCCCTCCTTGGCGGAAACATAACGCTTACCGGAAAGTTCGGTATCGCCAAAGGTTGCGGGTATACTAGTAGCGTTACACCAACGGCAGCCGGCGCAAAACGCCGCTGTCATTCGAAACGGAGACATCATGCTTCCCGTCATCATCGGTATCGTTGTTGTCGTTGTGATCGCCAGCGCCATCGCCGGCATCTACAACAACATGGTCACCAAGCGCAATCGCATCGATAATGCCTGGCAGAACATCGACACGCAGCTGCAGCGCCGCAACGACCTGATCCCTAACCTGGTCGAGACCGTCAAGGGCTACGCCAAGCACGAGCAGGACACGCTCGCCGCCGTAGTCAACGCGCGCAACGCCGCCGTGAGTGCCACCACCCCCGAGGCCAAGATGGAAGCGGACAACGTGCTGACCGGTGCGCTACGCCAGCTCTTTGCCGTCGCCGAGGCCTACCCCGACCTTAAGGCGAATACCAACTTTACGCAGCTCCAGTCCACGCTCGAGGACACCGAGAACAAGGTGAGCTACGCGCGCCAGAGCTACAACGATTGCGTGCTCAGCTACAACAACGCCATCCAGACGTTCCCGGCCGTTATCTTTGCCGGCATCTTCCAGTTTAAGGAGCGCCAGGGCTTCGAGGCCGCCGAGGCCGCCCGCCAGGCACCGACCGTCAAGTTCTAACAATCACGGCCGAGTCTTAAGCCAGCTCATCAACCCTTTGGGGTCCAAGGCACAAACCTTGGGCCCTTTTCTTATCCACGCACAACGCGCCCACGCACAACGCGCGGCCAATAGGCCGCGCACCATCTTTACTTCAGATCTATATTGCCCGTAACGGCAGCACCGAGGTAACGCAGGCCCGAGGGCAACCTGCCTTTCCGGCGCACTCCGCAGGGCGCAAGAAGCCCTCGCCGCACGAAGTGCGCAGCGAGGGCTTCTTGCATGTCCGAGGACGCGCCGGGAGGGAACTTGCTCTCCGCCCGGACAGGTAAGACAAATTACGCGACGGTGTAAACCCAGTTGTGCTTATCCTCGACAGCACCGGACTGGATACCAGTCAGGGTCTCGCGAAGCTTCTTCATCACGGGGCCGATCTCGGTGTAGCCAGCCGGGAAGGTCACGGTCTCGTCGGCGCCGTAGACCTTGTTGTCAATCTCGCCGACCGGGGAGATGACGGCAGCGGTACCGCACAGGCCGCACTCCACAAAGGTGCCGGCCTTGACCTCGGCCCACTCGACGGGACGCTGATCGACGGTCATGCCCAGATCCTCGGCAACCTGAACGAGCGAGCGACGGGTGATGGAGGGCAGGATGGAGTCGGTGTGCGACTGAGGAACGACGAGGGTGCCGTCCTCCTTCACGAACAGAACGTTCGCGCCGCCGGTCTCCTCGACATAGGTGCGGGACTCGGAGTCGAGATACAGGTTCTCGGCATAACCCTCGCGGTGAGCCTCCATCGTGGGTTTGAGGGACATGGCATAGTTGAGGCCGGCCTTGATGTTGCCGGTGCCATGCGGGGCCGCGCGGTCGTACTCGGAAACGCGCAGCTTAACGGGCTTAAGGCCGCCCTTAAAGTACGGACCGACCGGAGTCACGAGAATGCGGAACGTGTACTCAGGAGCGGGAGCCACGCCAATCACGTCACCGGAGCCGATCATAAACGGGCGCACGTACAGTGTCGCGCCGGAGCCGAAGGGCGGAACCCAGGCGGCATTGGCAGAAACAACCTGCTTGACGGCCTCAACAAACTTGTCCTTGGGGAACGGGGGCATCTCGAGGCGCTGGGCAGAGTTGTACATACGCTCGGCGTTCATATCGGGACGGAAGCAGACGATGCTGCCGTCCTCGGCGGTGTAGGCTTTCAGGCCCTCAAAGACCTCCTGGCAGTAATGGAAGATGCCGCCGCACTCGGAGACATGCAGGGTGTGGTCGGTGGTCAGGCCGCCCTCGTCCCACTCGCCATCCTTCCAATGGGCCTCGTAGCTGTAATCGGTCTTCATGTAGCCAAAGCCGAGGCTACCCCAATCGATATCCTTCTTCTCGACAGTCATGTGTCGCTCCTTACATACACAGTTGCATACTCGCGAACTCGCACGCAAGGACCGAGGCCGACCGCGTCGCAACGTCGCACGCCCGGAGCGTAGAGCCGGACGGGACACGCGGACAACACCAAAGCCCATGGCACGTCGATTCGCATGCACGAGATTGTACTCCCCGCACGCGCCTGATAAAACGCTTTTCTTTAACTAAGTAAAGTATTTTCATTCAACCGAAGCTAAAGAGGCCCGCCACCGTAAGCAGTGGCGGGCCTCAACGACACAGTTTGTGCGCTGCCTCGAGCTATGCGTTCTTTTTGCCCAGCTTAGCCTTAACCAAGCCAACCACGGTCGGGATGATCGACACGGCGACGATGCCGATAATCAGCAACTCAAAGTGCTCCTGCACAAAGGGAATGCCGCCAAAGAAGTAGCCCAGCAGCGTAAAGACCGTCGACCAGGTAATGCCGCCCAGCACGTTAAAGATAACGAAGTTGCGCCAGTGCATGCCGCCCATGCCGGCGATAAAGGGCACAAAGGTGCGGATAAACGGGAAGAAGCGACCCAGGAAGATGGCCAGGTGACCCCACTTGTCCAAGAAGTCCTCGGACTTTTTGATGCGCTCGGGCGTCATGGCCTTGACCTTGCCCGAAGCGATAATCTTTCTACCAAAGAAATGGCCAATCATAAAGTTGCACTGATCGCCCAAGATGGCAGCAGACCATGCGACGGCCAACAGAGCCACGATGTTAAAGCCGCCGTTATGGGCAAAGAAACCCGAGGCGAACAGCAGCGAATCGCCGGGAAGGAACGGGAAGAATACCACGCCCGTCTCGATGAAGATGATCAGGAACACGCAGCCGTAGGCCATAAGCGGGCCGGCGGCAATCCAACTGGCGATCGCGGTGCGCGGATCCTTAAGCAGCTCGGCAATGAAATTGATGAAACCCATGAAGTAAAACCTCTCAGTTGTGGGCGCGGACACGTCCAAGTTGACCAGTATACGGTTGCGGCACGAGCACGGGTCAAACCCCTCAAAAGTCTTACTTCATTACCAGCAAGTTTGCATAACTGACACCTGTCGCGCAATGCCGCCAAGATTGTCCTTCCTAATCCCTAGCGAATCGCTATACTTTATTGAATCGCATTGCCATGGCGCTAAGGGAGGGCGGCCGGTGAGCTTTATCAATACCATTCGCGAGGACATCAAAACCGTCCAGGCGCAAGACCCCGCTGCGCAAAACGGTCTGGTCATCTTCCTGTCCTACCCCGGCCTGCACGCCAAGTGGAACCATGTGCCCGAGCACTGGCTGTGGGAGCATGGACATCGCTCGCTCGCCCGTGTGCTCTCGCAAATCACCCGCCACATCACCGGCGTCGAGATTCATCCCGCTGCACAGATCGGCAAGCATTTCTTTATCGACCACGCCATGGGCGTCGTCATCGGCGAAACCACCGTCGTGGGCGACAACTGCGTGCTCTACCAGGGCGTTACGCTCGGCGGCACCGGCAACGAAACCGGCAAGCGCCACCCCACCCTGGGCAACAACGTCACCGTGGGCACGGGCGCCAAGGTGCTCGGCAACATTCGCATCGGCAACAACGTCAAAATCGGCGGCAACTCGGTTGTCGTCAAGGACGTGCCCGACAACTGCACCGTCGTGGGCGTGCCGGGACGCATCATCAAGCGCAACGGCTGCCGCGTGTTCGAGGAGAGCTTCGATGCCAAGCAGCATCGCGAGTACATGCCCGATAACGCCGCCGAGCAGTCCGCGCTCAATCGCCAGGGCATCACCGAGAATGCCCGCCGCGTCAAGGAACTCGAGCGAGAGGTGGCCGAGCTCAAGGCCCTCGTCGCGAAACTCGTGGACGAACGCTAGAAGCGGACGGCTACCGACAACATTGACGTCAACGCAAAGGCGCGCCAGGGAATTCATCCCCGGCGCGCCTTGTTTGTGATGTGACAAAGGGGCTGCCCCTTTGTCAAATTATGCGAACTGGCTCAGATAGAGGTCGGCGTAGGCACCCTCGGCAGCCAGCAGCTCCTTATGCGTACCCTGCTCGATAATGTTGCCATAATCCATGACCAAGATCAGGTCGGCATCCACAATTGTCGACAGGCGGTGCGCGATCACAAAGCTCGTGCGCCCGCGCATAAGCGCATCCATGGCACGGCCGATGGCAAGCTCGGTACGCGTGTCCACGCTCGACGTCGCCTCGTCCAAGATGAGAATCGCCGGGTTGTTGAGCAGCACGCGTGCGATGGTCAGCAGCTGGCGCTGACCTTGGCTGATGCTTTCGGCATCGTTGGCCACATGCGTGTCGTAGCCCTGTGGCATGGTACGCACAAAGAAATCGACCTGCGCGGCACGGGCGGCGGCCACGACCTCCTCGCGCGTTGCCTCGGGGCAGCCGTATGCGATGTTTTCGGCAATCGTGCCATCGAACAGCCAGGCGTCCTGCAGCACCATGCCAAACTGCTGCCGCAGCTCGCCGCGATCCATGCGGCTCGTATCCACGCCGTCGAGCGTAATGCGCCCGCCGTCAATCTCGTAGAAACGCATGAGCAGGTTGATGAGCGTGGTCTTGCCCGCGCCCGTGGTTCCCACCACGGCGATCTTCTGGCCCGGCTCGGCGGTGAACGACACGTCGCGCATAAGCGGCTTTTCGGGCGTGTAGCCAAAGCGCACATGCTCAAAGGCGACGCGGCCCTCCACGCGACCCGGTAGCTTGGCGGCCTCGCCCGGCTGCGGATCGGCCTCCATCTCGGGTTCATCGAGCAGGTCGAACACGCGCTCCGCACTCGCCAGCGCGCTCTGCAGCGAGTTGAAGGTAAACGACAGCTGCGTCATGGGCTCGGATGCCTCGTAGATAAACTGGAAGAACGCCTGGAACACACCGACGGTCATGTGGCCGGCAACCAGCATGCTGCAGCCCACAATCGCAATCACGATCTGTGCCAGGCGGCCGATAAAGCGCACCGCGGGGCCGACGGCGTTAATCATAAAGTCGGCCTTGGCACTCACGCGTGCCAGCTCGCCCGAGGCCTGGTGCACCTCGGCAGAACTCTGACGCTCGCGGTTAAACGCGCGAATCACCAGACGGCCCGAGTAGCCTTCCTCGACTGCACTCGTAATCTTGGACACCCACTCCTGGCGCTCGCTGGTTACGTCATGCGTGCGGCGCGAGACCACCTTGGTCACCAGCAGCGACAACGCCGTAAAGAACAAAAAGACCAGCGTAAGTGGCACACTGAACACAAACATCACGCCCACAGCGCCCACTACCGTACCAATCGACACCAGCAGCTGCAGCAATCCGCGCTGCATGCTCTCGGACATCTTGTCCAAGTCATTGGTCGCGCGGCTGACGACCTCGCCGGGACGATGCGCGTCAAAATAGGCGAGCGGCAGACGATTGAGCTTTTGAGCGATGCGGTTACGCAGACGCAGGTTGAGGCGTTCGGCCACGCTCGACATCAAAAAGCTCTGGAGCGCGTAGAACGAGGCAGCGGCCGTCCAGATCATAAAGTAGATGAAGATGGTCCTGCCGCAGTTCTCCCAGGTGATGTTGAAGGTGGTGTCGTTGGCAAACGCCACCTGAATGTGGCCCCACAGCTCATCGATCACGCGGGCGCTATATGCCGGCGCAGCGGTGTTAAAGATGGCATAGAACACGATGCTCGCGAACACGATATAGAAGCGCCAATGGTCACCGGCATCCTCGCTCCACAGGCGGCGCACCGTCGCCCAGGTGTCGCGGGGTTTCTCGTCCTCGTCCTCGTCGTCCACATCGCGCATGCGCTCTGCCTCAGCGCGGGCGCGCTCGTCCTCGGCGCGTTCGTTTTCCTCGTAGAGCGCTTGGCGGCGAGCCTCGCGCTCGGCTGCAGCCTTGGCGGCCTCGTCCAGCTCGGGTGCTACGGCAGCTGTTTCCTCAACCAGCCCTGTGGCAACGGCGTCATCAACGCTGGCCTGCTTCCTGAGCTCCTCGGTCATGCTACTCACCTCCCTTCATTTGCGATTCCGCGATGGCGCGGTACACCTCGCAGGTTTCCATAAGCTCGCCATGCGTGCCCAGGCCCACAACCTCGCCGTCCTTGAGCACGACGATCTGGTCGGCGTGCAAGATCGTCGAGATGCGCTGCGCGATAATGAGCACCGCAGCGTCACGCGTCTCGTTTTGCAACGCATGGCGCAGGGCGGCATCGGTCTTAAAGTCCAGGGCCGAAAAGCTGTCGTCGAAGATATATAGATCGGCATGCTTCATGAGCGCACGGGCGATTGCCAGACGCTGGCGCTGGCCGCCCGAAAAGTTCGTGCCGCCCTGCGCCACCGGAGTGTCGAGCCCCTGCGGCTGATCGAGTACAAAGGTGCTCTGGGCAACCTCAAGCGCGTGAAGCATGTCGGCCTCGGTCGCGCCCTCATTGCCAAAGCGCAGATTGCTTGCCACGGTGCCCGAGAACAGCCATGCCTTTTGCGGCACATAGGCAATGCGCCCGCGAATCTCGCCTTGCGAAAGCTCGCGCAGGTCGACGCCGTCCAGGCGAATGGCGCCCTTGGTGGCGTCGTGGAAGCGCAGCAGGAGCTTGGCCACCGTCGACTTGCCCGAACCCGTCGAGCCGACGATCGCGGTCGTCTGACCGCGGCGACAGGTAAAGTTCAGATCGCACAGCGTGTCCTCGTCGGCGTCGTCGAAACGGAACGACATATGATCGAACACGGCGACCGCGTCGGCACTGTCAACAGGCTCCGCCGCGCACGTATCCAGCGTGCGCTTGCCGTCCACAATGCTCGGCTCAATCTCCAACACCTGTTGCGCGCGGTTGAGGCACGCCGCAGCGCGCGGAAGCGTCAGAATCACCATCTGCGCCATCATCACAAAGAACAGGATCAGGATCGCGTATTCCAGTACGGCCGAGATGCTGCCGATTTGCATGGCATGGGCGCCCACGCGGTTGCCGCCCACCCACAGCACCGCCACCTCGGCGATGTTCATCAAAAAGAAGCTGGAGCTGTCGAGCCCCACAAACAGGTGGTTGACCTTAATGGCGTTGTCCGCGTAATCGCTAAATACCTCGTCCAGGCGTTGCTCCTCGTGGTGCTCCTTATTGAAAGCGCGGATGACGCGAACGCCCACGATGTTCTCGCGCAGCACCACGTTCATACGATCGATAAAGCTCTGAAGGCGCATAAAAATCGGCGCGGCGTTAGCCACCGTAAAGACCGCCGCCACCAGCACGATCGCAACCACCACGCCCAGCAGCGTTCCCATGGCGGGATCGATGAACCAAGCAAATATGATGCCCGCGACGGCCAGGAATGGCACCGGCAGCACCAACTGAATCGTCTGAAGGATTGCCTGCTGAATCACGTTGATGTCGTTGAGTGAGCGTGTGATCATCGATCCGGTACCAAAGCGCTCAAAGTCGCTGGCCGCGAGCTCGAGCGATTTGTCGTACACGGCATTGCGGATATCGCAGGCCACGTTGGCGGCCAGGCGCGCCGAAAGATAGCAGCCCAGCACCGTGCCGCCGCTAGCCATGCTGGTCGCGATAAACATGTATAGGCCGTTACGTAAAATGTAGTCGACATCGCCCGTGGTAATTCCGGTGTTGACCATGTTCGCCAGCATCGTGGGAACCAACAGCGTACCGACGTTATCCACCAGCAGCACCAGTAGCGTCACTGCGACAAGCCCTCGGTAGGGCTTCAAAAACCTCATTAACAGTCGCACGACTCCCCCTCACGTTGATTCTCCGACTGATCTTCGGCTGCCACCTGCCGCTTAAATGCCTCGCACTCGTCGCCCAGGACTTGGGAGAATTTGCCAATCAAGCGCATAATCTCGCGCTGCTCACATGGCTCAAGCGCGCCAAAGGCTCGCTGTTCGGCCTTGAGTGCCGGCATCGCATACCGTTTTGCAAATCGCCTACCCTCTTCGGTCAGGCTCACAACTTTGTTCTTGCGACTGCCTTCGGCAAACTCAAGCGTGGCGAAACCCCGCGCCGTCAAGGCTTTAATGGCCGAGTTTATGGTCTGTTTGCTATAGAACCATTCGCTTGTCAGACGACTTACAGCAATGCTGCCGCCCGCCGTGCTGGTGTCGACGAGCATCCAATAGGCGCAGTCCGAAAGACCACAGGTGCGCGCGAACTCCGAATAGATACGGTCAAGCCCGTTGAGCATCCGGTCGAAATCGACCAGGCTAACTGCATTATTCATCTCTCCCGCCATTCGATAGTCCGAGTTTTGACCAATTTGTTTTTAGATTAGTCCGAGTTTTGACTATCGTCAATAAGCTCGATATATATGGTCAGCTCTACATTGCATATCGACAGAAAAGACCGCCGGCGCGGGGGCGGCGCCGGCGGTCACGCGAGAATAGCGATGTATTTGCCCGTTAGGCAGCGACGGCCTCGTAGACCGTGGCGCCCGCAAAGCTGTCGTGCAGGCTCTTGCCGCAGATCCACGGCAGTTCGACGACCTCACAGACCGTGTTAACCAGCTCGGAGCAGTCAGTAAAGTGGCCCTTATCGTTGAGGGCCTCGCAATCCTGAACACGCCAATATCCATCGGTGTGCGTGATGTAGTACTCGTGGTTGTCGATCGTCACAAAAGCGCGCGTCTTGGAACGCAGCAGCTTCAGAAATCCTTCGAAGTCGGTCTCGACGACATCTCCAGCCTGGAACATGATGTTACCTCCTGGCCCGGCGCCACCATGGCGCGTTGATAAACGTTGGTACTCCTTTAGTAAAACCTTTATCAGAGCTTATGCGCGCATCATTTAGGCAAGTGGTAAAAAACCGCAGGGTAGACGGGATAAAACGTTTAACCATCTCATCAGCTTCTCACATTCTTGCCGCGGTTTTATGCAAGCCGACTTTTCCGATTGGCGGCCATTGCTGCTTGGAGCCCTTCGCGCGATTACGGCTACGGCGTGACGGGTAAGAACGGAGCATCTGCAACGTCATCGCTAGGAGAACCCATGGAGACCATCGAAGCGCTCATCCATCGCCGCAGCTGCCGCAACTACAGCGATCGCCCCGTCGAAGCCGAAAAGCTCGCACGCATTATCGAGGCCGGCCAGTATGCGCCCAGCGGCATGGGACGCCAGCCGGTGACGTTTGTCGCCGTTACCGATCCCGCGACCATCGAGCGTCTCTCGCAGCTCAATGCGCAAGTCATGGGCAGCAACGACGACCCCTTCTACGGTGCCAAAACGGTTGTGGTGGTGCTGGTCGACCGCAGCGTGCCCACGCATCTGGAAGACGGTTCGCTTGCCATGGGCAACCTGCTCAATGCTGCCTATGCGCTGGGCGTTGATTCGTGCTGGATTCATCGCGCCCACGAGGTTTTCGATTCGCCCGAGGGCCTCGATCTGCTGGCCAGCTGGGGTCTGCCCGCCGACGGAAGCCTGCGCGGCGTCGGCAACTGCATCCTGGGCTATGCCGAAGACGTGCTTCCCGAGGCCAAGCCCCGCCGCGACAACGTGGTGTATGTTCCGCCGTTCTAACGAACGGCGGACCCGTTGACGCTGCGCGGGCCGCATTCACGCCAATCTGACGTTCAATTTCGAGGGCGCGACCAAAAGGTCAGCGCCCTCTCATTTCACGTCACCTTGGCGCAAATGCGGCCCGCTCGCTGTTGATGCCTGACATCGAGTGAACCACCGTTGGCATCCGGCACCTGGGCAGCTAATTAACAGGATGATAGAAGGTGTCCACAACGGTTTGTTTTACGTTGTCCTGGTCCAGATAGAACTCGGCAAAGGTGTCGCCCTGCTGCATGGTTCCCTGCAGCGTCACGACATCAAACGAGGTCAGGCCGTGCTCGAGCATCGTGGTCGCCAGGTAGCTAAACTCATCGAGACCCAGGTTGGTCCACGTATAGTCGTCCATGGTTTGGTACAGGCTGATGAGCGCAGCGGGGTTGCTCTTAGCGCTACTGAGAACCTTAGACGCAAACGCCTGGAGGTAACTCACCTGACGCGCGGTTCGGTCGAGCGAGGACGTGAGCACAGAGGTATCGCGCCACTGCACGTACTTCTCGGCCATCTTGCCAAAGAGTGTTGTCTCCTGCCCCTCGACCACCGAAGTACCCGGCACAGTCTGCGTGGGTACCAGCGTCACGCCGCCAATAGAATCATTGATAGGCGCCACGCCCTCAATATTGAGCGTGTAGTAATAGTCGACCGGGATGTTGTCGAGTACGCGTGAAGCGGCCGCCGCCGTCAGCTGCGAGGAATTATCGCCGTCGGTGCCGTAGGCAAACTGCAGGCACAGCTGCTCGGTCACCTGGCCGGCAAATGACCCATTGGAATATGTGTCCACGGCAACCATGCTATCGCGCGGGATAACGATGCCACGCGCCTCACCCGTATCGGTATTGAGCGCCACAACCATCACGGTATCGGACTGTCCCTTCTGGGTGCCATCGTCGTTGTCGCGTCCATCGAAACCAATGAACGCCACCGTGGCCATATGCTTGTTGAGCTCATACTTCTTGCCGTTATAGGTGATGGTGTCGCCTTTGGCCTTAATGACCTTCTGGGTCTTTTCCTCGATCTTCTTTTTGCCCTGGCTCACGCTATGGTTCACGAAGCCCCAGCCGGCAACGACAATCGCGCCGATCACAAGCAGCACGATCACGAGCCTGCGGATACGGCGACGACGTTTAATGCGCTTAATCGACTCCTTGGAACGACGACGGCGCTGCGGTGCCGCTTCATCGAGCGAAGGCCATTCGGTCTCATCAGCAGGCTGCGGCGCATCATCCGCAACCTGCGCCGAAGCATCGGCCTGTCCCATGGTTTCGCTCTGCGCCCCATTTTCTGCGTCAGCGCCCGAGACGACATCGGCGCCCTGCTGCATGCCGGTAGGGTCTGCCACATCGGAAACCTGCTGCCGAGACGTGCTCTCCTGGCTGTTCTCTTCAGGGTCTACCGCATCGATAAAGTGCTTGCCACGTGGGTTCATTGCTACTTGGTTTCCTGATCATTAACTAATACACCGCTAACGATATAGCGCGAGTTGCTGCGCTGCGATTTATCGAGTACGCAGGTGCTCAGCTGTACAATCTTACTATCTGCATCAAGTGATACGCCTTCGCGCACGTTTTTAAGGAGCGCGTCGGGATTGCAAACGGTATTGAAATACTCCTGGCGCACGGCGGGATCGGCAAAGTTAAACGAGTTGAGGATGTGGCGACTGTCGTACTGGTAGGCCGAAACGATCTTGTACTTCAGGATATGACCGGGTCTGTAGATGAAGAACTCGGTGTTCTCGTTAAAAAAGTCCGCATCCTCAAAATAATGCAAGTTGTGGAACATGCGGCTGTTCACATGACCATAGATCACCGTGACGGGATCACTAAAATCGCGGGCGTTGGCCATCTGGCTAAAGGCGGCGCCGTACGGATCGTACTTGCCATCCTTGTCGTGATTGAGATAGAACAGGTCATCCACCGAGCTCTGCAGCAAGGGCGTATTGATATCGGTGCCCGGAATATAGAGCCAGGCGTAGATGTCGGCGTTCTCCTGGATCAGTGGAGCAAAATCGATGGGATTATCCGGCAGCTCGTCGTTCTTAGACTCGACCTCGGTCGCGGGCTTGCCCGTCGCGCTCATCTCCTCGGCGCCCTTTTGATCTAGATGGTGCATGTAGAGCACGTAGCCGCCACAGCCAACTGCAACCAACAACAGCACGGCGATAACACCTTTGAGAATTGCGGCGCGACGCCTTTTGCCCGGGTCGCCCACGTGCTTGCCCAACGGCTGCTCTGCCATGATATTCCTTCATCCCAAATCAGTTAAAAAAGGACCCGCACAAGTACGGGTCCTTAAATCTTACGGTTGAAACCGTATGCGTGCTAGTTGTTCTTGCGAAGAGCAACAAAGGCGCAAGCGGCACCAGCGGCGGCGACCACAGCCACGGCGGCGACACCGGTAGTGTCCACACCGGTAGTCGGGGACTTAGCGCCGTTGTCGGTGGCGGCAGCACCAGTGGCAGTCTTCTCGGCCACGATGGTGTAGGTGGAGAGCTTGGTGACCTTAAAGACAACGTTACCGTTGTTGTCGGCGGTCAGGTTCAGCTGCTCCGTAGTGCCGTCGTTGTGCTGGACATAGACGGTAACCTTAGCGTTGGCGTAAGCCTTGCCAAGGATGAAGGTGACGGTCAGCGGGTTGGACTCGGAAACGGTGCCGGCCTCGGACTCGGTGATCTCGAAGGAAGCGACCACGTTGGCGCCGGCAGGGGTGCCCTTGGCGACGTCGGTGGTGGAAACAACCTTGACGTTGGCGTTGTTGACGCTCGCGGTCACATTGTTGGCGCCGGTGGTGGTGGTGTTGGCCGGACTCGGAGCGGCGAAAGCAGCCACGGGCAGAGCCAGGGCAAGAGCGAGAACGCTCAGTGCTGCCATGAATCTCTTCTTCATGTTAGGTACTCCTCAACTTGCAGCTTGCAGATTTTTAAGTGCTTAGTAGCATAGCCCTTTTCCGTAAATTGTGACCAAAGAACTCTACAAGAAACGCTTTTGTAGATTTTTGTTCGCTTATAGCCCCAAACGCACCTCACTGTGACGATTTTATGTTCCGTCAGGTCTATGCCATTTGATTTGGAGACGAAATCGCCCCGCTATCACTCGACTGTGCCGCCCCCTCTGCTTTTTGCTCGCCTTCGTCCTTTTGAGCATCGGCAATGGTGGCGGCTGCTGCGACCAAACCGCGCTGGGGCGCCACACCCGTCTGGTCTTGTGCACCCTCAACAAGCTCCGTGCCAGCATGCGCAAGTTCGGGCGATTTGAACATCGCGCCCAGACTCGCACCGCCGCCGGCATAGCCAAGTGCCGCGAGCGCGATGACGACTATCGCGGCAACGACCACGATCGGCACATAACGATGCCAGCCAGCAGGATTGAGCCCACTGCGGCGAGCCGCACCGCGGCTAATGTAGCCAAGCGTGCCCTCGTGCTTGAGCTTAGAGCCCACCACGCGTCTTCGTCCCCACAACGAGGACTCGGCCTGCATGGCCAAGCGAGCGCTTGCCGAAGGATAGCCATATTTTGTGCGCTTGAACGAGCCGTCGAACCCCGAGGCGCTTTTGCCCCACGTCCGCGAAGTCGTACGTCGGCTGACCGGCGCCGCACTTCGTTTTGTTCGGTTCGTTTTTGAAGTTTCCGCCATACGCCCCCGCACGCCGTAACGCAATCGAAACATTACTGCTTTGGACTGTATCACACGCGCTGCACGCGGTCACGGGCGCCTCGCTCAGCGGTCGTTGTCCTTCAGCAGGCGCCATAAGGTCGTGCGGCTTATACCGAGCACCTCTGCCGCACGTGTCCTGTTGCCGTGAAGGTGCAGCAGGACCAACCGTGCGATATCGCGCTCGGTATCGGCCAGAGGACGCAAGATATATAAATCGCTTTCGAGTGTCGGGGCGCCAAAAGTCGCGGTCTTGATAACGTCCTCCTGGGCAAGCACCTCTTTCGCCACGGCACGCTCCACCGTGCCCGTCCCCACTAATATATAAAGTCGTTCAGAGACTTCGCGCAGCTGCAGGTAGTTGCGGGGCCAGCGGTACGCATCGAGCGTCTCCGCCGCGGCGGCGGACAGCCATGGGGCATCCGTTTCAAACATATCTGCCAGATACTTCAAATAGCCCGTAATTTTATGCGACGCGCCGCCCTGCTCGGCAAGCGCCGGCGCCACACTCACGGCACAGGCCAGACGCTCGGTAACAAAGGCAGCCTGATCGCTTTCGCCGCCGCCCGGCATATCGTTTGCCGTCAACACCACATGGCAACGCGTTGCGAACGCCGTATCGATCATTGCGGACACGAGCTCGCGCAGGCGTTGGGGACCAACAGCATGCCAGCCACCCATGCAAAGTGTCAGCCCCGTTTGGAATAGCGGCGATTCGGAACTTTTGAGCAGATGGCGCCAGCCGCGATCCGTAAGCTCATCGAGCGCAACGGACACAAAGGGCTGATCGGCATAGGGTCCATCCAGGTACAAACGTTTTGCAATCTGGTCCTGCCCCGCGCCCAGTTCACCCTCGAGCATAAGGGGCACCCCGCGTGCGTAACTCTCCCGTACGGGGGCAGCGACCGCCGCCGCGTCTTCGACGATGCCGTACGTGCTCGACTCGTAGCGAGCCTCGACTTCGTCGGCATTGAGCCACTCGATGCCCGCATGCGCCGCGGCGGCGCGCACTTCGTGCGCCACGACTACCCAAAGCGCCCCGCGCTCCTTGGCCGTCGGTCGCACCGTCAAGCTCAACCGCATGCCCTCGCGTCCCATCACCAGGCGCGATCCATCACCCACGCGAGCGAGACGCTCGGAAACAAAAGCAGCGATATCCTGCTCGAGCGCAGCGTCACTCACAGTCGAGATTACAACGCCACCGCGCTCGTCGATTGCCAGCGCCGATGCTCCGGCTGCGGACAACGCCTCAATCAGAATCTGCAGCTTGGCATCGCTGTCCATGGTTCGCCCCGTCTCTAGCCACAGCCCCTATCTGCGGCCTGGCATCTCAAGTGTTTCAAAATTGAACGATATTGCTCACTAAACACTATAGGGCAGAAGCCGCCGTCCTGCGAGTATATGAATTGCCCCGCATCGCCATCCTGGCGGGGCGATAAGAGCTCTTCGGGACCTATCAACCTGCGGACAAGCCATACCCGCAAGAGCTCCTATCGCTCCACCGCAGGCATGCGTTCGCCAGCACGCAGCACGCAGATAAGCTACTTCTCTACCAGATTCCCAGCACGTGCTGCATTCCCAAACTCATGCACGCAATGCCAATCCAGCAGCAAAAGCCCAATGCAATGGGCTTGCCGCCCTTTTTGACCAGCTCGACGATATCGGTATTAAAGCCAATAGCCGCCATGGCCATCACGATAAAGAATTTCGACAGCTCCTTGATGGGCGCCGTAATGGACGCGGGAAGCTGAAACACCGTGGTGATTACGCTCGCCAGCACAAAGAACAGCACGAACATGGGAAACGCGCGTTTAAGCGAGAACGTGCTTTTGGCGTCGCCGCCGGCCTTGCGCGCCAGATGCATCTGCCAGCATGCGAGGACCAGCGTGATGGGAATGATGGCCAGTGTCCTGGTGAGCTTGACCACCGTGGCGCTCTCGAGCACATTGGCGCCGGGATGCATGCTGTCCCAGGCGCTCGCCGCAGCCGTTACCGACGAGGTGTCGTTGATGGCGGTGCCGGCAAACAGGCCAAAGCCCTCGTTGGTCAGCCCGAGCATGCCGCCGAGCGTCGGAAACACGAGCGCCGCGATAACGTTAAACAGGAAGATGACCGAAATAGCCTGGGCAATCTCGCGATCGTCGGCATCGATGACGGGCGCGGTCGCGGCGATGGCAGAACCGCCGCAAATCGACGAACCCACACCCACAAGCGTCGCGATCTTGCCCGGCACGTTCATAACGCGGCCTGTCTCTTATACACATCTGACGCTGC
>UROM01000026.1 GCA_900549455.1 uncultured Collinsella sp. | reverse complement strand
TGCTCAGGAGTCTCGTGGGCTCGGAGATGTGTATAAGAGACAGTCCATCTGCAGCGGCTTGTGCCAGTTGGAGGCACCGTCGTAGGAGAACTGGTGCAGGCGGGGCAGCGAAAGGGCGCCCTTGGTACCGCCAATAAAGTAGGCATCGGCATCGAAGGGACGGTACTGCGGATCCTCGCGAGCGGTCGCCTCCCAGTTCCAGGGGCTGGCGGTGGCGTCGGAGATGGTCATGCTCGCGAGCGCGCCATCGGCAAAGCGGACGTTGACCACGGCGGAGTCCTCGGTCTCAAAACCGCGGGCGGCGCTGGACTGCATGCCCTGGACGGCGACGGGCTCGCCCAGCAGGTAGCGGAGCAGGTCCACGTCGTGAACCAGGTTGACCAAGATCGGGCCGGCACCCTTCTTGCGGCGCCACTCGACATCGAAGTACTCGTCATTCTTATAGATCATGTAGTGGAAGCTCGACACGGTGAGCTTGCCCAGCTCGCCGGACTCGATGATCTCCTTGGCCTTGTTCACAAACGGGTTGTGGCGACGGTGCTGACCCACGAGCACGGGCACGCCGGCGGTCTCGGCCTCGGCGGCGAAGGCCTGGGCATCCTCGAGATCGTTGGAGATCGGCTTTTCGACCAGCGGCACGATGTTGCGTTTGATGGCCTCGCGGGCAACGCCCAGGTGCAGGTCGTTGGGGGTGGCGATGATGACGGCCTCGGGCTTGACCTCGTCCATCATCTGGGCGGGATCGGTAAAGAACGGCACGCCGGCGGCCTCGGCCGTGGCACGGGCGCCCTCAAAGGCGTCGGCGATGGCAACGAGTTCGGCCTCGGGCTCCTCGGTGACAAAGCGGATGTGGTTGCGGCCCATGGCACCGGCGCCGATAACGGCAATGCGGACGGGGTTGAGCTCAGACATTTCGACTCCTTAATACTGGTGACCGGTGGAATGCGACAAAAGGGCTGCCCCTTTGTCGCATCGGTAAAACTAGGCGGACTTCTTCTTGCTGTCGGAGACCATCATGTAGACGGTGAGCACGACGGCGATGGCGGCGATCACGATGGCGCCGTAGAAGGACTGCTGGTAGGCGGCGCTGCCGGCTTCGGCGTGATACAGCACGGCGGTAATGGGCTGGCTGATCCAGGTAGAAGCGGCGTAGCCCAAGAACATGATGCCGTAGTTGACGCCGATGTTGCTGGTACCGAAGGCGCCACCGGTGAGCGGCGGGTAGATGACGAGCAGGGCGCCAAAGCTAAAGCCGAGCAGGGCGAGCGCCACAAAGAACATGCTCTGCGTAAAGCTCATCGACATGATGACGAGCGCGACGATGGTGACGACAAGACTGATGAGCAGCGACTTGTAGGCGCCGAGCTTGTCGATGATCTGGCCAAAGGACAGACGGCCGACCAGGTTGGCGCAGGTGTTGACGGAGACCACCACACCGCCGAGGGCGACGGCCGCGGCGCTCGTGGGGTCGGCGAAGAGCTGGACGGCGGCGATGGAGGCAACCTTGCCCACGAGCAGGGTGCCCGCGGTGGCGGCAAAGGCGAAGGTGACGATGAGGACCCAGAAGCGCGGGGTCTTGACCATCTCGCCCGGGGTGAGGTCACCAAAGGTGCCGGCATGTGCGCCGCCCTTGGGGGCCTCGAAGCCCTCGGGCAGCCAGCCGGCCTCGGGGGCCTTCAGGAACAGGGCGGAGGCGGCGATCGTCACAAAGAAGATGACGCCGAGCGCCTTAAGGGCGCCAAAGATGCCCAGGCTCGGGATGAGCAGCGAGGCGAGCACCGGGGACAGCACGGCGGGGCCGGCGGTCGAAGCAGCCAGGGTGATGCCGGAGGCGAGACCCTTCTTGTCGATGAACCACTTTTGGCCGGTGGTGAGCGCCGGGTTGTAGCCCAGGCCGTTGCCGATGGCGGCGACGAGCGAGAACCACAGGTAGAACTGCCACGGCTCGGTGACGGTGCCGGACATGAACCAGCCCAGGCCGTAGCACACGGCGGCGGCGATCACGACGTTGCGGGGGCCGATCTTATCGGAGATGCGGCCGGCGAAGATACCCGTCACGGCCATGATGGTCTGAAAGACCGGGAAAGCCCAGGTAAGGGCGCTGGACCACTCGGGGTAGACGGCGAGCAGGTTCTTGCTCACGACGGAATACAGCGCGATGGAGCTGATGAAGAACATGGTGACGCACGCGGCGGAAAGCACGACGGCGCGACCCTTGTCGGAGTTGGTGGAAGCCATTGGACTCTTTCTAATCGATGCGGGGGAGGGGCGGGCACGCCCGCGGAGCCTCCCTGTCAGGCTGGTTTACTGGTCAGTCGGCTTTGCGACGCCGGACTCGTCGGACCAAAGCTCGACGCCCTTGTTCTTGAGGTAGTTGTCGGCAAAGGCGCGGCGGCCGCCGGGCTTGGCGGTGAGGTCGCCCATCATGTTGGAGAAGCCGCCGTCGACCTTGATGGCGTCGCCAGTGGTAAAGTCCGAGCGCTTGGACGCCAGGAACATGACGGCATTGGCGATATCGCTGACCTCGCCAATGCGACGCGTGGCGATAAGGCGGCTGCGGCTCTTTTCGACCTCGGGGTCGGCGTAAAAGCTCGCCGACATGGGGGTCTTCACAAAGCAGGGCTCGACGCAGTTGGAGCGCACGCCGTAGGGGCCCCACTCGGCAGCCAGCATCTTGGACACCATGTTGACGCCCGCCTTGGTGGAGCTGTACACGCCCGAGAACGTTTCGGGGGAGTGGCTGGCAACGGTCGAGATGTGCACCAGGCGACCCTGGCCGGCCTTGATCATCTCGCGACCAAAGCGCTGCGAGGTGATGAAGTAGCCGGTAAGGTTGACGTTGAGGACCTCGTTCCAGTCACTCAGCGGCAGGTCTTCCATGGCGGCGAAACGCAGGATGCCGGCGGTGTTGACGAGAACGTCGACGCGGCCGAACTCGGCAATGGTGGCGTCGACGGCGGCCTGAACCTCGGCCTCGTCGCAGGCGTTCATCTTGTAGCCCTCGGCGTGGATGCCAAACTCGGCGGCGAGGTCGGCAGCTGCGGCCTTGACCTTTTCCTCGTCCAGTTCGAGCAGGACGACGTTGGCGCCGTTGCGGGCGAACTCGCGGCAAATCTCGACGCCCATGCCGCCGAGTGCGCCGGTCACGGCGCAGACATCGCCCTCGAGCTTAAGCCAATTGCTCATAGGAACTTCCCTTCTTGTGCCTCCCAGTGGGTCGCTCCCATTAACCGACCCACGTGGTTTTCGCTGGTTATCGTATGCTTAGCGTTCGCGCAGGTGAATTGCATATTTGTTAGAATGGCGTTAACCGTAGGTTTATAGCTCGCGGGACGATTTGTCCTAACTGAGTGTGTGACCTGCCAAAACGACCCCCCTGCGTCAGTACATGGCCGCAGGCGCGAAAACGGGAGATTGACGTGTACGATCGACGACTTGAGGCCATATCGGCCGCCGCGGAGCTGGGAAGTTTCTCGCGTGCCGCGGCAAAGCTGCGCGTGTCGACGCCGGCACTCGTCAAGCAGGTGTCGGGATTCGAGGCCGAGTTTGGCATCACGCTGTTCGAGCGCTCGCACTCGGGCGTCAAGGTGACGCCGGCGGGCGCGCTGCTGGTGGACGACGCGCGCTCGATCATGCGCCAATCCGAGGACGCGCTGCGCCGCGCCCGACGCGCGGCGGGCGATGGCGGTGCCGTGCGCCTGGGCGTATCGATGATGTGCCCGGGGCGCCACACGCTCGCGCTGTGGCCGCAGGTGCACGACATGGAGCCGCGCTTGCGTTTTGAGATTGTGCCGGTGGGGGACCTTTACGATGAGCGCGAGACCGTCATGCGCAGTCTGGGGCGCGAGGTTGATGTGGTGCAGTCGAGTTTTTCGACCCCGCGCTGGGGCGACGCCTGCCAAAAGCTCCGCATCGTTACCGTGCCGTTTTATATCGACGTGCCGCGCACGAGCCGGCTCGCGCGCAAGGAGCGCATCACGGTTGCCGACCTGGAGGGCATGCGCCTGCGCGTGCTCCGCCACGGCAACGACGCCATGGACAGCCTGCGCATCGACCTGTTGGCCGATGGCGGCGTGGACGTGATCGATGTGGATAGCTTCGACTTTGCGCTCTTTAACGAGGCGGAGGAAAAGGGCGATGCGGTGCTCACCTGCGGAGCTTGGTCAGGCGTACACCCGGCCTTTGTAGGCGTGCCGTTCCTGTGCGGCCGCGAGGTGCCGGTCTATTTGCACTATCCGCTCGAGCCCACCCTCCAAGTCCAAAAATTCGTCAACGCCATGGCCCAACTTCTCAAGTAGCTCATTTAGGACGGGGCTTTTTTAGCTACATCGGGCATGGTCCTGGATAAGGGGTCAAATTATATGGGGGCCTGTTTATTCCGCAAGCAGCACCTGCAGGTAATCGCGCTTTCCGTGGAGGACGCGGTCGATATAGACCTTCTGGTGAAAGCGGTAAAACGCGAGATAGTTGTCGCAGACCACGAACCGGTAATCGGAGCGCAGGGGATAGATTGAAGATAGTGGCGTACCCGACTCTGGGAAGCCGGATAGCAGGTCTATCCGAGCGAGGATACCCTCTACGATTCTCTCCGCTGCTGCGGGATTGTCCTGTTCGACGGCAATGTAGTCCCAGATGTCGTCGAGATCTTGCAGAGCCAGCGGAGAGTAGACGACCTCGCAGCTATGCATGGCTTGCGGCCTTGCGGCGGAAGTGAGCGGCGACGTTGTCCGACGAGACCCATCCGCTCTCATCACCCGAGCTGCGCCCGCGCTCAAGCTCAGACATCAGCGTGCTGATGGCGCAAAACCGGTCGTAATCTTTCATGTCGAGCACAGCGTAGCAACCGTGTCCATTTTTGGTCAGAAACACCGGGGAGCCCTCGTGGACATCGGAGAGCACCTCGTTGTAATTGCGTAAATCGGAAACAGGCTTAATGGCAGGCATATAAGGCTCCAATCGATGTACGGGAACTTACGATAAATTATACGAATAATATGCAGCGCCCGCCAGCCAAAACATCCCCATACAAAACGAGGCCCTGGCCAGTTGGCCAGGGCCTCACAAACTTTTATTCCGTTCTAAACGACGGGCTAATTGCGCGCAGGAGGGCGCCCCGAGGGCGGCGGGGTATTTCCTCCGCGCGCAGTTTCGCAGCGCAGCGAGAATGTTTGAGCACGGAGGAATTACCCCGCCGCCCTCGGGGCGCCCTCCGTCAGTAGCCGGTCCTACTCGAGCTCAAACGCGCCCGTATACAGCTGGTGGTAATACCCGTGCCTGGCAATCAGCTCATCATGGCTACCGCGCTCGATAATCCGCCCGTGATCCAGCACGCAGATCAGGTCAGAGTTGCGCACGGTGGAGAGACGGTGCGCGATCACAAACGTGGTCCTGCCCTCCATGAGCGCATCCATGCCACGCTGCACCAATGCTTCGGTGCGGGTGTCGATGCTCGACGTGGCCTCGTCCAGAATCATCGCGGGCGGGTCGGCGACGGCGGCACGCGCAATGCTAATCAGCTGGCGCTGTCCCTGCGAAAGTCCGCTGCCGTCGCCCTCGAGTACGGTGTCATAGCCGGCCGGCAGCATGCGGATAAACCCGTCGGCGTTGGCCAGGCGCGCCGCTTCGATGCACTGCTCGTCCGTGGCACCGGGGCAGCCGTAGCGAATGTTGTCCATGACGGTACCGGTAAACAGGTTGACGTCCTGCAGCACCACACCCAGGCTCCGGCGCAGGTCGGCCTTGCGGATCTTGTTGACGTTGATGCCGTCGTAGCGGATCTTGCCGTCGGCGATGTCATAGAAGCGGTTGATGAGGTTGGTGATGGTCGTCTTACCGGCACCGGTGGCGCCGACAAACGCGACCTTCTGGCCCGGCTTGGCAAACACGGACACGCCGTGCAGCACCTCGTGGTCGGGCGTGTAACCAAAGTCGACGTTATCCATGACCAGATCGCCGCGCAGCGGCACGTACTCGATCTCGCCGGTTGCGCGGTGCGGATGTTTCCACGCCCACATGCCGGTGTGGTGGTCGGCCTCCTCGAGCTGCCAGGTGTCGGGGTTGACCTGCGCGTTGACGAGCGTCACATAGCCTTCGTCGGCCTCGGGCTCCTCGTCGATGAGCTCAAAGATGCGGTCGGCGCCGGCGAGGCCCATGACCACGGCGTTGATCTGCTGCGAGATCTGGCCGATCTGTCCGCAGAACTGCTTGGTCATGTTGAGGAACGGCACCACGACGGCGATGGACAGCGCCATGCCCGAGATGCTCAGGTTGGGCACGCCCAGCGCCAGGAAAATGCCGCCTGCCAGTGCGACCAGCACATAGAGCAGGTTGCCCAGGTTCATGAGGATGGGCATGAGGATGTTGGCGTACATGTTGGCCTTCTGCGAGACCTCGAAGAGCTTTTCGTTGCGCTCGTCAAAATCGGCTTCGGCGGCAGACTCGTGGCAGAATGCCTTGACTACCTTCTGACCGTTCATGACTTCCTCGATATGGCCCTCGACCACGCCGAGCTCGGTCTGCTGCGCAATGAAGAAGCGCGCGGAATTGGAGCCGAGCAGCTTGGTCATAAAGGTCATAAAGGCGACGCCGGCGATGATGACCAGGCACATCCACACGCTGTAGTACAGCATGATAAAGAACACCGTGACGATGATGATGATCGTCATGAGCAGGTTGGGCAGCGACTGACTGATCATCTGGCGCAGCGTATCGATGTCGTTGGTGTAGTGGCTCATGATATCGCCGCGCTGGTGCGTGTCGAAGTAGCGGATCGGCAGGTCCTGCATGCGGTTGAACATCATCTCGCGCAGCTTCTCGAGCGAGCCTTGCGTGACGATAGCCATGGCGCGGTTCCAGAAGAGCGAGGACAGGACACCGACGCCGTAGATGCAGGCGAGGGTGGTCACGAGCTGCAGAATCTTGGGCTGTGCGGCTTCCCAATCGCCCGACTGCCACGATTCGCTAATAATTTGCAGGGCGCTCTGCAGGAAGGTCGCGCCGATGGAGTTGATGATGGCGCAGAGCACCACGCCGGCGACGACAAGGGGCAAAAGCACGGGATAGAAGCCAAAGAGCGTCTTGATGAGGCGCGACATGGTGCCGCCCTTGCGGTTGAGCGCGCGCTCGGCGGTCGTTGCCTTACTCATGTGCCTCGCCTCCTTCCTGGGTCTGAGCTTGCGTTGCGGTCATGTCGGTGTTGTCTGCCGCCGTGTTCGCGTCGCCAGAGACGTCGTCGGCGTCTTGCGTACCTTCGGCAGACATCTTGTTTTGCGAGGTAAAGGTCTCGCGGTAGATCTCGCTCGTCTTGAGCAGCTCTTCGTGGTTGCCGATCTGTGCGATGCGGCCGCCCTCCATGACAATGATGCGGTCTGCGTCCTGCACGGAGCTGATGCGCTGGGCGATGATGAGCTTGGTCGTGTTGGGCAGATAGCTTGCCAGGCCTGCGCGAATCTTGGCGTCAGTCTTGGTGTCGACGGCGCTGGTGGAGTCGTCCAGGATCAAGATCTTGGGGCGACGCAACAGGGCGCGTGCAATGCACAGGCGCTGCTTCTGACCGCCCGAAACATTAGAGCCGCCCTGTTCGATCCAGGTGTCGTAGCCCTTGGGGAAACCGTCGACAAATTCGTCGGCGCAGGCCAGATGCGCTGCCTCGCGGACTTCCTCGTCGGTGGCGTTCGGGTCGCCCCAACGCAGGTTCTCGGCGATGGTGCCGCTAAACAGCACGTTTTTCTGCAGCACCATGGCGACCTGGTGACGCAGCGTGTCCAGGTCGTAGTCGCGCACGTCCATGCCGCCCACGCGCACGGTGCCTTCGGTGGCGTCGTACAGGCGGGCGATGAGGTTGACGAGCGTGGACTTGGCCGAGCCGGTGCCGCCGATGATGCCGATGGTCTCGCCGCTCTTAATGTGCAGGTCGATGTCATCGAGCGCCTGGCGCTTCGCATGCTTGGAATACTTAAAGCTCACGTGGTCAAAGTCGATGGAACCGTCGGCAACCTCGAGCACGGGCTCGGCAGGATCGGCGATCGTGGGCTCGGCGGCCAGCACCTCGGCAATGCGGTGTGCCGATTCGTCGGCCATGGTCACCATGACAAAGATCATCGACAGCTGCATCAGGCTCATGAGAATCTGGAAACCATAGGTAAAGGTCGAGGAGAGCTGGCCCACGTCGAATAGCGTGCCCTGGCTCGTGATGATGAGCTTGGAGCCCAGATAGATGATGACGACAAACGCGCCGTTGACGCAGATGTTCATCATGGGGTTGTTAAAGGCGAGCAGCTTCTCGGCGCGGGTGAAGTCCATCTGGACGTCGCGCGCGGCGGTCGCGAACTTCTCCTTCTCAAAGTCTTCGCGCACATAGCTCTTGACCACGCGCATGCCGGTGACGTTTTCCTCGACGGACTCGTTAAGGGCATCGTACTTGTGGAACACGCGCGAGAAGATGGGGCGCACCTTAAAGATGATAAAGAACAGTCCAAAGCCCAGCAGCGGAATGATGACCAGGTAGACCATGGCGACGCTGCCGCCCATGATAAACGCCATGGTAAAGGCGAAGATCAATACCAGCGGCGCGCGCACGGCGATACGGATGATCATCATAAAGGCCTGCTGCACGTTGTTGATATCGGTGGTCAGGCGCGTGACGAGCGAGGAGCTCGAGAACTCATCGATGTTGGCAAAGCTGAACGTCTGGATCTTGTAGAACAGGTCGTGACGCAGGTTCTTGGCGAACCCGCAGCTCGCATGGCTGCAGGTGACGCCGGCCGCGGCGCCAAAAGCAAGCGACGTCAGCGCGATGAGCACCAAAAAGCCTGCGGTGGGAAGCATCTCGGCTACGGTGGCGCCGTCTTTGATGGCGTCGATCAGGTTGGCGGTGATAAATGGAATCAGCATCTCGCAGAGCACCTCGCCAAGCACGAGCAACGGCGTGGCAACGGTGACTTTCATATAGTCGCGGATGCTTCCCATGAGGGTTTTAATCATCCAGTTCCTCCCAGGTTACGCGGATTTTATCGAGCATTTCGGCGAGGTCCTCGCGCTCGTCATGGGTGAGCGCGCTAAAGGCCTGCTCTCTAAAGCGAATGCGGGCCGCCTGCTCTACGTGGGCCTTTTCCCATCCCGCTTCGGTCAGGCGAATGGTGAGCTGCCGCCGGTCTTTGGGATTGCGGCTGCGCTCGATAAGGCCGGCGCATTCGATCTTGGAGAGAATCTCGGAAAGCGAACCGGGCTTAAGATCAAAGTGCAGGCCTAGTTCCTGCTGTGACATCTCGCCGTTTGGCTGCTTGGCGAGCAAGCAGACGATGGGGGCCTTTCCCGAGGCGCCGCCGCCGTGAAAGTGCAGAAAGTGGCCGCAGAAGCCCAGCCCGTTTAGGATGTGCTTGGCGAGCGCGTCTGATTGGGACTGTGCCGCGGGCGCATCTGCGGGTTCATGGGGGTCGCCGCCCGGCGTGTGGGGGCAGAGGCCGATGTGGTCATCGCACATGGTGTCGCTCCTTTCTTTAGTTAGGTAGTGCAATTGTTTTGTGCCTAACTAATTTAGGAGTGCAAGAAATAAATGTCAAGGTACCAAACTTATTAAGTTACGGCGTTTTACCAAACGCCGTAACCGCTCGACGCTGCAAACGCTCCTAAGCGGCAATCTGATCCCTTGGGGACGAAGGAAAAGGTATCGTTTTGGGCTGCGATGATGCCTTTCGAAGCGGCCTTGCCAAAAACTATGCCTAATTACTACGATGAATCCGGCATCCCCGACCACAACAGCTGTTTCTGAAAAAGCGCAAGCTCTCTACCTGCGGTTTTGTTGGAGTGAAATTTGTTGTGGTTGGAGGTGGGCGGTTAAACGTAGTAAATAGGCATAGTTTTGAAATGGCGCTATATGAGTAGTATCAACTAAGCCGTTATGGAGCAAACAGCCCCCATTTCCGAAACCTTTCCGCAACAATTTGCACTTCGCACCGCTCGCCTCCGCCCACAACGTCCCCTGCGCTACACTTAGTCGCACTATGGCGCCGTCGCGTCGCGCCCGACCCAAGGGGGACACTCATGAAGAATACTCAGCTGCTGCTGATTAACGATATGTGCGGCTACGGCAAGGTCGCGCTTTCCGCCATGCTGCCGGTGCTGTCGCACATGGGCTACCGTATCCATAACCTGCCGACGGCGCTCGTTTCCGACACGCTCAACTATCCCAAGTTCTACATCCACGACACCACTGAGTACGTGCGCCAAAGCCTCGCTATCTGGGAGGAGCTCGGCTTTGAGTTCGACGCCATCTCGACCGGCTTTATCGTGACCGAGGAAGAGACGCGCATCATCTCGGACTTTTGCCACCTCCGCGCGCAAAAGGGCACCAAGGTGTTCGTCGACCCCATCATGGGCGACAACGGCAAGCTCTATGCGGGCGTGCCCGAGTCCACGATTGGCCTTATGCGGCACCTGCTGGAGTGCGCCGATTACGCGGTTCCCAACTACACCGAGGCCTGTCTGCTCACCGATACACCTATTGCAGAGCAAATTATGCCCGATGAGGCCCGCGCCCTTGTGGACACCGTGCGCGAGCTGGGTGCCAAGTCGGTGGTCATTACGAGCGCCGTGGTCAATGGCACGAACGCGGTTATCGGTTACGACCATGTGGCGGGGGAGTACTTCACGATTCCCTTTGAGCTGATCCCGGTGTATTTCCCCGGTACGGGCGATACGTTCTCGGCTGTGTTGATGGGTCGCGTGATGAGCGGCTGGACGCTTCGGCGCGCCACGGCCGATGCCATGCGTGTGGTGGCTGAGCTTATCGAGCGCAATGCCGACCAAGAGGACAAGTCGGCCGGCCTGCCCATCGAGGCCTGCCTGGACGTGATCGACCATGAGTAATGCTGGCGAGGGCGGCATCAAGCCTGCGGGCGAGAACAAGCCGCTCGGCGCTCCGCGTGGCAAGCGGCCGCGTATCCGCGTGAGCTGCGTGGGCCAGTTGGGTGCGTGCCGCTGCCACCATGGTCACAAGCCGGGCGACGTCTTTGACTTTGACCGAGACCGCGGCAAGATGTGCGCCATGGCCTGCCATGTGGGCTTTCCCTATATCGATATCCTGCGCTATGGCGGAACCGTACCTGGCAACGAGCCTGGTACGGCAAAGTTCTGCTGCCCCGAGGTCGATACGTTAAACGTCTGGCTCGCCGAGATCGTCGACGAGTAGCCGAGCGAGGATTTTCTCCCATTGAAATATTGAGCGTGGATTTTCTCCCGTTTTGGGCGCAATTTCGCACTCAAAGCGGGAGATAGTCCTCGCTCGATTTGTATGCGAGAATCCCGACCTCACTTATGCCCATGCTTAGGCGCACGCGTCGTTGTTCTGTGCGCGAGTAAGCTCAAATTTCTGCATTTCATCCAATTTCGGTACTAAAAATCTCTGCATTTCATCGATAATAGTCGATATAAATATCTGCATTTCATTTATCGAGGCGATGGGAGAGCTTATGTTGCACAGGAAAATCGCTGATGAGCTTGATTGTTGGCAGAGATCCATTGAACGAAAGGCGTTGTTCGTCACGGGTTCTCGCCAAATCGGTAAGAGCTACTCGATTCGCGAGTTCGGTAAGTCAAACTACGCAACCTATATCGAGCTCAATCTCGCGGAAAATCGCCAGGCAAAAGATGCTCTTCTCGAGGCACGGGATGCCGACGATTTCATCAGCAGGGTGACGCTTCTCTCGGGAAAGCCGATAGCACCGGGCAAAACGCTCGTGTTTATCGATGAGGTCCAAGAGGCCCCCGACATCATGACGATGGCAAAGTTCCTTGTCGAGGACGGCCGTTGCCGCTGGGCATTCTCGGGATCCATGCTTGGGACTCAGTTCAAGGGCGTCAGGTCCTATCCCGTGGGGTATGTTCACGAGCTTAGGATGTTCCCGCTCGATTTTGAGGAGTTTTGCTGGGCGATCGGGGTGAGCGAGGGAGCTCGCCAAACGATACGCGACGCGTGTATCAGCGAGAAGCCCATTCCTGATTACATTCATGACGCGATGATGGCAAACTTCAGGACCTATACCGTTGTCGGCGGAATGCCGGAGGTCGTGCAGCGCTTTCTTGACACGCGGGGCGACCTTGCCTCTGTTCGTCAGCTACAGTCAGAGCTCAACGAACAGTACCGGCGGGATATCTCCAAGTATGCAAGCGGGCGAGCCCTTCAGGTGCAGAGCATTTACGATCAGCTCCCTATTATGCTCGAGGGCGAAAACAAACGCTTCGTGCTCAATTCCATTGACCCCAAGGCGCATTACGACAAGTACCAGCGAGATTTTGTCTGGCTTGTCGATGCCGGCGTTGCTCTCAAGGCGGATGTCGTAACCGAGCCAAAGTCGCCCCTGCTCAAGACGGCACGGCCATCGCAGTTCAAGCTATACCAATCGGATACGGGCATGTTGATGGCGCGCTACCCCGTTGGCGTCGCCCAGGCGGCGTATCTTGATAGCAAGGAACCCAATCTGGGCGGTATTTACGAAAACGTGGTGGCCCAGCAGCTGACTGCCCAAAATCGCCAGCTTTACTACTATCAGACAAAGAAGCGCGGCGAAGTGGACTTTGTGGTCGACGGACCGGATGGAACGGCTGTTCCGATCGAGGTTAAATCGGGTTCCTATTACCACGCGCACGCCGCGCTCGGCCATGTGCTTGATACGGCCGAATATGGTGTAAGGCTCGGGATTGTTTTCTCGAGAGGCAACGTTGAACGCAGCGGAGCTGTTCTTTATTTGCCGCTATATGTGACCTGGGCCCTTTCGGATGTTTTGGGTGACTCCTGTGCCGAGGGGATAAAGCTGGAGGTCAAGCCGGTCTAGGGACAGTCCCCGATGCGACAAAGGGATAGTGCCTTTGTCGCATCCGCTATCCGAGATAATGAGCGTGGATTTTCTCCCGTCTAGAGCGCACTTGAATGCTCAAAGTGGGAGAAAAACCACGCTCGATTTGTATATGGGAATTCCGACTTCGCTTATGCCTATGCTTAGGCGTTGTCGTCGTTGTGCTGTGCGCGAGTAAGGTCAAATTTCTACATTTCATCCGATTTATGGCTCTAAAAACTTTGCATTTCATCGATTACAGCTGCTCGAGCATAGCAGTGCAACCGTCGAGTACGTCGCGGTAGGTGGCATCGAAATTGCCGGTGTACCAGGGATCGGCCACGTCGCCGGGGCGATCAGTCCAATCGAGCAAGCGCGCAATCTTGCCGTCGGGGTCGTCGCCAAAGATGCGACGCAGGCCACGCGCGTTCTCGGCATCCATATAGACAATGCGATCCCAGTCGCCATACTCTGCGCGACGCACCTGGCGCGCGCGGTGGGCAACGACGGGAATCCCGACTTCACGCAGCTTGGCAACAGTGCCATGATGCGGCGGGTTGCCGATCTCCTCGGTCGAGGTCGCAGCGGAATCGATGACAAACTCGCCCGCGCGCCCGGCACGGCGCACCAGCTCAGTAAACACCGACTCAGCCATCGTCGAGCGACAGATGTTGCCGTGACAGATAAACAGCACGCGTTGCATGCGCGGTTCCTTTCATATAGAAGGCTGCTAAAGAGCCGAAGCCGGGCGCATACCAAGTTTTATTTCTTGGCCAGTTTGAAGTAGCGCTCAAATATCAATTCGAAAACGTAATAGAACATCAATCGACTGTCGAGGTCCATACTGCCCAAGCGGATTTCTTTTTGCACGGTGTAGATAGGGTAGTCGGCTAGTTTCGAGAGAGAATTTCGAGAAAAGCCGGTGAGCGTGACGACCTTGCATCCGCGTGTTTTGGCTATCGATGTGGCGTCAATAGAGACCTGTGTCTCGCCGCTTACGGAAACGCTGAAGACCAGGTCGTTTTTGCCGAGGAGTTCTGCGTAATGCCTCATGACGTGGCGTTCACTGAGCGTATCGGTGTTCTTGCCCATAATTTTGAGCTTTTCAGCCATTTCGAGGCACGGGTACTTCGAAAAACCCGAGCAGAAGAACACGATATGCGAGGCGTCCTGGATAAGGCTCACAACCGAATCGATGACCCGGTCGTTAAGCAGGTCTTTTGTTTGTACGAGCTGGGTGTCGAGCGGAAGTGTCTCGATTGTGAATCGATTGCGGTCGAGCGAGGCGGAATACGATTGTTTGAGCTCCGTAAACCCCGAGAAGCCAAGCTTATGGGCAAGCCTGACGATTGTATTGGGAGCGACGAAGAACCGTTCAGCAACGCTCTTAAGCGTGACATCGTCAATATCATCACGCAGCTCGATGATGTAGCGCATGATCTCGCTTTCGAGATCGTTGAGCTTGCTCTCGCCAGCTCGCACATGATCATAAAAAGATTCTTGATCTTTCATAAGATGTTTCAGCCCCTCGCACCTCGTCGTACATATGGTACCGCTTTGTGTTGCCAGGTGAGAAATCGGTAGTCGGTCAAGATTGCCTATTACCCATGAACTGGGCAAACGCGCGTGTCTGCCTACACATATCTGTGTCGTGAGCGAAATCATGTGTCCTCGTTCCGCTTTGGCTCGTGCGGGGCTCGCAAATGGCTTCAGGTCGCAAAATATCAATCGAAACGAAGCAAGCCGAGGACAACCGCGGAGCCCAAGGTCTTCGAGAACACCGATCAGCCAACCCTGGAGGGACGGAACATGAAGGATAAGCTCAATATTGTGATCGTTGGCGGCGGCTCCACGTGGTGCCCTGGCATTCTTAAAGCCCTGACCAAGCACATGGACATTCTGCCGCTGAACCGCGTGATGCTCTATGACATCGATGCCGAGCGTCAGCGTCCGATCGGCGAGTTTGGCAAGATCCTCTTCGCCGAGGAGGAGCCCGGTGTGGAGTTTGGTTACACCACCGATAAGGACGAGGCTTACACCGACGTCGACTTTGTGCTCTGCCAGATTCGTACCGGCGGCTACGAGATGCGCAGCAAGGACGAGAAGATTCCGCTGCATATGGGAATCATCGGCCAGGAAACGGTGGGCCCTGGCGGCATGGCTTACGGTATGCGCTCCATGCATGACATGGTTGAGATCGTCAACGACGTTCGCGCTCATAGCCCGGAGGCGTGGATTATCAACTACACCAACCCGGCTGCTATTGTGGCATATGGTCTCGAGCGCGTCCTGCCCGATGAGCATCGCGTCCTCAACATCTGCGACCAGCCTGTCAACCTCATGCGCTCTTACGGTCGCCTGCTCGGTCGCGATATGAGCAAGACGGAGCCCGTGTACTTCGGCCTCAATCACTTCGGTTGGTTCAAGCACATCTACGATGAGGAGGGTCATGACCTCGTCCCGCAGATTAAGGAGTACACGGAGAAGAACGGCTTCCTTCCTGCCGATGCCGAGCAGCGTGACCAGTCCTGGCTTGATACCTACGCCATGGTCAAGGACATGCTCGAGGACTTCCCCGACTATCTGCCCAACACTTATCTGCAGTACTATCTGTATCCCGAGTACAAGGTCGCTCACCTCGACCCCGACTACACTCGCTCCGACGAGGTTATCAACGGTCGTGAGAAGCGCGTGTTCGCCGAGTGCGAGCGTGTTGCCAAAGTTGGCACCGCAAAGAACTCCTCGGTTGTGCAAAACGACGCTCATGGCGATATGATCGTGGAAATCACGTCGGCCATTTATCGCAACACCAACAAGACTTTCATTGTCATTGTGCCCAACAACGGCATTATCGAGGGTATGCCCGATGACGCCATGGTCGAGGTTGCGGCAAGCGTGGGCGCCAATGGCCCGCAGCCCTATGCAGTTGGCAAGATCGGTACCTTCTATCGCGGCCTTATGGAGAACCAGTACGCCTATGAGCGCCTGACTGTTGAGGCTTGGATGGAGGGTTCCTACGAGAAGGCTCTGCAGGCACTCACGCTTAATCGTCTGGTCGGTGACGCCAAGAAGGCTCGCAAAGTGCTCGACAAGCTCATCGAGGCCAATAAGGATTACTGGCCGGAGCTTAAGTAGCTAGTTCCATAGCGCTTGATAACTGTTATGGGGCGTGTGGGCTGTAGAGCTGCACGCCCCGTTTCTTTAAGAGGGGTATCCCATGAACAAAGATGAGCTGCTGGCAAAGTTCCAGCGCCTGGGCAAAGTCCTCATGACGCCTGTCTTGATCCTGCCAATCGCCGGCATCCTTCAGGGCTTTGGCAATGCCTTTACCAGCCCCACCCTTACGGCAGCTGTTCCCTGGCTTGCTGCTCCGGGCTTTGCGATCTTCTTTTCGATTCTCAAGGCCGCTGCCAGCATCGTTATGAACAACATCCCGGTTATCTTCTCGATTTGCCTCGCCTATGGCTTCGCCAAGTCCGAGAAGGCTACCGCGGCGCTTTGTGGCTTTTTGGGCTACATGTGCATGAATTCCGTGATGGGCACGTTCCTTACGGCGACTGGCGTTATCGATCCCGCGAATCTTACGACGGGCCAGAGCACGATCCTCGGCATCACCACGCTCGACACGGGCGTTATCGGCGGTCTTCTGGTGGGCGCAATCGTCGCATGGTTGCATAACCGTTACTACAAGATTGAGCTGCCTGCCGTGTTCTCCATCTTCAACGGTACGCGCTTTATCCCGGCGGTGACGCTGCTCTCATGCAGCATCCTCGCATTGGTCATGTCCTTTGTTTTCCCGTTTATTCAGAACGCTCTCGGCGCGCTGTCCGAGTTCATCAAGACTACGGGTGCCTTTGGTGCATTTGTCTACGGCGCCGGCGAGCGCATGCTCCTGCCTTTTGGCCTGCATCACTTTGTCTATTTGCCGTTCTTCTTCACGTCGCTCGGTGGCGTCGAGACCATCGACGGCCAGACTGTTCAGGGCGCTATCAATATCTACAACGCGATCCTGGGCTCTCCCAGCACGCCGTTTAACATCGAGGTCAGCCGTTTTGTCATGAACGGCAAGGTTATCTTCGCCATGTTCGGCCTGCCCGGCGCTGCACTCGCCTTCTACAAGACGGCGCTTCCCAAGAACAAGAAGAAGACCGCAGCGCTCATGATTGCCATCGTGGTGCCTTGCATCCTCTCCGGCATTACCGAGCCGCTCGAGTACTCCTTCCTGTTCATCGCGCCCATCCTCTACGTATTCCACGCTCTCATGGCTGGTCTTGCTTATGCGCTGACCTATATCCTGCAGTTCAACGTGGCCGGTTCCGCATCCTTTGGCGGCCCGCTCTTGTCGTTGATCTTTAACGGCATTATGGGTGCAGCCAAGGGCTCCAACTGGCAGGTTATCCTGTTCCTCGGCCCCATCTACTTCGTGGTGTACTACTTCGTCTTCAAGTTCATCATTCTTAAGAAGGACCTTAAGACTCCCGGCCGCGAGGAAGAGTCCGACGATGAGGCCGCAAAGGCTCCCAAGACTGTGATCAGCGACCTCATTCCCGCCATCGTTGAGGCAGTGGGCGGCGACAACAATATTAAGTCTGTCGAGGCCTGCTTCACCCGTCTGCGCATCCAGCTCAATGACTGTGACAAGGTGGTTGACGACGCCGAGTTTACCGAAAAGCTCGAAGCGCGTGGCATCGTGCATGTCAACGGCGGTGTGCAGATTGTCTACGGCAACATGGCATCTAACTACGCGACTCAGATGCGCGAGCTGCTGGGTATGGAGTAAACGACTCACATATCTATAAAATCCGGGATAAAAGGCGGCGGCAGACAATGCGTCTGCCGCCGCCTTTGAGTTGCTCCACGCGCATTTCGTGTATTTGAAATACACGAAATCGTAGAAAAGCGTGTATCTGAAATACACGAAATTGCACTGCCGGAGCTTGCAGGCGGATAAACACTACTAGTATGGGACGGTTTTCACTGGTTGCTCGCCACCTTGGGCTGTGTTCGTCCCTATGCCTGCATCCGGGGCTGTGCTGATTGACGGCGACGCTCCCAGCGAGCCAACTTAATCGTCACCAGCGTGAGCATCCAGGCCACAAGCGAGAACGCGGCGCCCACTGCGCCCACGTACGCAATGCCAACGCTGCTTACCACGGCGCCGCCCACTGCGGTGCCAAACGAGATACCGACGTTAAACGCCATGGGTTCTACCGAGCTCGCGAGCACCATCGACTTGGGATGGCGGCTGCGCGCCACGTCCATAAAGTGTGTGATGCACGACACCGAGAACAGGTACATGAGCATCGCCAAGCTAAAGACAAAGACCAGCGCGAGCGGCATGGTGCCGCCCACAGCAAACAGCCCGAGTAACGCCGCAGCTTGCAGCACAAACGTCACAAGCAGCGCTTTCATGCCAAAGCGCGCATCGATCCATCCGCCCAGGATGTTCGAGATCAGGCAGAACACGCCGTAGGCCATGAGCGTGGTACTGGCTTCGACCGTGCCCATGCCCAGCACCTGCTCCAGATAGGGCGTCACGTAGCCGTAGAATACGTAGACCGACCCGACGCCAAACAAAAAGATGAGCATGCCGGTGATGATGCTCGGCTCGCGCAGCAGACCTGCCTGCTCGCGAAAGGTGGCAGGCTCGTCGGTCTGTCCGGCGCGCGGCATAAACATCACGAGCGCTCCGCATATCAGAACGGCAAAGGAAAGCGTGCCGTACATGGCCACGTGCCAATCGAGCGTGTCGGCCACAAACTTGCCGATCGAAGTGACAAAGACCATTGCCACGGAAAACGCACCATATACCACCGAGATGGCAAGCGAAGTTTGCTGCGGGGACAGCAGCTCGGGGATGTACGTCACGCCCACGGCGAGCAGTGCGCCCGAGACGGAACCTAGGATGATGCGCGAGATAAAGAGCACCTGGAAGTTGGGCGCCAGTGCCATGACCAGGTTGCCGAGCACAAAGACGATGCTATAGCACACGAGCAGCTGGTAGCGGCGAAAACGCCCCGTGCTGAGCGCGAGCACCGGCGTCGCGATAGCGTAGACAAGCGCAAACACGCTGATGAGCTGGCCCGCGGTGGCAAGCGAGATGCCGAGTTCCGTCGCCAAGTCACTTTCGATGCCGATGACCACGAACTCGGAGCAGCCGAGCGAGAATCCCAACAGCACGAGCAGCGCTAGGCAGAGCTTGGTGCGCGCGGGGGAGAGCGCGGCGGCGGTTGACTTACTTTTAGGCGTGGTTGCGGCGGTCAAGGTTGTCACTCCAATGTCGCATGAATAAGCGGGATTCAATCCCTGCAACTCTAACAGAATGTGTCAGGTGCCTGCCCCCTTTGTCGCAGGCTGCGCTTGCCTGTATAGTCGCAATACAGGCGAAGATGGTCTCAGGTACATCGCGGGCGACAGGAGATCCCATGGGTATGCACACGACAAAGGTTGCAGTGGGCGAGGGCAAGTTTGCGCTCGAGGCCCAGCTGACGGTGACGCCGCGGGGCATGGCGGTGTACGCTTGCTCGCCCGAGTTCGCGCACCTGGGCGCCACCTGTCTCTTATACACATCTCCGAGCCCACGAG
>UROM01000025.1 GCA_900549455.1 uncultured Collinsella sp. | reverse complement strand
TCTACACTTATGCGATCGTCGGCAGCGTCAGATGTGTATAAGAGACAGGGTCAAGTCGCTCGGGTATTCGGGCGGTGCCGCTGCAAGGGCTGCCGAGGCAAGCGTCGTGGTGGGCGATAAGGTCAAGAAGGGCGCCAAGGTACTCGATGACAAGGGTTCGGTCGCCGTGGACAAGGGCAGTCGCGCACTGGGCAAGCAGCTCGGCAAGACGCGCGGTATGTTCAAGGCCTTTAAGGACGAATATCAAAAGGCGAGCGGGGGCTCGTCAAAAGCTAGCAAATAGCGACGTACCAAATGATGGGAGGCGAGCCGGAGACCTGTTGCTCCGGCTTGCTGCGTTTATGGGGGAGGGCACATGCGTCAAAACGGATCTAACTTAAACAGGCGCTCGGGTGCGCGTCCGACGGCGCGCCGCGACCTGGGGCAGCTGCCCAGCGGTCAGCGCAAGCGTCACCGTAAGCCCGGCGCGATGTATCTCAACCATAGCCGCGGCTTTAGCGACCGCAGCGCTCGCATCGGCAACAGCCGCACGCCCCGTCGCTCGTCTCGCCTGCCCTATGCGCTTATTGCCGTGGGTTGTGCGCTCGTGTTGTTTATCGCTGCCGTCGTGGGCTACGTCAACCGCAGCGTGGATGTCGTCCTCAATGGCCAGGAGACTGCGGTGCGCGTCGGCTCTACGCTGCAGAATCTCATCGACGACCAGGAGCTGGCCGATACCTACGATGCCGGGGACCTGCTGGCTGTTGACGACAGCGTGCTGACCCGCCATGGCGGCGAAAAGCTGTCGGTAAAGGTGGACGGCAAGCGCATAAAACAGGGCAAGTGGAAAAGCCGCGAGCTTACGGGCGGCGAGAAGGTGACGGTCAAGGACGGCCGCGACACGTATGAGAAGCACGAGGTCCAGGCGACGGTTATCGAGCCCAAGCTCAAGGTCGAGGGCACGGGTGCCATCGAGTACGTCAAGACGTGGGGCATCCAGGGCCGCTCCGAGGTGTGGGTCGGCGAGCAGTCGGGCAAGACGCAGGACCGTGGCGAGGTCGTGCCCGCCACCGATTGCGTGGTCGAGTGCGCGAGCGTGGCGCCCAAGGGCAACGAAAAGTACGTGGCGCTGACGTTTGATGAGGGCCCGAGCGGAGCGACCAAGCAGATCTTGCAGGTGCTCAAGGAAAAGGGTGTCACCGCGACGTTCTTTCTGTCGGGCGATGCGGCCGAGGCCTCGCCTGCCACGGCCAAGGCGATTGTCGATGCCGGGTGCGAAGTCGGCTCCAACAGCTACCGCGACGAGTCGCTCAAGGGTCAGGACCGCGACGCGGTGCGCGAGCAGATTTCGAAGGGCACCGAGGCGATCAAGTCCGCGACCGGCGTGAAGACGATGCTTTTGCGCGCTCCCTACGCAGCCTTTGACGAGCAAAACTGGATTGATGCGATGGACCTGGCGTCTGCCGTGGTCTCGTGGAATATCGATTCGGGCGACTGGCTGCTCAACGGTGCCGACGAGCAGGTCTCGACGGTGCTCGATTCGGTGACGCCGGGCAACATTGTGCTGTTGACCGACAGTGATGAATGTGCCGAGCAGACGCTCGTGGCGCTGCCGCAGATTATCGACGGGCTTATTGCCGACGGTTACAAAATCGTGACGTTGAGCGATCTGGTCAAGACGGACGCATCGCTGAGCAAAAAGCTCAACTCGCTGGCGAAGGTCACCATGCCCAAAAACGCCGTGTTCCCCCAGCTCGCCGAAGATGACGACACCACAGACTAGTTATTTAAGAACGTCCCCAATGACTATGTCACGGATGCGTCGGCGTTTGGTATGCCTGCGATGTTTGGAGCATAAATTTGGCGCCACGGCGCGATGCTGATGCTATAGTTACTGCGGATAACAAGGGTCAAGAGAAAGGTTGCAGGTGAAATCCAAACCTCGACCATACAGTCGATGACCCCATGCAGGTGCTTCTTGCGCATGCACGGGGTGTGAGCGCCGAGCGGCGTGCCGCCCGCGCATGCGTATACATATCTAAAAGTCCACGGACGGCGCGCCGGCATGGCCGCAGTCCGAAGGGATAATGATGGGGAGCACCAGTGAATTATCTGAGTGAGATGCTCAAACTGCCGGTTTTGGACGTCGATGGCGAAAAGCTCGGCGTTGTGAACGATTTTGGCATTGCTACCGGCGAAGTTTTTCCGCACGTGACGTCGCTCGCGTTCCGCGGACCCGGCAAGACGCCATTTATGATCAGCTGGCGCAAATGGGTCGACCGTATCGACGAGACGGGTGTACACCTTAAGTCCCCGGCCACCGAAATCCGTTTTTCGTACTTGCAGCCGACCGAACTCTTGCTTGCCCGCGACGTGCTTAACAAGCAGATCGTCGACACACAGGGCATGAAGGTCGTGCGCGTAAACGATATCAAGTTTTCCATGTCGGGCGAAAATCAGCTGCGCCTGCTGGGTGCCGAAGTTGGCGCCCGCGGTCTGCTGCGCGCGATCAGCCCTGCCCTTGAGCATGTCGTCGAGGGCTTTATGAAGCACCTGGGCAAACCGCTCGGCGAGGATATCATCGCCTGGTCCTACATGGACCTGCTCGATCGTTCGACTAAAAACATCCAGCTGTCGGTGTCGCACAAGACGCTCGGCGAGCTGCACCCCGCCGACATTGCCGACATTATCGAACAGCTCGACCCGCGCCTGCGTGCGCAGGTGTTCGCGCAGCTCGATACCGCCCAGGCCGCCGAGGCCATCTCGGAGTTCGATGACGACGAGCTTATGACCGAGATGCTCGAAGGCTTGTCCGATACGGACGCATCGTCGATGCTGGCCATGATGGACCCGGACGACGCCGCCGACCTGATCGACGAGCTCGATTACGAGAAGGCCGAGAAGCTGTTGCGCCTGATGGGCGTTCAGGAAGAGAAGGCGATTCGTAACCTGCTGGGCTATGAGGACAACACCGCCGGCCGCATCATGACCTCGGAGTTTGTCTCCCTGCCCGCCACAGCGACGGTCGGTGACGCCATCGAGGCGATCCGCCAGCTTGATGAGGACTTCGAGAGCGTCTACTACGTCTATACCGAGGACCCGAGCGGCATGCTCACCGGCGTGCTTTCGCTGCGCACGCTGATCGTGGCCGACCGCGACGCCACGCTGGGCCAGCTGGCCTATCGCGACCTGGTTTATGTATCGCCCGACGATGACCAGGAAGACGTAACGGACGAGATGACCAAGTACGACCTGGTTGCCATTCCCGTTTGCGACGAGAACCGCCACATTTTGGGTATCGTGACCTTTGACGACGCCATGGACGTTATCGCCGAGGAGCACCAGGAGGACCTGCAGATCGCAGGCGTCGGCTCGGGCGATAGCGCGTCCGACGACTCGACGAATGTGCTCAGCTGGTTTGTGCATCGCCAGTACTGGGTTGTCGTGTGGGGCATTGCCTCGTGCATCATGGCAACAGTGCTGGGGACGGCGCTGGGCTCCGCGCATCTGGTGGTGTTCCCCATGTGCGCCATGCCGCTCGTGTTGCTGGCTGCCTCGCGCATGGTGTCGTTCGTCAAGAATTACTTCTTGGAGTACGACGGCCATGACGATGAGCCCAAGCCGTATCTGGGATTTTTCTTCCAGAGCACGGGCATGGGCCTGATTCTGTCGCTCGTGACCTACCTGTGCGCCCAGCTGGTGCGCACCGCCGCATTCCTCGACGCGCCCATGTTTGAAGAGCAGCTCTTTACCGGCTGCTTTAACATCGCGGCCATCGTCTGCCTGATCGGCAACATGAGCGCCGTGATTTACCTGATGGTGTTGTTCTGGCGTGACGAGCACGACCTCAATACATCGGGTACCGCCATGAACGTCATTGCCGTCATGATTTCATGCGTGGCGTACTGCATCGCCGCAGTGCTGCTCACCATGTCGGTCATGGGGTAGGTGGTCGCGTGCAAAACACGAAGCAAAAGGCGAGCACCAAGCAAAAGCTGACCATCGCGGCTATCTTTGGCGCCATGGGCCCTGGCCTTCTGGCGGCGCTTTCGGGTAATGACGCCGGCGGCATCGCCACGTATTCCAGCGCTGGTGCCAGCTATGGCTACAAGATGCTGTGGATGCTTCCCGTCATGACCGTGCTGCTTATCGTGACGCAGGAGACTGCGGCGCGTTGCGGCTGCGTCACAGGCAAGGGCCTGGCGTCGCTCATCCGCGAGCGCTTTGGCGTGCGCAGGAGCGTGTTGGCCATGGCGGCGCTGCTGATCGCCAATACGGCCGTGACCATTTCGGAGTTTGCGGGTATCGCGAGCGGCCTTGCCCTCTTTGGCGTGCCCGCGAGCATCTCGGTGCCGCTGGTGGCACTGCTGGTTTGGATGCTTACCATGTCGGGTAGCTTCCAGCGCATCGAGAAGATTCTGCTGCTGGTGAGTTGTGTGTTTGTGACCTACATTGTCGCTGCATTTATGGCTGGCCCCAGCTGGGGCGAGGTGGCAGTCGACCTGGTTGTGCCCAACATCCAAAATGACCCCAGCTACGTGTCACTTGTGGTCGCAACGATTGGTACCACCATCGCGCCGTGGATGATCTTCTTGGCGCAGAACAACGTGGTCGATAAGAATGCGGGCGAGGACGATATCGTGCTGCAGCGCATCGACACCGTAAGCGGCTCGATTGCCGCCGATGTCATCGCCGGCTTTATTATCATCACGACTGGTACGGTGTTGTTCCCCGCGGGTATTCAGATTAGCGACGCTGCCGATGCCGCCCGCGCATTGGAGCCTATCGCGGGCCAGTGGTCCACGGTGCTGTTTGCCTCGGGCCTGGTCGCGGCGAGCTTCTTGGCCGCCTGTGTGCTGCCAGGCGTTACGTCCAGCGCCATCTGCGAGGCATTTGGCTGGGAGCGCGGTGCCGATCGCAGCTGGGACGAGGCCCCGGTCTATCGCGGCATCATTACGGCCATCATCGGCATCTCTGCCGTGCTGGTGCTCATGCCCGGTGTTGACCTGTTCCAGATTATGATGACCTCGCAGGTCATTAACGGCGTGCTGTTGCCCGTGGTTTTGGTGTTCCAGGTGGTTATTGCCGCCGATCGACACATTATGGGCGCCAACCGCAACGGCCGCGTGTGGAATGTGCTCACCTGGGCGACTATCGGTGTGATTACGGTGCTGACGGTCGTCATGTTTGTGCTGCAGGCGATGGGCTACAGCGCGTAGCGCCTCTTTTGGGCTCTAAACAGGCCGCCGCCATGGGCTGCGGCCTGTTTTTTGCCTGTTGTAGGGGGTCGGTTATATACGTGTGGGCAAAAAATGCCAAATATGAGTACTGTTGCTAATCCAGTGGCAATTAAGACAAAGAAGATAATGAACATAACTAAAGTATCTGCTCATTAATATCGATACAGCCAGGCTTTAAACCGATCATTCTGGTCGGTCCAAAGGGGTATGGCGACCGAAAGAACGCCATTTTGGGCAATTTTGCCTGTTACTGAAATGGTATCAGTACTCATATTTGGAATTTTTTGCCCACGGCCCCTTGGGGCCGGCTCGAAAAGAGCAATCTGGGGGTGTTTGCTGCGGGTGCGGGGCTTGCAGACGACACTCGGGGTGGCGAGGAACTCAGAATTCGGCCGCGGGAGGGCATTCATCGACCGCGTCAGGAGTGTCCCTAAGTGTCGGCACATAAGGAACGTCCCTAACTGCCGGAGGGGGCGTCGGTTGTGGCCGACGCCCCCTCCGGGTGCAAGCGGATTTGACAGTGTGTTACTTGTCGGTGCCTAGCTTGTGCGGTTTGTAGGCGAGCGCGTTGACGAGTGCGTCGGCGGCGGACTTGACGGCCGCCGGCTGCGGATCGTTAACGTGGTCCTCGGGATGCACGGGCAGGTCCTTCTTGACGGCATCGTGGATGAGCTTAAGGTACTCGGCCACGCCCGCGTTCGAAAGGTGCGTGCCGTCGCCGTCGAACAAATCGTTGCGGTTGGCGCTATATCCGTACCAGTCGATAACGCGCACGTTTTTATAGCGCGTGGCGGCGTTGGCGATGGCCTGATTGGTGGCGCCGACCCATGGCTGCGGGCTGCGCGTGTTTACAAATACGACGGTGCGCTGATTGCCGGCATCGGCCATGATGGCGTCAATCTGGGCATCGGTCACTAGGCCGTTGGTGCCCAGCGCAAAGACTACGATCTTGCCGGCGAGGTTCTGCTGGATATAACCCTCAAATGTTGTGCGGCCCGCATCGAACTGGCGGCCCTTTTCGGCATCGATGTGACTGTGGGGGAACACGCCGTCAAAGGAATCGACGGCGCGCAGCGACACGGAGTCGCCAATCATGAGCAGGTCGTAGGATCCGTCGGGGAAGCCGTCGTTGTCCTTGTCGGTGTCATCGGCCGCCTGCTGGTCCTGGGGTTTTGCATTTTTGGCTTCCTTGTTTAGGATTTCGGCGCCCTCGCCGCTCAGCGCGGATGTGTCGGGCACAAAGACCAGACCACCCAGCGCCACGACAAGCACGACGCCGCAAACGGCGCACACGGGAATATGCGCGCGCACCCAGCCGGCGGGCGTGGTGGTGCCTTCGCGGAGCTCGGAAACGGTGCGTCCAAAGGCGCCCTTCCTAAACGGCGTCTCGATAAAGCGATAGGAGCATTCGGCTACGGCGACCACCACAAGTACCTGCAAGATGTACTGCCACCAGGGCGTATCGCTGATGTTGGCGACCGGGTTCATAAGCAGCAGCAGCGGATAGTGCCACAGGTAGATGCTGTAGGAGCGCTTGCCAACCCACACGAGCGGCTCGGCGGACAGCGCGCGGGCGACCATTCCCTGGGGCTGCACACAGGCCGCGATGACCATGAGCGTGAGGATGGAGCATAACAGCGTGCCGCCGCGATACTGGAACGCGGTGTAGCCGTTGGTGAGCGCGACCATGGCGGCAAGGCCAACCAGACCCACGACGCCCAAGACATCGATAGATGCGGGCGAGGACCAAAAGCGCACGAGGGCGCTCGGCTGTGCCGGGGCGGTATCGGCTGATTCGTCGACCTTCTTGCCAGGCTTGCCCTCGGCGTTCTTGCCGTGCTTGGCGGCGCCTGCCAGGCGATTGAGCCCCAAACGATGAGCGAGACGCACCGGCGCCAGGTCGCGATCGGGGATAAAGGCCATCCAGGCACCCAGCAGCAGCGAGAACACGCGGGTGTCGGTGCCGTAGTACACGCGGCTGGGGTCGGCGGCAGGGTTGTAAAGTACCATCATGGCGAGGGCAGATGCCGCGGCAAGGCCCAGAACCACGCGGCGCGTGTTGGGCTTGCTCACATGCATGGATATCATGGCAAACAGCAGTGGCGGCCAAATCAGGTAGAACTGTTCCTCGATGGCAAGCGACCAAAAGTGCGTGAGCGGCGAGGGGTCGCCCAGAGCATTGAAGTACGAGACGTTTTGGGCAATCTGCCACCAGTTATTAAAGAACAGCAGCGACGGCAGGATGTCGGGGCGCATCTTGGTGAGCATCACATGGTTAAAGATGGTGCACAACGCGCAAGTCATCACCACGACGGTCACCACGGCGGGGAACAGGCGGCGGATACGGCGGATCCAGAAGCTCTTGAGGTCGATGCGGCCGGTCTTTGACACCTCGTTGATGAGCAGGCGCGTGATCAGATAGCCCGAGAGCACAAAGAAAACCGTGACGCCAAGCAGGCCGCCCTGAGCCCACGTGAGGTTGAGGTGATAGAGCACCACCGCGACGACGGCAAGCGTGCGCAGGCCGTCGAGGGCGGGGATATAGCGAGATTTGGGGCGCGTGGGCGCCTGTTCTTTTGCGGCGCTGTTGGTGTGGGCACCCTTGTTGGCGGGCGCGCGATGAGAGCCTGCGGCGCGGCTCGGCTCGGTGGTTTGTCGGTTAGCGCACGAACGTTCATGAGGCGCTTGTTGATCGCTCGCGTGGCGTGAGCTGCGCGAGCTCGATCGCGGGAATTGTTCCATAAAACATCATCCAATGACGAGAATAATCAGCACGTCTTCATTGTAACCGCCTGCTCCTGTGAATGCTTGCTGCCGGCGCAAGCTCAAGCGCGCGTCCACATCAAAGTGAACTAAAGTTATAGAGGCGCGAGGGCGCACGATTGACGGCCAACGGCGGGTGCAGAGCCCGCGGACGAGGAGGTTTCCATGGCAGATAGCGGCATCGTTGCGGTGTTCGGTAGCATGAACATGGACCTTTCGGTGGCGTGCGAGCGCATGCCGCGTGCGGGCGAGACCGTTGGCGGCAGCGGGTTTATCACCAACGCCGGCGGCAAAGGCGCCAACCAGGCCGTAGCTGCTGCGCGCATGGGCGTGCACACGCATATGATCGGTGCGGTCGGCTGCGACGCATTTGGCACGTCGCTCGTGGCGGGGCTCCAAGACGCCGGCGTGGACTGTGTCTTTGTAGCGCGTCGCGATGACGTGGAGACGGGAACGGCGACCATCATTCGCTGCGAGGGCGACAACCGCATCGTGCTGTCGCCGGGCGCCAACCATGCGCTCGCGGGCGAGGATGTTGCCCGCGCGCTGAGGCGTCTGGTAGCCGATGAGCTCGACGGAGACGCCAGCGATATTGCCCCGGCTGTCGGAAGCGTCTTTATCGCCCAGGGCGAATGTGACCTTGCGGCGACGGCCGAGGCGCTTGTTTGCGCTCACGAGCTCGGGTTCTATACGGTCTTTAATCCGGCGCCTGCCTGCGAGTTGCCTGCGGAGGCCTGGCCTGCGGTCGACCTGGTTTGTCCCAACGAGACTGAGTGCCAGGTGCTGACGGGCATCTTGCCCGCGGATGATGCGAGCTGCGTCGCGGCGCTCAATGCCCTGCTCGCCAAGGGTGTCGGAGCCGCGGTCATTACGTTAGGCGGAGCCGGGTCGGTTACGCTTGGCGATAGCGGCGAGCTGTTGCGCATGCCGGCGCTTTCGAACGAGGTGGTCGATACGACAGCCGCGGGCGATACGTTTATCGGCGCGCTTGCGGCTGCCCGCCTGGAGGACCTTCCGCTCTTTGGGTGCATGGCCGCAGGTGCTCGTGCCTCGGCGGTAACGGTGTCGCGTTTGGGCGCGCAACAGTCGATTCCCACGCGCGCCGAAGTTGAGCGCGTGTTTGGTTTAGACGATTTAGTAATAGACGGAGAAGCGGAGTAGAACAATGGCAATCAAGAAGCTGATCCTTGATCTGGATATGGGTGTGGACGACGCGATGGCGCTCGCCTATGCAATCGCGAGCCCCGAGGTGGAGCTCGTCGGTATTACCACGTGCTTTGGCAACGTGCGCGTCGACCAGTCGGCGCATAACTGCCTGGCGGTGCTCGACCTGTTGGGTCGCCCCGAGGTGCCGGTGTACCTGGGCGCCGATCGTCCCATAAAGGCGACCGAGCCCTATACGCCGCCGGCGTCCACCACGCTCATCCACGGCAAGAATGGCATTGGTGGCGCAAGCGTGCCCGCCTCGCCGTACGAGCCGGTGGGCGCGACGACGGCCGAAGGCAACGCGGCGGTCGATTACCTGATCGATGCCGCGCGCACCTATGGCCCCGACCTGGTCTACGTGGCAACCGGTCCGCTTTCCAACTTGGCGCTTGCCCTGGAGCGCGATGCGGCGGCGATGATGTCTATCGGTCGCGTGGTGGTGATGGGCGGTGCCCTGACCGTGCCCGGTAACGTGAGTGCGGGTGCCGAGGCCAACATGGCGAGCGACCCCGAGGCCGCTGACGCCGTGCTGCGCTCGGGCCGCAAACTCACCATGGTTGGTCTTGACGTGACGCATCGCGTGGTGCTGACGCGCCGCGACATTGCCGGTTGGACGGGCTCGGGCACCATGGCGGGCTGCGCATTTGCGAGTATGGTCGAGCACTACATTGGCTCGTACGAGATGAACGCCCCTTACCTGGGCGGCTGCGCGCTGCACGATCCGCTTGCCGTTGCCGTGGCGATTGATCCCACGCTCGTGGGCGCACTTGGTTGCAACTTGCGCGTCGACCTGCTCGGCGAGTATCGCGGCCGCACTATCTGCGACGAGCATCGCCTGTCCGACCCCGACAAGAGCGCGCTTGTGGCACTCACCGTGGACGCCCCGCGCTTTCTGTCCGAGTTCAAGGCGCGCATGGCCCGCATCCTAGGCTAGGCTCGGGATCGAAGCACGCCCATCTGCTCGATGTGGCCGCTGGCGGGCCGACATCTACCGTTCGCCAGCCCGATGGTCCCCGGGGCGGGGAGAGCGCTATAATGCATTCTGCATCTTGGATTGTTACTCCTGTGTGGAGGCATGCCCAAGAGCAATACAACACGGATTGTTACGTAAGGCATGACCGCAATAGCACTGCTATTGGCTATCATGCCTTTTTCTGTGAGTGTTCTTGAAAGGAGGTTCACCATGCTTGCAATTAAAAAGCTTAACAACAACGCGGTTCTTTGCCGTGACGGACAGGGGCGAGATGTCATCGCCATGGGCAGGGGCGTCGGTTTCGGCGGAGATTTTCCTCGAGAGCTCCCTCTTTCTAAAATCGAGCATACGTTTTACGACATTGATCCTAAAGGACAAGATGTCATGAGGGATCTTCCCTCGGATATCGTGATGTTTGCGGCGAAAGTTATGGACATCGTTGCCAACGAACTGCCCTACGACCTCTCGACCAATGCGACGCTGTTCATGGCTGATCACCTGTCGTTTGCCGTTGCGCGAGCCCAAAAGGGGGTCCGCATCGCGATGCCTCTTGCCTATGAAGTGCGGGAGACGTATCCGAAGGAATACAAGGCTGCCCAGTTTATCGTCATGCGACTCGAGAAGGAGCTCGGAGAGCGGCTTCCCAAGGATGAGATTGCCAGTATTGCGATGAATCTCGTGAACGCACGGGTTGTTGAAGCCGTCAAAGCCACGGCCGAGCCCGCAAAGCAGTTCGACGATATGCTCGAGGACGTTATCGAGATTCTCGAAAGCGATTTCCGCATTATTGTCGACCGCGATTCCTTTGATTTCACCCGCTTCGCCACGCATCTGCGGTACCTGTTCAAGCGCATTCAAGCCGGCGAGTCGCTGAACAGCGCCAACATGCAGATGTACAAGAACTTTCGTGAGGAGTTTCCGCAGTTGGCAGAGTGCGTGAAGCATATCGGTTCCTATTGTCGTGAAACGTGGGACGCCACGCTCTCCGAGGAGGAGGAACTCTATCTGATGATCCATCTCAACCGGATCATCTCCAAAAAAGGATTGTAACCCGTAGCCATTCGGGGCATGACCTTTGCCGATTCGAACAGTAAGCCAAGATTGTGCAAAGGAGCCAATGATGGCAAATTACAAAAAGGTGGCAGAGCAGATTCTCTCCACTGTGGGCGGGGCGGAAAACGTGGCTTCGGTTACGCATTGCATGACGCGCCTGCGCTTCAACCTCAAGGATGAAAGCCTCTCGAATGATGAGAAGCTTGAGGACATCTCGTCTATCATCAGCGTCGTGCACGCCGGAGGGCAGGTGCAGCTGGTGGTCGGGCCCACGGTCGACAAGGTCTACGACGAGGTTTGTAAGCAGGGCGGATTCGAGGTCACGGTATCGATTGACGAGGAACTCGATGGCCCTCAGCTTAGCTGGAAGGAGCGCTTGGCGCCCAAGCACCTCTTCAATCAGCTGCTCGATGCCGTGAGCGGCGCTATCACCCCGATCCTTCCGATCTTTTGTGTCGCCGGTATCTTCAAGATGCTCGTTATTCTGTTTGGGCCCGAAGGCGCCGGTTTTATGTCCGAAACGAGCGACCTGTATCGGATCCTTTCCCTGGTGGGCGATGCGGCGTATTACTACTTCCCGGTGTTTGCCGCCTATAGCTCGGCTAAGAAGTTCAAAACGAGTCCTGTGCTGGCACTGCTCATCGCTGTTGTGATGATTTATCCCGACATGCTCGCTATTGTTGAGGACGGAAAGCCTTTCAGCGTCTTCGGCATCCCCATGCAGCTCGTCAACTACACCCAGGCTGTTCTTCCGGTCATCTTGATCACCTGGGTCCAGTCCTATGTTGAGCGCTTCTTTAAGAAGATCTCGCCTGATATGTTGCGCATTCTGATCGTACCCGTGGGTACGGTGCTCGTGATGTTGCCGGTCGCGCTGTGCCTCTGCGGCCCTGCCGTCCAATTTGTCATGGGCCTTGTGGCCGATTTCATCATTTGGCTCGCCTCTGTTGCCGGTCCCGCTGCGACCGCGGTTATCGGCGCATTCTGGAATCTGATCATCGCCACCGGCATGCACGTGCCGATCTATACCGCCATATTGCCCGCCGCGCTCCAGAACGGTTACGACGCCATCTTATACCCCGGCACCGCGGTTGTAGCCTACACCACGCTTGCCATCGCGCTCGCCTATGGCCTGCGCGCTAAGGACAAGGAGAGTCGAGCCACGGGCTGGAACTTGTTCATCACCTATGCCTTCGGTCGCGTGAGTGAGCCCATCATCTACGGCATCCTGTTTCGCGACAAGAAGGCTCTTGCCTGGAACATGATTGGTGGTGCTGTCGGTGGTCTGCTGGTAAGCCTTCTTCATGCCAACGTCTATATCTTCACTGGCGTTGGTTTCCCATGGATGAACGTGCTCATGTTTGCTCAGGATATCATCCCTGGCACCATCGGGTGTCTTGCTGGCGGTGCCGTGACGTTTGCGTTGGCGATGATTTTTGGATTTGAAGGACAGGAGAAGATGCCGTTGAAGTCCAAGAGCGGCGATTCTGAGGCCGTTGAATCCGTCGAGGCATAAGAGGCTACTACACAAATATGCTCCCCAGCCGTTGCGCGGTCCGACCCCTTGGCCGCGCAACGGTACTGTGCTGTTGCGCGGCACTTGCCGAGTCCGTTGCGTTCGACAGTGTGGGCCGGGAATTTGATAGAAAGGACGACACCATAATGTTTAGAGAAGATTTTTTATGGGGCGGGGCTCTGGCTGCAAACCAGTGCGAGGGAGGATGGAACGAAGGCGGTCGCGGTTTAGCCAATTCCGACATGCTGCCGTTTGGCGATCAACGCATGGACGTCATGCGGGGAGACCTTGATCCGCGTGCGTTGGCACCCGACAGCTTCTATCCCGCTCGCAAGGGCATTGATTTTTACCATAGGTACAAGCAGGATATTGAACTGTTTGCCCAGATGGGTTTTAAATGCCTGCGCTTATCAATCGCCTGGAGCCGCATTTTTCCCAAAGGAGACGAAGCCGAGCCCAATGAAGAAGGCCTTGCCTTTTACGAGGATGTTTTTAGGACGTGTCGCGCGCATGACATTGAGCCTTTGGTGACGCTCAACCACTATGATGTCCCCATGCATCTCGTCGATGCGTATGGCGGATGGCGCGATCGCAGGTTGGTCGACCTGTTCGAGCGATATTCGCGTACCGTGTTCGAGCGCTATCGGGGATTGGTCAATTATTGGCTGACCTTTAACGAGATCAACATCATGACGCAGGCGTGCTTTATGGCGGCGGGGATCATCTTCGAGCAAGGGGAGAATCGCTATGCAACGGTTCACACGGCCGTGCACCATGTATTGGTTGCGAGCGCCCGTGCGGTCGGGGCGTGTCATGAACTGTGCCCTGGGGCGAAGATCGGTTGCATGCTCAACGCAGGTGTCTTCTATCCGGCTACATGTGATCCGGACGATGTGCTGGCTGCGCAGGCTGAGAATCGCAGCCATTACATGTTTACCGACGTCCAGGTGCGCGGTGCGTACCCGAGCTATGTTCTCAAGGAATACGCCCGCCATGGTTTTGAGGTGCCCTATCGGGATGATGACCGCGAAGTACTGGCTGCAAACCTGGTCGATTTCGTCTCGTTTTCGTATTACTCGACGCGCGTCGCAAAAGCGCATGCGGAAGGTCAGTTCGATTCGAACCTTCTTCGCTCGGCGCCTAATCCGTATCTAAAACAGGAGCCTTGGGGGAGGTTTATCGACCCCAAAGGGCTGCGCGTCACCATGAATGAAATCTGGGATCGCTATCAAAAGCCGCTGTTCATCGTCGAAAACGGTTTGGGTGCTCCTGATGTGCCGGAAGATTCGGGTGAAATAGAAGACGACTATCGAGTTGAATACCTGCGGGCCCACATCGAGGCGATGAGGGAGACCGTCGAGCTCGACGGGGTGGAACTCATGGGATATACCTGTTGGGGCCCGATCGATTTGGTTTCGGTCGCCACAGGACAGATGCGTAAGCGCTACGGGTTTATCTATGTCGATCGAGACGATAGCGGTGCGGGCTCGTTTGAGAGACGTAAAAAGAAAAGCTTCGAATGGTACCGACGCGTAATAGCAAGCAATGGCGAAGACCTTGCGTAATAACGTTAAGATGGACAAATGCGCCCGTTGGGGGAATAGTCGGGCCACTTCGCTTGACAACAGGCTAAACTAGCTATTAAACATTTACTATTCTGTTTAGATTGAATTTGCGGTCGTTTAGTTGCCGAGCCACGGGGCGGTCAAGCCACGATGCTCGGCCGCGACCGATGCTAGGGGGAACGATGGCTAAAGCAAGCGTCCGCGAGATCAGCCGCATTACCGGCTTTTCGCCCGCAACCGTGTCCAACGCGCTCAACCGCAAGCGCAGCGTGAGCGAGGAGACCGCCAAGGTCATCCTGGAGTGCGCGCAGTCGCTTGGCTATCAGCAGTCGACGCAGCTCGAGAGCATCCAGTTTGTGCTTGCGCGCAAGACGGGCGCCATCCTGGACGAGAGCACCTTCCATCCCGCGGTCATCGAGGGCGTGGAGCGCCAGGCGCGTCGCCACGGCATGAGCACGAGCTTTGTCTCGCTCGACTTTAGCGACCTGGACGCCGTGCGCCCGCAGGTCGAGGGCCTGATCGCCGACCCGTCGGCCGCCATCGTGCTGATGGGTACCGAGCTGGGCGAGGAGGACTACGCCCTGTTCGCCGACGCTGCCGCCCACCTGATTGTGCTCGACGGCTGGAGCGATCGCCAGTACTTCGATGCCGTAGTCATCGCCAACACCGATTCGGTGCTGCGTGCCGTGGATTACCTTATCGAGAAAGGCCACAGGCAAATCGGCTATCTGGCGGGCGACCTTCGGATCCGCAACTTTAAGGACCGCGAGCGCGGCTATCGCCAAGCGCTTGAGGACGCGGGCCTCGAGGCCAATCCGGCATGGCGTGTCACGTTGGGCACCACGCTCGAGGGTGCCTATCGCGACATGGGCGTGTGGCTCGACAGCGTCTCGCGCGACGACCTGCCGACGGCTTTCTTTGCCGAAAACGACGTGCTCGCCGTAGGCGCCATGCGCGCGCTGAACGAGCACGGCATACGTGTCCCCGAGGATGTCTCAATCATCGGCTTTGACGATCTGTCTTTGGGCGCCTTCTCCAATCCGCCGCTCACCACGGTGCACGTTCCCAAGCACGAGGTGGGCGAGATCGCGGTGCGCCGCCTGGTGGGCAACATCCGCAATCCCAAGAGCTATACCTGCAAGACGGCCGTGTCGACCTATTTTGTCGAGCGCCAAAGCGTGCGCGAAATCTAGGCAAAGGCAACGCTAGGCCGTAGGGAGGCAAAGCTCGCTAAGGCAGCCATACATAACGCTACTAAGAGAGGGTCCTTCGGGGCCCTCTTTTTGATGCCCTTGTATGTTCAGTTTGTTTACATACCGTTTAGGCTGATTTCTCTACCGTCTACGGGTATTTCGCGTTAAACTTCTAAACAGTAGAGTAAAACATTTAGTAAACAGAACAAAACGAAACATGCGTCTGTTTACTGAACATGTGATTAGAGGAGGACGTACATGGACAAGATCAAGCTCGGCTTTGTGCCCACGCGCCGCAGTATCTTTAGCGCGCCGGACGCAATCAAGTATCGCGGCCTGACGGCTGATCGCCTGCGCGAGATCGGCGTCGACATCGTGGATATCGACGACATCAATGACGAGGGCCTGCTGTTCGACGACAGCCATATCGAGCCTATCGTGAAGAAGTTCCGCGCCGAGGGCGTCGATGGCATTATGCTGTGCCACGCCAACTTTGGCACCGAGTACGTTTGCGCTCGCCTTGCCCGCGAGCTCGGTCTACCCGTGCTGCTGTGGGGTCCGCGCGACGAGCGCCCCGAGCCCGACGGCACACGCCTGCGCGATAGCCAGTGCGGCCTGTTCGCCACCGGCAAGGTCCTGCGCCGCTTCCAGGTTCCCTTCACCTACATGACCAACTGCCGCCTGACCGACCCCGAGTTCGAGCGCGGCGTTTGGGACTTTTTGGCCGTTTGCAACGTGGTCAAGACCTTCAAGCACACCCGCATCCTGCAGATGGCCACCCGTCCATTCGACTTCTGGTCGACCATGTGCAACGAGGGCGAGCTGCTCGAGAAGTTCAACATCCAGCTTTCGCCTATCCCCATGACCGAACTTGTCCAGGCTGTGCGCGATGCCCAGGCCGACGAGCAGGCCATGGCCGCCATGCTTGCCCACATCAACGACAGCTTTGAGATCTGCATCCCCGAGGACAAGGTCCCCGCGGTCGCCGGTCTTGCCATCGCCATGAAGCGCTTGGTCGAGAAGTATGGCTGCAACGCCGGTGCCATTCAGTGCTGGAACGCTCTGCAGGACGAGCTGGGCATTATGCCCTGCGCCGCCAACGCCATCCTCAACGAGATGGGCATTCCTATCGTATGCGAGACCGATATCCACGGCGCCATCACCGCGCTGATGGTCGAGGCCGCCGACCTGGGCCGTCACCGCGGCATGTTCGCCGACTGGACCGTGCGCCATCCCGATAACGAGAACGGCGAGCTGCTGCAGCATTGCGGCCCCTGGCCCTGCAGCTGCGCGGCCGTCAAGCCCAAGCTCACCTACCCGCTGGCTTTCGATCACCCCGGCGCGCTGACGGCCGAGGCCAAGCACGGCGACCTCACCCTTGCCCGCTTTGACGGTGACAACGGCGAGTACTCGCTGCTACTGGGCAACGCCCGCGGCATCGACGGCCCGGCCGGCATGGGCACCTACCTGTGGGTCGAGGTCGACAACCTCAAGCGCCTCGAAGCCAAGATCGTCGAGGGCCCCTACATCCACCACTGCGTCGCTATTCACGCCAACGTGGTGCCGGTGCTCTACGAGGCGTGCAAGTACATCGGCATTGCCCCCGACCTGTACGACCCCATCGAAGAAGACGTTAAAGCCTACCTGCGAGGAGAGTAGAAATGGCAACTATCGAAGAGCTTGAGTCCCTGCGTTGGGACCTTCGCCGCGATTGCGTCGATATCATCATGGCTGGCGCCGGCGGCCACATCGGCGGCGACATGTCGGTGATCGACGCCCTCATGACCCTCTACGCCAACCACCTCAACATTTCGCCCGAGACCGTCGACGATCCCAATCGCGACCGCTTCGTGCTCTCCAAGGGCCACGCCATGGAGGCTTACTACGCGGTGCTTTGCCACGAGGGCTATCTTGACCTCGACGACGTCAAGGCCCGCTTCTCCAAGTTCGGCAGCCCCTACATCGGCCACCCCAACAACAAGCTCAAGGGCATCGAGATGAACTCGGGCTCGCTGGGTCACGGCCTGCCCGTGGCCGTGGGCATGGCGCTCGCCGGCAAGATGGACGGCCGCGACTATCGCGTCTACACCATCATGGGCGACGGCGAGCTTGCCGAGGGCTCGGTCTGGGAGGGCGCCATGAGCGGCGGCAACTACCAGCTCGATAACCTGTGCGCGCTCGTGGACCGCAACCGCCTGCAGATCAGCGGCAGCACCGAGGACGTTATGAAGCAGGACTCGCAGGAGGAGCGCTGGGCAGCCTTCGGATGGAACGTGCTCTCCATTCCGGGCAACGACGTCCGGGCCATCGACGCCGCGCTGACGCTTGCGGCCGAGACCTGCGGCAAGCCCACGGTCATCATCCTCAACACGGTGAAGGGCTATGGCTCGCCTGTTATGGAGGACAAGGCCGCCTGGCATCATCACCTGCCCAATGATGAGGAATATGCCCAGATCATCGCCGATTTCGCTGCCCATAAGGAGGCCATCAATGGCTAACAAGATCGCCAATCGCAAGGTTATCTGCGACACGCTGCTCGAGGCCGCGAAGACCGATAAGGATATCGTCGTCCTGTGCTCCGACTCCCGCGGCTCCGCATCGCTCACGCCGTTCTTTGATCAGTATCCCCAGCAGTCCGTCGAGGTCGGCATTGCCGAGCAGGACCTGGTGAGCATCGCCGCCGGCATGGCTTCGTGCGGCAAGAAGGCCTGGGCCGCCTCGCCGGCGTCCTTTGTGACCACGCGCTCGTATGAGCAGTGCAAGGTCGACGTCTCGTACTCCAACACCAACGTCAAGCTCATCGGCATTTCGGGCGGCGTGTCCTACGGCGCCTTGGGCATGAGCCATCACTCCGCGCAGGATATCGCCGCCATGAGCGCGATTCCCAACATGCGCGTGTATCTGCCGAGCGACCGCTTCCAGACCGCCGAGCTCGTGCGGGCCCTGGTCGCCGATAACAAACCGGCCTACATCCGCGTGGGCCGCAACCCGGTCGAGGACGTGTACACCGAGGACGAGTGCCCGTTCCAGATGGATCGCGCCACCTGGGTACGCCGCGGCACCGATGTAGCGCTCGTCGCTACCGGCGAGATGGTCCGCCATGCCGTGGACGCTGCCGACCTGCTGGCCGAGCAGGGCATCTCGGCAACGGTACTCGACATGTACTGCGTCAAGCCGCTCGACGCCGAGGCCGTGATTGAGGCCGCCGGTGCCACGCGCGCCGTCGTGACCGTCGAGGAGCACAGCCCCTTCGGCGGTCTGGGCTCTATGGTCGCGCAGGTGGTGGGTGAGCATTGCCCGCGCCCGGTCAAGTGCCTCTCCCTGCCCGACGCGCCGGTCATCACCGGCACGAGCCCCGAGGTCTTTGCACACTACGGCCTGACGGGTGTCGGAATCGCCAAGACCGTTGCCGAATTCCTGCCCGCAGAGTAATTGGAATGTGACAAAGGGACCGTCCCTTTGTCACATTCGTTTTGAAAGGGGTGGCCATGGGCCGCTACATCATCGGAATCGATCAATCCACGCAGGGCACCAAGGCGCTGCTGGTAGACGAGGGCGGCCATTTGATTCATCGTGCCGACCGTTCGCATCGCCAGATTGTCAACGAGGCCGGCTGGGTGAGCCATGATCCGGCCGAGATTGCCACCAATGTGCTGGCCGTGACGCGTGCCGTGGTGGAGGAGACCGGGGTCGATCCGGCCGACGTCGCCGGCATCGGCATCTCCAACCAGCGCGAGACCACCGTTGCCTGGAACCGCACGACGGGCGAGCCGCTGTGCGACGCCGTGGTGTGGCAGTGCGCCCGCGCCCGCGAGCTGTGCGACGAGCTGACCGCGCGCGAGGGTGTGGCCGAGCTGGTGCGCGACACGACGGGTCTGGTGCTCTCGCCCTACTATCCGGCGGGCAAGATGGCCTGGATCCTTGCGAACGTTCCCGCTGCTGTCTCTTATACACATCTGACGCTGCCGACGATCGCATAAGTGTAGAT
>UROM01000024.1 GCA_900549455.1 uncultured Collinsella sp. | reverse complement strand
ACGAGATGCTCAGGAGTCTCGTGGGCTCGGAGATGTGTATAAGAGACAGTCATTGTTTTTAGCCTGGCGTCCTGCCGTAAAGTACGTCGCCACACCCAGCAGCAGATTGAGCACCGGCAGGGCCAGCAGCTCGTAGCTCTTGCCCCAGCGCGTAACCTCGCCGGCGGCATTAAACTTTGTTGCCACCTCGGGACCAATGTTGGGGATTACAAACGCTGCGACCGCCAGCGGAAGCACCGCAAGCACCAGCAGCGCGATGCCCATGTAGCCGGCTTTTTTGCCATATTTGAACATGCGCGTCGCCCTTACACGTTAAAGCGGAAGTGCACGACGTCGCCATCGGCCATGACATAGTCCTTGCCCTCAATACGCAGCTTGCCGGCAGCCTTGGCGCCCTGCTCGCCGCCGAGCCCGATGTAGTCGTCATAGCCGATAACCTCGGCCTTAATAAAGCCGCGCTCAAAGTCGGTGTGGATGACACCGGCGGCCTGCGGGGCGGTCGCGCCCTGACGAACCGTCCAGGCCTTGACCTCCATCTCGCCAGCCGTAAAGAACGACTGCAGACCAAGCAGCTTGTAGGCTGCCTGCGCGAGCACGTCCAGGCCGGGCTGCTCCAGGCCTAGGCTCTCCAGGTAGTCGGCGGCGTCCTCGGGATCGAGCTCGGAAAGCTCGGCCTCGATCTTGGCGCAGATGGGCAGCGGCTTGACGCCGTCGATGGGCGCCAGGTCCTCGTTGAGCATATCCTCGTCTACGTTGGCCACATACAGGATGGGCTTCATAGTGAGCAGGAACAGGCCCTTGGCGGCGGCGCGCTCCTCGTCGGTCATCTCCATGGACGCGGCACGCTTACCCTCGTTGAGCCAGGCAAGCAGGCGCTTGGCAACCTCGAACTTGGGCATGAGCTCCTTGTCGCGCTTGGCCTCCTTCTCGAGTTTGGGCAGCTGCTTCTCGAGCGTGCCCATATCGGCCAGGATGAGCTCGGTCATGATGGTGTCGGCATCGCCGGCGGGGTCGACGAACTCGCCCGTGCGGCCCACCTCACGCATGACGTTGGGGTCCTTAAAGTAGCGCACGACCTCGCAGATGGCGTCGGTCTCGCGGATGTTTGCCAAGAACTGGTTGCCCAGACCCTCGCCCTCGTTAGCGCCCTTCACCAGACCTGCGATGTCGACAAACTCGACCGTAGCCGGCACAATGCGACCCGGGTTGACGATGTCGGCAAGCTTTTGCAGGCGGCTATCGGGCACATCGACGATACCCACGTTGGGGTCGATCGTGGCAAACGGGTAGTTGGCGGCAAGGCCGGTCTTTTTGGTAAGCGCGGTGAACAGCGTCGACTTGCCCACATTGGGCAGGCCCACGATACCGATGGAAAGGGACACGACAGCTCCTTTTGGTACAGGTACTTCAAACTGCATAAGTATAGCGCCGCCGCGGCATCCAGGCGAATCCGGACGCCACGACGGCGCAGATGAAGCAGAGATTGGAGTCGCTGGCTAGTCCGCGAGCTTTTCCACCTGGTCGAGCATCTTGTCCAGCTTGGCCTTTGCCTCGGCCTTGACCTTCTCAGCTTCTTCGTGAGCCTTCGCCTTCTGGGCGGCCTTTTCCTCGGCCTCGGGGTCGACGACGACCAAGTTGGACGCATCGTGCTCAACAAGCTTGAGCGCGTGCTCGGGACACACCTTGGCACAGGCACCGCAGCCCAAACAATACGTGGACTCCAACGCAAAGCGACCGCTTCCCACCAAATCGCAGGCGAACGTGGGGCATACATTGACGCACTCGCCGCACGACGTGCACTTGTCAAAATCGCACTCCGGCGTGCTCACTTGCATGTTCTGGGCAAGCTCGGGGTGGTTTTGCAGCGTCGAGAGCACCAGCTGCCGCCCGTGCGTGAGCGAACGGCGACGCTTGGTCGTCGTGGTGCCGCACATGGTGTTGAGCGTGCGCTCCAGCTGGGTAATCTGGTGGCGGTGGGCTTTGAGCTTCTGCGTCACCGAGGCCAGCGCCGCCGTCGCCGGGTTGAGCTTGGTCACCGTCAGGCCCGTGGTGCGGGCGATCTTTTCCATGTACTCCTTGCGCTCGTACTCGCGACGCTTATGGCACTTGAGGCTCTTGGGGTCGACCTCCAGGCCCATACCCGTGCCAGACCACTCCTCGGCCTTCGCAATCGCCTCGCCCAGAATGTCCTCACCGCCGATGTTGCGGCATTTATCGCACACACCCAACGGCAGGTACACACTCACGTTGGGATAGTCCGCCAGTACCGAGAACCAGGTCTCGGCCGTAATATCGCCCACGCAGGCAACGACGACTTCGTTTTCGCGCGGCATGCGCTTAAGGGCGCGCGTGCAGGTGACGTAGGCGGTCTCGTGGCTCGTGGCCGCCGAGACAATGTCGTCATACAGGTTTTTAGGCGCCAGGCGCGGCGAGATGATCGCCTCGGTCGGACAGGCGGCGGCGCACAGGCCGCACTTGCGACAGGAGTCGAGGATCTCGATGGCGTCTTCCTCGACCTCGATAGCGTTGACCGGGCACACGTCCATGCACGCGGTACAGCCGCTCTTTTCGTTTTTGCAGGTCAGGCACGGAATGGTGTTGCCGCGCGGACGCTCCTTGTAGTCGGCAGGATTCCACTGCGGTGCCGACGGATCGAGTGCATCGGTCACACCGCCAAGCGGGTTTTTAAGAAAGTCGAAACCCTTGCTGATCTCGATAATGTCATCAAACAGATCGTGTTCCTGCGCCATGCGCGGCCCCTCCCTGAGCAGTGCAAACAAGCAAGAGATAATGATACGCCATCGGCCCACGCCTCGGGCAAATTACACGCGGCGCATCTTTGCGGCAAATAGCCCATGGCCTATCGCCGCCCCGATTGCACAAGGTCGATCAAGCGCCAAGCTATGCCTCGCACATGAGCTGCACGAGCTTTTGTTCGGTCACCTTGACCTGCTCGTTGGCCATATTACGCTCGTTTCTAAAGACCGCATTTGCAACACCCTGCAGGTCGCCATCGGAAATCGCGCTACACGGACCGTCATAAATCTTAAAGAACGGCTCGCTGAGACCTTCGCCCAGAAATCCATCGACGATCTGCTTGCACAGTCGATCCTCGGTGCCTTGGTCAAACAGGACATAGGCGGAGCACCCCAGCCATGACAGATATCTGCCCTGACGCGAAAGTTCGCCCGGCCCCTGAACATACCGGCCGGGGCCGCCATAAACCATGGGAAGCGCCATACGAAAATCCGCCCTTTCATCAATAACAATTGGTGCAAAGTAACCCGCCCCCTGCACCAACTTGTGCATTGGTGACAGGTCACTTTGCACCATAGCAAAAAGGGGCAAAGCCATCTGCCGGCTTTGCCCCTTCCTTAGCTTGATTTACTCATCCATGAGGTAATAATGACCCAGCGCGTCGGCACCCAGGATGGCGTTTGCGACCATCTCGGGCGTCACCTCAAACGGCATGTTGCACATGGTGTCCTCGGGCGCGCACGCGGCCTCGGCAACAATCACGGCCTGCTCGCGCGTAACCTCGGCAACGCCAAGCTCCTTCATCGTGACCGGCAGGCCCAGCTCAATGCAGAAGCCCAAGACTTCCTCGAGCTTCTCGGTCGGAGCGTCCTCGAGTACCAGCTGGACGATGGTGCCAAAGGCGACCTTCTCGCCGTGATACATGCCATGGCACTCGGGCAGCATCGTCAAACCGTTGTGGATGGCATGAGCAGCAGCAAGGCCCGAGCTCTCAAAGCCAATGCCCGAAAGCAGCGTGTTGGCCTCAATGATGTGCTCGACGGCAGGCGTGAGCGCACCCTTCTCCAGCGCGACCTTGGCCTTGACGCCATCGGCCATGAGCGTCTCATAGCAGAGCTTGGCGAGCGCCAGGCCGGCCATGCCGCCCTTGCCGCCGGCGCAAGTGCCACCGTCGGCATCATGCGTCGCCTGGGCCTCAAAGTAGGTTGCGAGCGCATCGCCCATACCGGAAACCGTCAGGCGCACCGGGCTCGCCGCGATAACCGTCGTATCCATCAGGACAATATTGGGGTTTGCCTTAAGGAAGAGATATTTATCGAACTGGCCGTCATCGGTGTAGAGCACCGAAAGAGCAGAGCACGGAGCATCGGTCGAAGCGATGGTGGGGCAAATGATGACCGGGGACTCCAGGTAGTAGGCAACGGCCTTTGCGGTGTCGAGGATCTTGCCGCCACCGACGCCGACGATGATGTCGCAACCGTTGTCGCGGGCGAGCGCGACCAGGCGATCAACCTCGCCCTTGGAGCACTCGCCGTTAAAGTCCTCAAACAGCAGCTCGGCCTTGGCCTCGGCAAAGCCGCCCTCGATCTTGGCACCGACGCGCTTCTTGCCCGAAGGCGTCACGATGACGAGGGCCTTAGCGCCGAGCGGCTCGACATAGGAGCCGAGCTTGGCGAGCTCGTCCGGGCCCTGGATGTACTTGCTGGGGCTATTGAAAATTGCAGCCATTTTTATCCCATTCTCTAATAATAAAAAGAAAGGGGCTCCGTACGGATACGTGCGGAGCCCCTCGTTACGATAACAAGAGTCGATTAGAAATCGATGTCGGTGTCGTAGTAGCAGGCCTTGAGGATCTTCTCGAAGTCGGCAGCCTTGGTCTCACGCGGGTTCTCGGGCGTGCAGGCGTCCTGCTCGGCGTTCGCGGCGATCTCGGGCAGCTTGGCGAGGAACTCCTCCTCGGAAACCATCTGCGGGTTCTCGGCGTCGACCTTCACGCCACCATTCGCGTAATCCTTGATGGACTGCGGAATGTTGAGCTGGTCGTTGAGGTCGCGGATCTTCTGGACGAGCGCAGCGATGAGCTCCTCGTTGGTCTCGCCGGGAAGGTGCAGGATCTCCTTGGCCACGTAAGCGTAACGCTCGGCAGCACGCGGGTCCTTGGAGTTCCACTGGATGACCTTGCCCAGGTACATGGCGTTAGCAGCACCGTGGATGATGTGGCCGTTCTCGAAGGCAGCACCGGTCTTGTGAGCCATGGAGTGAACGATGCCGAGCAGGCCCGAGGAGAAGGCGATACCGGCGATGCACTGAGCCTCGTGCATGTGCTGACGGGCCTCATGGTCGCCAGCATAGGACTTGGGCAGCCACTCGACGATCTCGCGGATGCCGTGCAGGGCGTTGGCGTCGGTGAACATAGAGGCGCAGGTGGAAACGTAGGCCTCCATGCAGTGGGTCAGAGCATCCATGCCGGTGTGAGCGCACAGCTTGGCGGGCATGGTGTAGGTGAGCTCGGGGTCGACGATGGCGACATCAGGGGTGATGTTGAAGTCGGCCAGCGGGTACTTGATGCCCTTGGCGTAGTCGGTAATGACGGAGAACGCGGTGACCTCGGTAGCGGTGCCGGAGGTAGAGGAGATGGCGCAGAAATGAGCCTTCTGACGCAGCTCGGGGAAGCTGAACGGCTGGATGATGTTGTCGAAGGACTCCTCGGGATACTCGTAGAAGACCCACATGGCCTTAGCGGCATCGATGGGCGAACCGCCGCCGATGGCGATAATCCAGTCGGGCTCGAACTCGCGCATGGCCTCGGCGCCCTTCATGACCGTCTCGATAGACGGGTCGGACTCGACGCCCTCGAACAGCTTGACCTCGAAACCGCCTTCCTTAAGGTCGGCCTCAACGTCCTGCAGGAATCCGCCGCGGCGCATAGAGCTGCCGCCAGAAACGATGATGGCCTTCTTGCCCTTGAGGTTCTTCACCTCGTGGCGAGCGCCCTCACCAAAGTACAGATCGCGAGGATTGGTAAAACGTCCCATACTGTGCCTCCTAAACAAGCCCCTCTTAGACTTGCGTATATAACGGAGCACCCGATTGGCTCCGTTAGGACCGTTTGCGCGTTGCCGGCGATGACAATGCGCGATGTCTAAACGTCTCAACGCTCAGACAAACACTATTTTACCGTTCTGGTTGGTCAGTTATTCATCCAAAGTTACCAATGATGAAACGTTTTTTCTATCCTGGAACCTCTAGCGTTGCGGTTATTGTCCCAAGCTGGGCAAACGTTTTATCAAGGTTGACTACATATCCCGGGCAGGACGGTGCCTCTCCAAAACACGCACCGTTCGCCGCCAAAAATCGACCGTTTGCGGCGCCGTAATACCACTCGGTCGTCCAAGGTGCCGACATTTGTGCGACACCCGTCTTCGTGGTGCAAAGGTGCAAGTCCAAGTGCGGCTCCCCCGGCACGTCACATGCGGGTAAACTAGAACCTTATATAGAGACATTTGAACCCTAACCGCAGCAAAGGAGGCCCCATGGCATTCGATCCCATTCAAGAGGATTGCCATCGCCTCGTTCTTGAGGCCTTGCGCCGCGACAATATCCCGCTCACCGACGGCCCCGCCGTCGAGCGTCTGATGGAGCAATTCACCCGCGACCCCGCGCCGCTCATCGTGCACGATCGCGACCGCGCCGGACATCTCATTGCCAAGGTGGTCGAGGCCGTCGACTACCGCATTCCCTTTATCCCCGACGATACCCAGGCCGAGCAGGAAGAGGCCGCTGCCGAGAACATGCTTCGCGAGGCCGCCGCACTCGATGCGACCAACTGGGATGCCCAGCGCATGCTGACGGCCCTCACCGCCGACTCCAACGAGGAATACGTGCAGTATCTGGTGTCCAAGCGCGATGAAGTCGAGCATGATCTGGCGCTCAAGATCGCCTCGGCGCAGGACCCCTACGAGCGTGAAGCCGCAGGCGACCTTATGCGCCGCCCCTACCTGCGCTGGCTTGCCGCTCTTGCATCGCGCGCCCTCATTAGCGGACGCTATCGCATGTCGTTGGAGGCAGCGAATCGCAGCTTGGACTTTGCGCCCAACGACCCCGCCGGCGTCCGCCACACCGCGATGCTCGCCATGGCAAAGCTCGAATACCCCGCCGAGGAGCTCAAACGATTTCGCTCCGCCCACTCCGTACCCTATCTCGCGAATACCCCGCTGCGCCGCCGCCCCAAAGATGCGGAGCGCGACTTGGACCCGTGGACGCTCATCGCGCTGATGAGCGCAGCCTGGCGCGAGCTGGACTACGAGGGCGCCGAGCACTACCTGCGTATCCTTGCGCGCTCGTGCCCGCACGCGGCCGAGGCGCTCTACTTCCAAACCGAGTTTCCCGATGGCGTCTATGCCCGCGTCAACGTGGGCGCAGGCTCCACCGACGAGCTCGTCCTTGCACTGTCCGAGGCAACGCCGGTACTGCAGGAGGGCCTGGGCGCTCCCGACAACGCCAGCTTTGCCGCCTGGGTCGCCACCAACGATATCGTGCGTTCCCAGATCGACGAGCGCATCCTGCGCGCAGCCGAGCAGGGGCTTCCATTTAAGGGAGGGGACCTCTAATGGATCCAAGCGTCTACATCCCCGCCTACTTGGAGCGCACCTATCTGGCGTCGCACCCCGAGCTCACCGATGCAGCACGCGAGCTTGTCCATAACGACATTAGCGCGAATCCCCAAAAGTATGCGCAGTCCGAGCATGCCCAGGCGCTGCTGTCCTATGCCGGTGTTCATCGCCACCTGCTCGACGAGCTCCATCGCATCGAGGACATGGGCAGCGATGAGGAGTTTGAGCAGACGCGCAATCGCCTGTTTGACGACATGCGCGATGAGCTGCTCAAGATTGTCCGCGTCGATGCACTGGCCGTCGACGCGCAGCTGCTCGCCATCATCCTGGCCGACACGCCCGTTGACGCCTGCCTGGGCGACCTGATGAAGCTCGAAGCGACCACGGCCGATTACCTGCAGCAAAGCGTGCCCGGGTTCGATATGGAGGCCCCACACTACTGGGCCAACAAGGTTTTGACGGACGGCGTGACGGCGGCAGATCTCACCGTGAGCGAGCCGGCACTTATCGGGTGGCTCCACACGCTCGAGGCCATCTCGCAGCTGTGCATGGCGAGCGCCCGCTACCGCGCTGCTGCCAACTACGCCCGCCGCGTCCTTAAGGCAGAAGGCTATCCCACCCGAGCTGCCGGCACCGTGTTGCTCGCCCTCGCACGCCTGGAAGACCAGGACGGCTTTTTTGCCCTGGCTCACCAGCTCGAGGAACAGGTAGGGGCCGATGCACTCGAGAACTCCCCCTGGTACCTGCTCGCCCGCACAATCCTCTTGTTCAAAACGAACAAGATGCGTCCAGCGGCGCGTGCGCTGCGTGAGTTCGCTAGCCGCTGCGAGGGCGGCGCGTTCTTCTTGCTGAATCCCATGTACCAGACACCGTACCTTCCCTGCCGGCCCGAGCCACGCGATCCCTGGGATCTTTCGCACCAGGCCGTTTGGGAAGCGGACGGCATTATCTCGGACACTCCCGACTTTGCCCCCTGGGCCAATGCCTGCGAAGACGTGTCGCAGCTTGCCCAGGAATTTGCGCGCCGCTACGGATTTTAGTGACGCACTCGACCCGACCATGTCGTTTACGTTAGGAACGGTTTCATGAACCTCCGCTCATCTCTTGCCTGCACCTCGAGCGATATCGCTCGCTGGGGACTGCGCTCCGTCCTCAAGCGCCAGGGCGGCGTACTCCCCGGCCGCATCGCCATGAAGATCAACCCCTATCTGCTGAGCGACCTGGCGGGCCTTGTCGACCGCAGCGTGGTGATCACCGGCACCAACGGTAAGACCACCACCTCCAACCTCATCGCCGACGCCGTTGCCGCCAGCGGCGCCACCGTGGTATGCAACCGCGCCGGCAACAACATGGAGCCGGGCGTGGTGGGCGCACTGCTCGAGGCGCGCAGCGGCCTCAAGCATGCCGCCAGCGGCAAGCGCGTGGGCGTTTTTGAATGCGATGAGCTCTACACCGTGCGCGTCCTGCCCAAGCTCAAGCCAACGTACTTCGTGTTGCTCAACCTGTTCCGCGACCAGCTGGATCGCTATGGCGAGATCGATCACACCCAGGAGGTCATCGCCCACGCGCTGGAGCTTTCGCCGGCAACGACGCTCATCTACAACGCCGATGACCCGCTGTGCGCCTCGATTGCCGCGCGCGTTCCCAATGCGAGTATTGCCTTTGGCATCGATGGCGCCACCAACACCGAGTCTGACCGCATTAGCGACTCGCGCTTTTGCTCGCAGTGCAACGCCCCGTTGGAGTACGACTACGTACAGTATGGTCAACTCGGCGCCTACCATTGCCCCTCGTGCGGTTGGGCACGCCCCGCACTGGTCCGCCGCGTGACGAATGTGAAGCTCAGTCGCGACGGCTATGGTTTTGACCTGGTGTTTGGATCTGATTCCAGCGCACCAGCCGCGCACATCGCCACGCGCTACAACGGCTTATATATGGTCTATAACGTTGCCGCCGCATTCTTTGCCGCGCATGAGTTAGGCGTGGATACGGCGCACTTGCAGCCCACGCTCAATGCCTACGTGCCTGCCGGCGGACGCATGGGCCGTTGGGATATTGCCGGTCGCACCGTCGAGGCAAACCTGGCCAAGAATCCCGTGGGCTTCGATCGACAGATCCAGTCCATTAAGACGGCGGGCGGCAGACTCTGCACTTTCTTCCTGAACGACAACAGCGCCGACGGCCACGATGTCTCCTGGATCTACGACGTCGACTTCGAGCGCATCGCCGATACCCCAGGGCTTGTCGCCTTTGCCGGCGGCACGCGTGCACACGATATGCAGGTGCGCCTCAAGTACGCCGGCATCGACGCCGCCATCATCTCGGACGTCGCGCAGGCAATTGGCGCCGTGGCGGATGAGGCCGCCGGCGACACTTTCTACGCCGTCGCCAACTACACGGCCTTCCCGCCGCTGGTCAAGGAGCTCGACGAGCTTAATGGCACCACCGCCGACGTTGTTGCCGGGCGCGCCGTGGCCCGCGCCGATGGCAACGCCATCCCTTCCGCCGTCGCGCCGGTCGAGCTTTCACGCCCGTTGCGTATCGTCTACCTGTATCCCGATGCGCTCAACCTCTACGGCGACGGCGGCAACGTTATCGCGCTCGAGCGCCGCTGCGCCTGGCGCGGCATTCCCGTGCGCGTGGACGAGGTCCACATGGGCGAGGTGCTCGACCTGACCGACGCCGATATTGTCATGATGGGCGGCGGCTCCGACCGCGACCAACTGGCGGTTGCACATGAACTGCTCGCTCAAAAAGACAAGGTCGCGGCCTATGTTGAGGATAGCGGCTCGCTGCTCGCTATCTGCGGCAGCTATCAGCTGCTCGGCCGTTCGTACTATATGGGCGAGGATCGCATCGAGGGCCTGGGCGTCATTGCCGCCGAGACTGTACGCGGCTCCGACCGCCTGATCGGCAACGTCGCCGTCAAGACCGACCTGGCGCCCGAGCCCTTTGTGGGATTCGAGAACCACGGCGGCCGCACGCTTTTGGACGCCGATGCCACGCCGCTCGGAACGTCCGTCGTCGTGGGCACCGGCAACAACGGCGACGATGGCTTTGAGGGTCTCATCTACAAGGGCGTCATCGGCACGTACCTGCATGGCCCGGCGCTGCCCAAGAACCCCGAGCTCGCCGACTGGCTGATCGCGCACGCCCTCGAGCGCCGCGGCGATGCACAGGCCAACGCTCTGCTGCCGCTCAAGCCCCTCGACGACACCTACGAGCACGCCGCCCACGACGCTGCCATGAAGCTCCTCCCCTAGCACCTCACCACCACAAAGGGGACAGGCACCTTTGTAGTGGTTTTGACCCGTCCCAGCACTTTGTCTCGATCTGTAACATCTAGACCGTTAAAAGTCGTCTTACTGTTACAGAATGAGATGTTCGTCCCGAAGCCTGCCGTCTGTCTCGATCTGTAACAGATAGAGCCGATTTGCCTGCCCAGATGTTACAGATTGAGATATTTGAAGATCGGAATAGAAGCCTACTCCTGTGTGGTGGTTTTCCAGTTTGCCAACGATATACGCGCCGGCAAAAAAGTCTGCTATACTCTTTCCCGCTGTCCCCATCGTCTAGCGGCCAAGGACGCCACCCTTTCAAGGTGGATATCGCGGGTTCGAATCCCGCTGGGGGCACCATTTAAACTGAGAAGCCCGTTGCCCTCGCGGTGACGGGCTTTTTGCTACCGATATGCCGGGATTCGAACCCGGCAGGGTGCGGAGCTGAGGAAACGCGAAGCGTTTTCCAGCGCAGCACGCAAGGAGCGAAGCGACGCAGCGGAAGCGGGCGGCGTCAGCCGCGCGCGGACATCCCGCTGGGGGCACCACAGAATCTGAGAAGCCCGCTACCAATTCGGTGGCGGGCTTTTTGCTACCCATGAGCCGGGATTCGAACCCCGAAAGCATAAAATCACACTGTCATCCAAGGGCCCGTGGGCAAAAAATAGCAAATATGAGTACTGTTACCAATTTAGTAACAGCGATTTCATGCCATCAGAAGGCGATTCAGACGCCAGGGGTCCTACGGCGGAAGCATTGCAAGCGTTTATCAGCTAAGTACTTGGACATATGTTGCGCAACACTGCATATTTTGCAAAATGATAATGCTACAGGACTTATGACAGTACTCATATTTGACGTTTTTTGCCCACGACCCCTTATTACGTGGGCGAATCAGTTGCAAAACGGACTCCTAAGCGTCCTTCGCAATCAAAAAGCCGGGGCCCGCGCGATGCGGACCCCGGCTCAATACCGTGACGATATGTCAGTTACGTACTACACGTAGAACAGGATGTCGTCGTAGGTCGGGACCGGCCAGTAGTCGGCGGCCACAATCTCCTCCATGGCGTCCACGGCGGCGCGCAGCGTGTCCATAGCGGGAACGACCTCGTGCGCGTATACGTTGGCCTGCTCCTGGCCATCGAGGGCCTCGGCCTTCTGATGCACGGCGTCGAGCGCCTTGATGGAGTCGTTGATGGCGGTGATACCGTTGCAGAGCTTGTTGAGCGTGTTCTGCTCGCACTGCATGGCAGCCTCAGCACCGGCGGCACGAATAGTCTCAAGGCCCTTAGCGACCTTGGTGGCATAGGCGGTAATGACCGGGCGATAGGTACGACGCGCCTCGCGAACCATCGTTGTAGCCTCGATGTTCATGAGCTTGTTGTACTTCTCGAGCTTGCAATCGTAGCGGCACTGGGCCTCGGCCTTGGTCAGGACGCCCGTCTCCTCAAAGAGCGCGATAGCCTTATCGGAAACAAAGGCGGGAAGAGCGTCGGCCGTGGTCTTGTTGTTGGCAAGGCCGCGCTTCTCGGCCTCGATGGGCCACTCGTCGGAGTAACCGTCGCCGGAGAACAGGATGCGCTGGTGATCGGTCAGCACCTTCTTGCAGTACTCGAGCGCGGCATCCTGGAACTTATCCTCGGGCGTACCCTCGAGTGCGTCGGCGAAGGACTTGAGCGACTTGGCCACGGCGGCATCGAGCACCAGGTTGGAGTCGGAGACGTTCTGCTCGGAGCCGCAGGCACGGAACTCGAACTTGTTGCCGGTGAAGGCGAACGGGGAGGTGCGGTTGCGGTCGGTGTTGTCCTGCATCAGCTTGGGCAGGGTATCGGCGCCCAGGTCAAGCACGCCGCGCGTGGCATGGACGGAAGCCTTGCCATCGATGATCTTCTCGACGACCTCGGTAAGCTGGTCGCCCAGGAAGATGGACATAATCGCCGGAGGAGCCTCGTTGGCGCCCAGACGATGATCGTTGCCGGCCGAGGCAACGGAGGCACGCAGGAGCTCCTGATAGTTATCGACGGCCTCAATCACCGCGGTGAGGAAGACGATGAACTGCAGGTTGTCGAGCGGGGTGTCGCCCGGGTCGAGCAGGTTCTCGGACTCGGTGCCAAGCGACCAGTTGTTGTGCTTGCCCGAACCGTTGATGCCCTCAAAGGGCTTCTCGTGCAGCAGGCAGACCAAGTCGTGGCGGGAGGCGATGAGCTTCATCTTCTCCATCATGACCAGGTTCTGGTCGATGGCCTCGTTGACCTCGCCATAGACAGGGGCGAGCTCATGCTGGCAGGGAGCGACCTCGTTGTGCTTGGTCTTGGCGGGAATGCCAAGCGCCCACAGTTCATCGTCCAGGTCCTTCATATAGGCCGAGACGGTGGGGCGGATAGCGCCAAAGTAGTGCTCCTCGAGCTCCTGGCCCTTGCAGGGAGCAGCACCAAAGAGGGTGCGGCCGGTGATGACCAGGTCCCTGCGCTTGCGGTAAGCGTCCTTCTTGATCAGGAAGTACTCCTGCTCATCGCCCACGGAAGGAACGACCTTCTTGGGGGTCTTGCCAAACAGCGCCAAAACGCGCTTGGACTCACGCGAGAGCGCGGTCATGGAGCGCAGCAGCGGGGTCTTCTTGTCCAGGGCCTCGCCCGTGTAGGAGCAGAAAGCCGTGGGGATGCACAGGACATCATCCTTAATGAATGCGGGGCTGGTGGGATCCCAAGCGGTGTAGCCACGGGCCTCGAAGGTGGCACGCAGGCCGCCGTTGGGGAAGCTGGAGGCGTCCGGCTCGCCCTGGATGAGGTTCTTGCCCGTAAACTTGGTAATGGCGGTGCCGTCGTGGTTGGGCTCGAGGAAGCTGTCGTGCTTCTCGGAAGTAATACCCGAAAGCGGCTGGAACCAGTGCGCGTAGTGCGTCGCGCCCTTGGAGATGGCCCAGACCTTCATGGCGTGGGCAACGGCGTTGGCCACATCCAGGTCGAGCGGCTCACCGTCCTCGAGGGTTGCAGCAAGGCGCTTCCAAATGTCCTTGGGGAGGTAGTCCTTCATGACTTCCTCAGAGAACACCATGGTCCCGAAGCGGTCAGTAAGTTCGGCCATACGGAACTCCCTTCGTATCGGCACCGCGTGAGAAGCGGTGTTGATTACTAACGAACGAGTCATAGATTAGGCTCGTCGTGTTTCCGCAACATTACCGTTATGTTGCTGTCACGAAACCAATCAATGAGGTTACCGCATCGCGGCGGCGTTGCCGCCCTCAACAGCCAATCAACTGTATAAATTGCAGACCTCTCCCCATGGTTTAAGGGTAGTCAATTTGGGGTGCGGCTCTATTAACTGGTATTTCGCATCAGATACCAGTCTTTATAGCCCCATCCTAGATTGACCGCTCTGCTATAGGGAATGTCGATAGCGAGGCATCTTTGATTGGTATCCCCGAATAGCGAGTGAAACTCCACCGTGACACAGTGGTGCTGTAGAATCCTTACAACACATCACACTATTTAAGTATCTAAAGGAGCACGATATGCGCGTCGACGAGGTTTTTAAGCAGGCAGCATCCCAGGGCACCGCACCCGTTTCGTTTGAGATGTTCCCGCCCAAGGGCGAGCTTACCCTCGACACGGCTCGCGAGGTGGCAGGCAATCTGTGCAAGCTTTCGCCGAGCTTTGTCTCGGTCACCTGCTCGGCCGGCGGCTCGGGCAACGGTGCCACCACCGCCCCCATCGCGCATATGATTACGAGCGAATTCGATACGCCCTCGGTGGCACACCTTACCTGCGTGGGCCGCTCGCACGCCGATATCGCCGCCAAGATCGACGAGTATCGCACCGCCGGCGTTGAAAACATCCTGGCTCTGCGCGGTGATCTTCCCGCCGGTGCGACCGAGGACGACAAGCCCGCCTCGGACTACGCCTACGCCCGCGACCTCATCCCCGAGCTCGTTGACGCCGGCTTTTGTGTGGGCGCCGCAGCCTACCCCGAGGGCCACATTGCCTGTGAGGACCTCAACGTCTCGGTCGAACACCTCAAGCAAAAGCAAGATGCCGGCGCGAGCTTCTTTGTGACGCAGCTCTTTTTTGATAACGAGTGCTTCTACCGTTTTCGCGAGCTTGCCGACAAGGCCGGTATCACCGTGCCCATTACCGCAGGCATCATGCCGTTTATGGGCAAGTCGCAGATCAGCCGCATGGTCTTTATGTGCGGCGCATCGCTGCCCTCCCCCGTCATCAAGATTCTCGCCAAGTACGAGAACGATCCCGAGAGCCTGCAGGCAGCCGGTGTAGATTATGCTGCCCGTCAGCTTTGCGACCTTAAGGAGCACGGCGCCGCCGGTCTGCACCTGTACACTATGAATCGTCCTGCAATCGCCGCAACCATTATGGAGCGCCTGGGGTAATGGAAAAACCGCACATCGATACAACCGCTGTCGAAGTGCCGGCCGACCTTGCGTCGCCGGCGCTTTATCGTATCGATGCTGCCCACCATCCCCGCGTCGACCGTGCCGAAATGTTGCGCTATCTGGGCTACGGCGGTCAGCAGATTGAGCCCGAGTTGTCGCAGCGTATTGAGCTTGTCGTTGAGCGTCTGGAACTGGACATTGAACCCCGTGGCGTGCGCCGCGTGTTTACCGTCGATGCCACAGGCGTCGATGAGCAGGGCGAGCCTTGCATTCGCTTGGTCGGTACCAACGTTGAGCTGCGCGGTCGCGACATCTATCGCCATCTCAAAGACGCCCGCTTTGCCGCGCTCATGGCATGCACCCTCGGCATGGACGCCGAGCGTCGTCTGCGCACCACGGGAGCCCAGCAGCCCCTAGAGGGAGCCGTGCTCGACGCCGCATGCTCTGCCTATGTAGAAGCCGCCGTCGAGCAGATGGACCAGCAGGTCAAGGCTGCGGCCACCGCACACGGACTCGCCGGTAACTGGCGCTTTAGCCCCGGCTACGGCGACTGCCCGCTTACGGCACAGCGCTCGATCGTGGCCGCACTCAACGCCACGCGGCTCATCGGGCTTACCGTCACCCCCACCAGCCTGCTCATGCCCACCAAGAGCGTGACCGCGGTGATCGGCCTGTTTGATGGCGAGGTCCACGACGCCCAAAGCCGCCCCACCTGCACTATCTGCCGCATGCGCGAGCACTGCCGCTTCCGCGCCGCCCACACCACCTGCTATTCCAGCCATTAGGAGCTCATTGATGTTTACTCCGCTTATCACTCATGATTCTGACGGTGCTGCGCTGGCGGCACCTGTCAATGCTGCGCGCTGCAACGGGGCTGCATACAAGACGCGCACAATCGACGACCTTCGCATTAAGGACGATCGACTGCGCGCCGCCATCGAGGGCACGGGACACCTGCTGTTCGACGGCGGCATGGGCACCATGCTGCAGGCGGCCGGCATGAAGGCCGGCGCCCTACCCGAGCTGCTCAACTTTGAGGAGCCCCAGGTCATTACCGACATCCAGCGTCAGTACGTCGAGGCCGGCTGCGACGTGATCACCGCCAACACCTTTGGCGCCAACGCGCACAAGCTCGATGGCGCCGCCACCGTGGCAGATGTCTTTGCCGCCGCGGCCTCTTGCGCTCGCGCGGCCGGTGCCCATTACGTCGCTGGCGACATCGGCCCCATCGGTGCGCTGCTTCGCCCCCTGGGTACCCTCAGCTTCGACGAGGCCTACGACCTCTTTGCCGAGGAGGTGCGCGCTGGCGTCGCCGCGGGCGTAGACCTCTTTATCATCGAAACCATGACCGACCTGGCCGAAATCAAGGCGGCGGTCCTTGCCTGCCGCGAGAACTCCGACCTGCCCGTCTTTGCCACCATGACCTTTGAGGAAGACGGCCGCACCTTCCTGGGTACGAGTCCCGAGGTGGCCGCCATCACGCTCGACGCCATCGGCGCCGACGTCCTGGGTATCAACTGCAGCCAGGGACCGGCCGAGCTCCGAGGGCTCGCTGCACGCATGCTCACCGTTACCGACAAGCCCGTTATGGTGCAGGCCAATGCAGGACTACCCCGCGTGGACGATGACGGCAATACCGTCTTTGATATCCAGGCACCCGAGTACGCCGAGGCCGTCGCCGGCATGATCGAGGACGGCGTAAGCGTTGTGGGCGGCTGCTGCGGCACCACGCCGGCGCACATGGCGGCCTTGCGCACGCTTATCGACAACCACACGCCCAGCCCGCGCCACCGCAAGCCCAGCATGTCGGTCACGAGCGCCCAGACGATCGTAGACCTTCCCTGTGACGGCCACAAGATCGCCGTCATCGGCGAGCGCATCAATCCCACCGGCAAAAAGCGCCTGCAGCAGGCCCTGCGCGACGGCGACCTGGACTACGTTGTGAGCCAGGGCATCAGCCAGCAGGAACAGGGCGCCGACATCCTGGACGTCAACGTGGGCCTGCCCGAGATTGACGAGGTCAAGATCATCCAGCAGGCCACCGAGCAGCTCCAGGGTTCCACACTCCTGCCGCTGCAGATCGACTCCACCGACCCCGCAGCCGTCGAGGCAGCCGTGCGCCGCTACGCCGGCAAGCCCATCATCAACTCGGTCAATGGCAAGCAGCAGATCATGGATGAGATCTTCCCGCTGGTCGCCCACTACGGCACCAATGTCGTCGGCCTCACGCTTGACGAAGGCGGCATTCCCGATACCGCCGAGGCCCGCTTCGCCATCGCCGAGCACATCGTGGCCGAGGCCGCCCGCTACGGCATCGGCCCGGACCGCATCCTCATCGACTGCCTGGTCATGACCGCCTCGACCAATCAACGCCAGGCCGAACAGATCCTGCGCGCCATGTCCCTGTGCAAGGAGCGCCTGGGCGTCAAATGCGCGCTCGGCGTGTCGAACATCAGCTTTGGTCTGCCCGCCCGCCCGCTGCTGGGCTCGGTCTTTTTGGCCGCCGCTTTTGGCGCGGGTCTGGACGCCCCCATCATGAACCCGGGCTCTAAGCGCTTTATGGATACCGTCTACAGCTATCGCGTCTTGAGCGTTGAGGACGAGGGCTCAACCGGATATATCGAGCGCTACGCCGGCTGGACCGATCCGTATAAGATCGCCGCAAACCCGGCAGCAGCTCAGGCAGTATCGACCGACGCCGCACCCGCCGCCGGCACCGCCGGCTCCGACGGCAACGACGACCCGATTCGTCGCATGGTCGTCTCGGGCCGCAAAGGCGAGATCGCGGCGGAGACCGAGCGTCTGTTGGCAGACCACGACGCCATGGACCTCATCAACAATCACTTTATCCCCGCCCTCGACGAGGTGGGCGTCCTCTTTGACCAGGGCAAGTTCTTCTTGCCGCAGCTTATGGCCTCGGCCGAGGCCGCGCGCGTGGGCTTTGACACCATCAAGCGGCTGATGCCCGCCGGCGAGATTGCCGACAAGGGCAAAATCTGCGTGGCCACCGTTAAAGGCGACATCCACGACATCGGTAAGAACATCGTCAAGATGCTGCTCGATAACTACGGCTATACCGTCTTTGACCTAGGCCGCGACGTCGACCCGCAAGAGGTGCTCAAGACCGTACAGGAGCGCGACATCAAGCTCGTCGGCCTCTCGGCGCTTATGACCACCACCGTCGTGGCCATGGAAGAGACCATCAAGCTGCTTCATGCCGAGGTGCCGGGCGTCAAGATCATCGTAGGCGGCGCCGTACTCACCCCCGAATATGCTAAGCAGATCGGCGCGGACTACTACGCCAAGGACGCCGCCGAAAGCGCTCGTATCGCCGAAGAGGTCTTTGGGCAGTAACACAACGGAAACAACCGAGCACCAAAACGTGCCGCACGCGCCACTTGGCACGTGCGGCACGTTAGAATAGATAAGACTATGCTCGTTTTGGCAGATAGGAGCGCAAGGATGGCGATCACGCCCGCAGAAATCGCGGAAACCCGCGGCATGGTTGAGGAGCAGAACCTCGACATCAGGACCATCACCATGGGTGTTTCGCTCATGGGTTGCGGCGACGAGAACCTCGACCGCATGTGCACGAAGATCTACGACCACGTGACGCACACGGCTGAGCACCTGGTCGAGACCGCCGAGAACCTCGAGCGCGAGTACGGTATCCCCATCGTCAACAAGCGCGTTTCCGTCACCCCGGTGGCGCAAATCGCCGCATGCTGCAAGGATGAGGACCTCACCCCCATCGCGCATGCCCTCGATCGCGCGGCCGAGACGCTCGGCATCGATTATCTGGGCGGCTTCTCCGCACTCGTCCAGAAGGGCATCGGCGACGCCGATCGCCGCGTCATCCAGTCCATCCCCCAGGCGCTCGCTACCACGAGCCGCGTCTGCTCCAGCGTCAACGTCGCCAGCCTGCGCGCCGGCATCAACATGGACGCCGTGCTTATGGCCGCCCAGACCATCATCGATGCCGCCAAACTCACGGCCGACCAGGATTCCGTTGGCGCTTCCAAGTTTGTTTGCTTTGCCAACATGGTCGAGGACTCCCCGTTTATGGCGGGCGCCGTCCACGGCGGTGGCGAGGCCGACGCCGTCATCAACGTAGGCGTCTCGGGCCCCGGCGTTATGGCCGCAGCCCTGGAGACACTGCCCGATTCCGCATCGATGATGGAGGTCGCCGAAAAAATCAAGCAGACCGCCTTTAAGATCACCCGCGCCGGTGAGCTCATGAGCCGCGAAGCCGCCCATCGCCTGGGTGTCGAGAAGGGCATTGTCGACCTGTCGCTGGCTCCCACGCCTGCCATCGGCGACTCCGTCGCGCGCATCCTCGAGATCATCGGCGTGGGCACCTGCGGTGGCCCGGGCACGACCTGCGCGCTCGCCATGCTCAACGATGCCGTCAAGAAGGGCGGCGTCATGGCAAGCTCCAGCGTGGGCGGTCTCTCGGGCGCCTTTATCCCCGTGTCCGAGGATGCCGGCATGATCGCCGCCGTCGAGGCCGGTGCGCTTTCGCTCGAGAAGCTCGAGGCCATGACCTGTGTGTGCTCCGTCGGCCTGGACATGATCGCCATCCCCGGCGACACCCCAGTCGAGACCATCGCCGGCATCATCGCCGACGAGATGGCCATCGGTGTCATCAACAACAAGACCACGGCTGTGCGCGTGATCCCCGCCATCGGCAAGGGCGCTGTCTCTTATACACATCTCCGAGCCCACGAGACTCCTGAGCATCTCGTA
>UROM01000023.1 GCA_900549455.1 uncultured Collinsella sp. | reverse complement strand
TCGGAGATGTGTATAAGAGACAGCGGCAAGGGCGTGGGCGACTGCGTCGAGTACGGCGGCCTGTTCGGCCGTGCACCCATCATGCCGGTGAACCCCAACGCCGGCACCGTGCTTGCCCACCGCGGTGGACGCTTCCCGGCGCCGCTGAACTCGCTGAAGAACTAGCTGAGGGGTTCGGGCGAGGAGCCCCGCCGCCGGGCGGCAGACATATAAGGTCGCCTGCTCGGACAGTCCTGACTCGCACGGAGAGCACATTTAGTGCTCTCCGGCTCGTGCGGAACTCGCGATCGACCTTATATGTCTGCCGCCCGGCGGCGGGGCTCCCGCACAACGGGACCTCGGTTGAGTTCTATCCCTTTGGCAGTCGCTTCGCTTCTGCCCTACTTTGCTGGTATGGCGGTTTGGCATTGGAACGGTTCTTTTTCTGATATATGCTGGTTGCGGCTCTTCTTTTGGGAGGAGTCGCTTTTTTGTTGCTAGGAGGTTGGCCCGTGACTGATGGGGATGCTCGCTCTGAGCTTCTTTCTGCTGATTGGAATGGCGAATGGATGCGCTTGCAAGCTGGTCGGCATCGGACTGATGATTCTTTTGAGTGGGATAAGCGGGCTCGGCATTTTCGTCCGCTGGAAACTGCCCCGTATGCTCGGGATTTTATAAAACTGTTGGCGCTTGAGCCTGGTGAGTCGGTGCTCGATATGGGGTGTGGGGCTGGGTCGATTGCTATTCCGCTTGCGCAAGACGGGCATTCCGTGATTGCTGCCGACTTCTCTCCTGCCATGTTGGGCACGCTTGATGCTGGCATTGAGTACTATGGGCTCGAGGATCTTATTACACCGCTTGAGCTTGCCTGGGATGATGATTGGGATCTGGTTGGGCCGGTCGCGAAAGCGGTAGATGTTGCCTTTGCCAGTCGCTCTGTCACCACGACCAATCTAAAAGGTGCGCTTGCCAAGCTTGATCGAACGGCTCGTCGGCGTTGTGCCGTCACGATGGTTGCCAACTCCAGCCCGCGCTATGACCTGCACCTGATGAACGCCATCGGCGCCTCGGTTACCTGTAGCAATGGTTTTGTGTACGCCTTTAACATCCTTATTCAGATGGGTGCGCTGCCGCAGGTCACGTATTTTGAATCGCCCCGTCGCGACACCTTCGATAGTCTCGAGGCGGGCGTGGCAGACTTTTCTCGCATGCTCGAGCATGGCAACGAGGATAAGATCGACCGTCTGCGCGACTACATCGCCCAGCACATGATCGAGAATCCCCATGCCGGTGAGCCGGGCTCCAAGGGCGTGCCGCAGGGGCGCTATATGCTCGATCATATCCGCAAGATTCGTTGGGCATTTATTGCATGGGAGCCGGTCTCCGCGCCCAGCTCATAGCCTGTTCGCAGCCCGCACCGCCCACTCACTCGGCATCCGCATTCTTTTTGAACTGGGCAAACGCGCTCCACACCGCGCCGTTCCTGCGCTATCGTGGGACAGCTCACGTAGATTAAGGCCCCATTGCGGGGCGCCCCATACATAGAAAGCGAGAACCCATGGCATTGACAGGAGCCCAGGTCAAGCAGCTTCGCAGCATGGCCCATCACCTCAACCCCGCCATCATCATCGGTAAGTCCGATGTCAACGAGGGCACCGTCGAGCAGACGGTTGCCTACCTGGAGAAGCACGAGCTCGTTAAGTGCTCCGTACTGGACGGCTCCAGCCTTTCTGCCCGCGAGGCCGCCGAGGAGCTCGCCGAGCGCTGCCACGCCGACGTCGTTCAGGTTATCGGCCGCAAGTTCTCGCTGTATCGCGAGTCCTCGCGCAAGGATATCGAGAAGATCAAGCTCGTCTAAATACCGGCTGGTCATACCGAGCAAGTCTGCGGGCGTCCGATTGATTCGGACGCCCGTTTTTTATCGCTCGACAAGCACGCGCTTGAGTCTGCCTTCGACCAGGCGCTCATACAGACGCCTTGTCTCGGGCTCGGGCACGCCTTGAACCTGCTCTCTTAGGTGGTGCATATGGCCGCTGTACAGCTCAACAACATCGCGGCGTCGTCCCGCTGCGCCGTAAACGCGCATGGCGCAGCGAACCATGTCCTCGCGCGCCGTCTCCTGGCGAAGCCCCGATTCCACGAGCCAAATTGCCGATTGCAGGTCATTTTCCTCGAGAGCGGTATTCGCTCCCCTAATCATGCAGTCGATGTACTTGGATTGCATAATGTGGCGCATGCGCGTAAAGAACGTGGGGTTGCAACCGGTGGGAACATATAGCGGGCCCGCGTAGAGTTGCTCAACCTTAAGACAGAGCTCAACCAGATGAGGCCCTCTCGCACCCATGCGGTTTCCCAGGATCTCGCGACTCAGCTGGTCAAAGAGCCTTACATCGGTCTTAACGTAGTCGCTGTTGAGCCCAATGCACTCGTTTTGGATGAGCACGCACGACTTGCCATCCGGCGTTGAACCCAAAGCCGAGCGCAAGCGCGATACCGTCGAATACAGATTGTTGCGCGCGGCGTTAAACTCGGCATGGGGCCACAACTCCATGGCGATTGTCTCGCGGTCGACCATGGCGTCCATACCCAACGCAAGGCGTTCGGCAAGCGTTGCCGCCTTTTTGCGACGCCACATCTTATCCGTGATGGGAAAACCGTCGCGCTCGGCGCGAAACGCGCCAAACATGCGCATCTCAATATGACCGATGGTATCGACAGCCTCAACCTCGCCCGCCTGGAACAGGTGCTCGCTTTCGCCCTCAAAGTCATCGCGTAGTGAATACCGCGACAGCTCGCGCACCGGAAGCTTCTTGCGAATCCTAACGGCAGGCTCGCCCAGGCAATGCATCGCAAGACGCGCAAAAAGCCGATACGATGGGTCTAAAATCCCCGAGCGATTCATAGACATCCAGGCAGCAAGATCGCTATCGCGGCCCGCAGCGGCCAGGTGCAGCGCCACGATCCAAGCTTCTGAGCCACCGACCTGCGTCTTGCTAATATCGAGCAGCTCCGCCTCTTCGCGAACCGATACCAGCGACGTATTGCGCAGATACGCCACGCGCTCCAGCAGCAAAGCGTTTTCGCGCATGTACGTAATCGATTCGTCGGCGAGCTTGAGCACCTGGACCGCGCGGAACTTTGCGTTGACCGGCCGCCCCTCCGCCAGCGATTGCCAGCCCTCCAGCAATAGCCCAAACAGCTGAATTTGATTGTCGCGAACACGCACCGCAAAGCGGTCGAGCTCGCCAAACGCCACATCGTCGGTCACGGGCAAGCCCGCGAGCAGGCGCCGCGCCGCCAGCACCATACGCAGCCAAATGGATGGCGCCTTAAGCCCGCGGATATCGAGCGCCTCGAGTATCTGCGCCATCTTGTCATCGCGCTCGTCGGGTTTAGTAAACGAGCCGTCGAACAGCTCCACCAACATATGGTCGGCCTGTATGAGAATCCCCGCGATGTCGAGCTCGCAATCATAGACTTTGCACGCCTTGAGCTTCGCGAGAACATTGCCGTCTTCCGCTCGCTCGGTTAGATGGCGCTTGATCTCGATATGCGCGGACAGCATGTCGAGTACCTCGCAGGATGTCTGTTCTTGCAAAACAGGATTGGTAGGAAGCCCCAGGTCATTGTCACCGTAAAAGGCGATAGTGAGCGCCTGGGCTATTTTCCAGGTAGCGGGGTCGAGCTCGCGCGCCGCCTGATCACCCGCGCGTTCGATAACGGACGCCATATACCTTGCGAGCTTTGTATTGCACACGCTGACAGCCGCCAGATACACGCCGAGTGCCTCGGCGGGTGCCGGCTCTTGCTCCTGCTTTTCCGCATTGATCATCGCCGACGCCGCGCGGCAAATGTCCCCTCCATGCCCGGTCAGGGCAAGATCGGCCCCATACTGCCCGGCTAGCTCCAACACCACACGGCGGTCCAAGAACGCATCGGCCAGGTCCATGGCCAAATCGCATCTGCCTGCCTTAATCAAAATGCGAGCAGCCCGCGATACCAGTTCGGGACGGATCTCGGCAACAAGCTTTCGCAACCTCAGGCGCGCATTGTCCTTAGCACCCAAACATCTAAAGGTGCGATCAGACGGATCCACGCCAAAAATCGGATAATCGCGCACAAAGATGGACTGGTCGACCATCGAAAGCCTCACACCGCACGCCTCTAGCTCCGCAATGTGGCCCTCGCCCATCAGTACCATCAAGCAGGCAACGATAAACAACAGGTTGTTCTCGAGCGATGCGAGATCGGCCAGCGCCGCACCGTACACGTTGACGATTTCGTTCTCGAGCAACCCGGCAACATCGCCCTGTCCATACATTCCCGTCTGCAGGGCCGATACCAGCTCGGGCACACCCTGCGTGAGCCGATAAAAATCGAGCGATGTGCTGATCGAGAACGCCGTGGCCCATGACGAATACTCATAGGCGTGCACCTTGAGCATCTGCGCATTGACTTTTACAGAATCGCCCAGCCCGTGGATAAGCAATCGGTTGGAGGGGCGGCAGGCAATAAAGACCCCCGTCCCCGTAGCACGTAAGCTGCGGATTCGATCGATGAGGTCCTCGGTTTCGCGCTGCTCGAGATTGGGCACGTTGTCGATCGCAACGAGCGAATGCGGTTTGTCCTTAAGCTCATCGGCGACAACCTCGAGCTGCATAAAGAGCTCGCGGCCAATCGCGCGGTCGGCCTCGATAATCCGAACCGGCCCTCGCGTGGGGTCCGATTTAACCTCCTGCACGTATTGCAGCAATACCGACGTCTTACCAAACCCGTCGGGCGCGTAAAGCAGAACGATTCCCGCCTTGCGCCCTTTAACGATGAGCTCGTTCATCAAGCGATCGCGCCGCACCATATAGCCGCCGCTCGTCGGCATCAACTCGAGGTCGTCCGTATTGCCCAGATCGTTTACCATACCTGCTCCTCAACTCGACCATATGGACACCGTAGCTGCAGGACCATATGAGCCACCCCGTGAATAGCGTGACTTAGAGTTTTTGGCTGTCTGCCGGTACGTGTTTGGCAAGTTTTTGTACAGCGAGGCCCGATGGTAACTTATCCCCCGACCAATAGGTCTTTGCGCAGGTCAATGCGCTTGCCAGCATGTCCCATCCCATTTGCAGTGTAGCGCAGTCGGCTGTTTTTATTTGAGTTGCGCAACTCGCCTACTCCTCGCTACCGCCTACGACTCTATAGTGGCAAATGTGCATAGAATCTGCTATAGAATGAATCGCATAATTTAGAACCCACCAGTCAAGCACGCGGCAAGGTTACCGTCATGCATGCACCACGGCCCATGTCCACTAAAAAGGCCCCCGCAAAGCGAGGGCCTTTTGAAAAGCTATGTCAGATCGCTTGGTCGCGTTACTCGCAGAGCGAAAGAGCGGCCTCGTCAGCAACGACGACGCAATTGGTGTGGAGCTGCAGGATCGAAGCGGGGCACTCGGGCGTAACCGGGCCATAGCACATATCGTGCACAGCCTGAGCCTTGGCCTCGCCGTTGGCGACAACCAGGATCATGCGGGCATACATGATGGTCTGGGTGCCCATGGTGTAAGCCTGACGGGGTACATCATCGATGCTGTCGAACAGGCGGCTGTTGGCCTGAATGGTGCTCTCGGTCAGGTCGACGCAGTGCGTACCCTTGGAGAAGTGGTCATCGGGCTCGTTGAAGCCAATATGACCGTTATTACCAATACCGAGCAGTTGCAGATCCGGATAACCGGCGGCAGCGACGATCTTGTCGTACTCGGAGCAGGCAGCAGCGGCATCGGGGTTGGAGCCATCGGGCACGTGCGTGTTGTTCAGATCAATATTGATGTGATCGAAGAAGTTCTCGCGCATAAAGTAGTGATAGCTCTGGGGATCGTCGTGCGAAAGACCACGATACTCGTCCAGGTTGTAGGTGCTGACCTCGGCGAAGTCGACGTCGCCCTTCTCGTACCAAGCGGCGAGCTGCTTGTAGGCGCCAATCGGGGTGGAGCCGGTGGCAAGACCCAGCACGCAATCGGGCTTGAGGATAACTTGGGCCGAGATGATATTGGCGGCCTTGCGGCTCATATCCTCGTAGTCTTTAGCTTTAATGATTTTCATTACGCGTCCTTTCTCGTACAAGAGAGGCAAGGCTCCCCTTACAAGCACTTGCCCGCGGCCCGCGTCGGCCGCAACCAACGTGTGCGGCCACCAGGGCGAGGTCGCGTAATGTATGTGTCTCGTGTCTAGCCGCGTCGAGGCCCCTGCCCGTCCACGGTGACCCAAAGCTGTTTAGCCTCGGACGTTTCCCATCTTGCCACGGAGGGCGTCCTCTTTCAAGGGCGCCCTCCGTAAACGTGTTTGAATTGTAGGCTAAAGGCCAAAAGCGCCAACTAGCGCTCGCGAGCGACGATAAGCTGGTCCATCTCCTCGACATGCTCTCCAACGGAACCCTTAATGCTCGAGAGCTCAACGGAGTTGCACACCAAGATGGGAACCGTCACATCGTAGCCCTCGGCTTTGATCGCCTCACGATCGAACTCGATGAGCACATCGCCCTTATGGACAATATCGCCCACTTGCGCATGCACGGTAAAGTGCTTGCCCTCGAGCTGAACAGTGTCCAGGCCAACGTGAATCAGAACGTCCAGGCCATCAACCGTGTTAAGCGCAACGGCATGACCCGTGGGAAAAATCGCCTCGACCTTAGCATCCGCCGGCGCGATCACACGTGTGCCCGTGGGCCGAATCGCCACGCCCTGACCCAAAAGGCCGGTGGCAAACGTCTGGTCGTTTACCTCGGAAAGCGGAATGACATCGCCCGAGATGGGAGCATCCAGCGTAAGGACTCGACCACGCATACCAAAAGACCTTAGGACTTTAGTGAACATGCTCCCCCTTGGACATACCAATAATCAAATACAGTCTTGCTAGTTTACCACTTGGCACTGGTTTTTGACCATTAGGGAAGTTCGCGCTTGACAACCTCGACGATATCGTCAACCACACGCTGGGTCAGCTCGTGCGTCTCGGCCTCAGCCATCACGCGGACCAGCGGCTCGGTGCCACTCGGACGTACCAGAATGCGACCGCGGCCGTTGAGCTCCTTCTCGGCGGCAGCGACGGCGTCCCAAATGGGCTGGCAATCGTCCAGGCCGGCCTTGTTGTCGGAATGCACGTTGACAAGCACCTGCGGGTACTTCTTCATGATGCCGGCAAGGTCGGTGAGGGTGCGGCCGGTGCGCTTGAGCACGGCCAGAAGCTGCAGGGCCGTCACCAAGCCGTCGCCGGTGGTGTTGTGCTCCAGGAAGATGATGTGGCCGGACTGCTCGCCGCCGATGACGGCACCGTCCTCGAGCATGCGCTCCAAAACGTAGCGGTCGCCCACGGCGGTCTGCACCATCTCAAAGCCCTGCTCCTTCATGGCGATGGAGAAGCCCAGGTTGCACATAACGGTCGAGACGATCTCGGAGTTGGCGAGCTTGCCGCGAGCGGCCAGGTCAGAGCCGCAGATGGCCAGGATATAGTCGCCATCGATCTCGTTGCCCTCGCTGTCCACGAACAGCACGCGATCGGCGTCGCCATCGTGGGCCAGGCCGATGTCAGCGTGGGTACGCAGTACGAGCTCACGCAGGGGCTCAAGATGAGTGGAGCCGCACTCGACGTTAATGTCGGTGCCGCAGTAATCGGTGTTGATGGCATGGACCGTAGCACCCAGGCGCTGCAGCGCGGCGGGTGTAGTCTGGCAGGAAGCGCCGTGGCCGCAGTCGACGGCAACAACCAGACCGTCGAGTTTAAGGCCGTCGAGGGTGCTAATAGCATGGTCGACATATGCCTTGCGAGCGTCCTTCATCTTGATGATGTGACCCACACCGGCACCGGTCGGCAGCGTATCGGCAGCCATGGCCTCCTCGGACATGACCCAGGCGCTGATCTCTTCCTCGACAGCATCGGGAAGCTTCATGCCCTTGCGGCTAAAGAACTTGATGCCGTTGAACTCCGGCGGATTGTGCGAAGCGGAGATGACGATGCCGCCGTCGAGCTCGTTTTGGACGGTGAGCAGCGCCACGGCCGGCGTAGGGATAACGCCGCAGCAGTGCGGACGGCCGCCCTCGGCCATAATGCCGGCGGTCAGAGCACTCTCGAGCATGGTGCCCGAAAGACGCGTGTCGCGACCGATGCAAATGTCCGGACCAAGGAACTTGGTCGCCGCACGGCCAAGGCGAAACGCGAGGTCGCACGAGAGGTCGGCGTTGGCGACGCCACGGACGCCATCGGTACCGAAGATGTTCTGGGGCATAGGATCGCTCCTTCCCAAGTGGACAAAACGCAGTCGCCCACCCTAGTCGAAAAGAAAAGCGGGACCCACCGAGCAGTCGGTAGGCCCCGCTTGTACATTGTATCTCGTAAGGAGATAAAACCTTAGCGCTTGGAGAACTGGGGAGCGCGGCGGGCCTTCTTGAGGCCGTACTTCTTGCGCTCGACCACGCGAGCATCGCGCGTAAGGAAACCGGCCTTCTTGAGGTCAGCACGGTAGTCGCCAGCGTTCAGAAGAGCGCGAGCGATGCCCAGGCGCAGAGCGCCGGACTGACCGGAGATGCCGCCGCCATCGCACAGAGCGATAACGTCGAACTGACCGGCGGTGTCGGTCACCTTGAAAGGAGCAAGGGCGTTCTCAACGAGCTGATGACGGCCGAAATACTGCTCGGCGTCGCGCTTGTTGATGGTCACCTTGCCGGTGCCGGGGACGAGACGGACGCGGGCGACGGCGTTCTTACGACGGCCGGTACCCTGGTAGACAACGGTGTTCTCAGCCATCTTTAAGCCTCCAGCTCAATCTTCGTGGGGTTCTGGGCAGCATGCGGATGCTCGGCACCAGCGTAGACCTTAAGCTTGGTCATCTGGGCACGGCCGAGGGTGGTCTTGGGCAGCATGCCGCGAACGGCGCGCTCGATGACCTTCTCCGGGTGCTTCTCCATAGCCTGGCGGAAGCTCTCAGCCTTGAGGCCGCCGTTGTAGCCGCTGTGGCGATAATAGGTCTTCGTGTCGGCCTTGTTACCGGTAAGCTGGACCTTATCGGCGTTGATGACGACAACGAAGTCGCCGCAGTCGCTGTTGGGCGTGAACTGGGGCTTGTTCTTACCGCGCAGGATCATTGCGATCTGGGTGGCAAGACGGCCCAGGACAGCACCATCGGCGTCGACGAGAACCCAGTTGCGCTGGACCTCGCCCTGCTTGGCGTAGTGAGTCGATTTCGAAATCACTTAGACTCCTCCATGTACAGTACGTGTTGTTACAGAGATTCACGGGGCTCTGCAAGTAACCCGTCCATATTACCCCGCTCGCCGCCCGAGTCAACAGGAATTTTGGCTCCGACCAGAGTTTCTGCACATGTCATCCACGAGCTGTGATTTTCCGGCTCTTTAGCTGATGTCATTTTTTTTGAGGGTTCGCCGTCGCTAGCGCTCAACGAACTCTTGGATTTCCGCGAGCAGGCGCTTTGCCTCCTGACGACCCTGGATATATAGGTCCAAAAGCTTTGCCGAATCGTGCTCGACATGGCCGACCTCGACCGGCTTTTGCGGAGCGACGACCAACGCACGGCCCTCGCGCTCATACTTCCACAGGTGCATGCGCTGGATGTTGTAACGGTCGTGGCGCGTCTCGATAGCCTCGAGCAGGTAGGGGTAGTCGGCATAGCGGGCGCGCGCGGCAGGCATAAACTCGTAGGGCTTTTTCTCGTACGAGCGGTCCTGCGTGACAATGACAACCGCGCGATCGAAGCCCGCCTCCCCCAGCACGTGCTCGATGGGGATCGAATCGGCTACGCCACCGTCGACGTATTTGTGCCCGTCAATCTCGACCGGCGGCGTCACCAGCGGCAGCGACGTCGATGCGCGCACGGCGTCGAGATCGAGCACGGCGCTTTTGACCGGGAGATACGTGGCGGTTCCAAACAGCATGTCCGTCGCGACGGCGTACATCTCGATGGGGCTCGCGTCGAACGTCTCGTTGTCAAAGGGATCCAGGCGGTCCTGGACATCATTGAAGATAAAGTCGTAACCCACGATGGAACCCGTGGACGCAAACGATGCAACGCCCATGAAACGGTTGTCGTTGCAGAAAGCCAGGTTGATGCGGTTGGCACGGCCGACCTGGTGCGACTTGTAGTTCACGCCGTTGAGGGCGCCGGCCGATACACCATATACCGCCGGAATCTCGACGCCGGCCTCCATGAGAACGTCGAGCACGCCCGCGGTAAACTGCCCGCGAAAACTACCGCCCTCCAGGACGAGCGCGACCTTGCCGGCGTTCTTTGCCTTATCTTCTGCAGTCATATTGACCTCCTGCTGTTTCGTTTTGGCCTTCTTCTACCCAGTTTTGAGATGGAGAGCGCACAGGTTTTGGAGTTGAGGAGGACGGGGCGGCTGGCGGAAAGTACGTCCCGTTCTGAGGGGCGATTCCGGGACGCAGCTTCCGTAGATAAAAGCACGCCCTGCGCAGAGTTCGATTCTCCGCGGTACGGGGGTGGCGTTGGCGCGGGGTATTGCCGGTCGTCATCCCATCGGCATCGCATCTGTATAGGGTTGGAGCTTTGCGCGGAGAATCCGCGTATTTGCTTCGCAAATCCGCACCGGCTTCGGCCGCCTTCCGGCGTCCTCGCCCGCGGGCTAAAAACGCTTACGCGTTTTCTTTACGCCCGCGCCCTGCATAGAGTTCGATTCTCCGCGGTACGGACTAGAAATAAAAAGGCAGGTAGATACGAATATCTACCTGCCTGTTACTTATGGTGGAGGCGCGGAGAATCGAACTCCGGTCCACGAAAGCCCCCTGATTGGCATCTCCAAGCTCAGTCGCTGGTTTAGTCTCGGACGCTTTGCGCGCAGCGACACGCTCGCGGCGTCCTAACCGGTTCGGTCTTAGCCTGCGCCATACCGATTACGTGCGCAGGAGCATTCCCCTAAAATGACGTCGCGCCGGTGTCGGGGAAATCACCGGGTTGACGCGCCGCTATAAATTAAGCAGCGAGAGCCATAGGCTCAAAAGAAGAGTTGTTGTCAATTCAATTTGACGGTACCCCTGTTTAACGAGGCGAGGAGACCTCGGCTTGCTTCCTCTCTCAGAGCTATCGTGTCGAAACCAGTCGCCCCCGAATGTTGGGAAAGTCTGGATGGCATTGGGCACGAGCACCCAACACTCGTCGACTTTTCAAGGAACATGCGGGGCAAGCCCCGCTTGTGGAGTGTTATCTTACCACGTTCTGAAAGCGGACAGCTGTTCTATGCACGAGCTGTGAAGACCCTAATGTGCACCACACTTCGCACTTTTGCCACCGATCGCGTAACGTATATTTTGCCAAGCAAAATTGACCCGTCGAAAGGACCGTTATGGATACCAAGCAGCAACTCGTCAATGCCCTCGCAGGCCTGGGCTCAACCATTACCGAAGCTATGGATGTCATCGAGGGCTTTGTCCCCTGCGGACATCCCGCCCTCACGGTATCGAACGCACTCGTCGCGCTGGACGTTGACGATGATGCAGCTCTCACTCAGCAGCTTGAGACCGTCGAGGGCTTTATCGACCACGTGAGCGAGAACCGCGGCGTGGCCGCCTACCACGGCATCGAGGTCGAGCTCACGGGTCCCAAGGCCGATCTGTTCGCAGCAATCCGCGAGGTAGGCGCCCTTATGCAGACCGCAGGCGTCAAGAACACCCAGGTCAACGAGTGGGTCTACCGCAGTCTGGCCGCACTCGACAACTCCGACGAAAAGGCAGCCGAGCAGCTCGCAGAAAGTCCCACCATTAAGGCCGAACTTTTGTAAATCGCAGACGCGGGTCCCTTGGCGCATCGTCGTCCAAGAGGCCCGCAAACAGTTCGCGTCAACCGATTGCCGCGCCGCCGCGTTCGGCCAAGGCCAAAATCGGCATCATTTGACGCGGGGTCTTTGCTGCAAGATCGGCATGTTCGAGCAGTTTGCGATCGTTGGTCACCAAGTAATCAACCTGGGCGCGTTTGCATGCGGCGAGTACCAAGTTGTCCTCGTAATCGCGATGGAGCGCTAAGTATTTGTCGGCCAGCCAAAGGTCCGACGCATCTGCACCCACGGCCGTGGCGTTTTCGGTCATGTTCCGAACAAACGCCAGCGCCGCATCGCCAATCGCGCGGGCAGAAGCCTCGCCGAGCGCTCCCCCGCTGGCAAGAACGCTGCGCTTCAGTTCGTGCTGTACAACATACAGTACGTCCTTGGCGATATGCACCGGAAAGAACAGCAATGCCCCCGCCTCCGTCGCCTGCCCAATAAACGCACGCGCGGCAATCGACTCGGCATGGTCGGCGCAAAACGAATCAACCCATACGTTGGCGTCCACCATGATCTTGAGAGGCGCCCCACTCACAGGATCATCCCCTTTTGGCGATAATGCTCATCCATGGCGTCGGAATAGATTGCGTCCCAATCGCGATCGTCGGATACGGGCGACGTAGCGATGCCCAAATCTGCATAAAGCCGGTCTGCCGCTGCCCACGACGCGGCGAACGGTGTATCGGGCGCGACGGTCTGCCGCCGGCCGTCGACGGCCGCAAGCACTTCCTCGCACTGCCCGCCACCCTGCGCGACCTTGGCCACCACCTTTTTGATGAGCTCGGGCAGTGACCCGCCCGAAAGCCGCAACGCTTCCTCCGCATGGTCCTTGACCTGGCGATCCACGCGAACGTTCACCTGCGCCATGCCGCTAACAGCACCCACGTTGACCCGCTCCCTTCAATTGCTAGCCCTGCTAGCACCACTATATAAAGAAGCTAGCATATGGTCAAATGCAAAAGGCCTGCGCCCGGACGACACCGATGCCGTCTGGGCGCAGGCCAGATAACGTGGGTGAACACGTCTGTTAACGCAGGTACGCCTTTGCGTTGCCCAGGCTGTAGGCAATCGTCGAGCCGTTGTGCAGCAGTGACGACGCCTGCGGGGTAATCGCGCCGGTAATGCCCAGTGCCAAGAGCGCTGAGTTGGTGAGCATCACCTTAGAATAGGAGCTCGTCAGACGGTCGATGAGACCCTGACTCATGCGGCGCAGGCGCACGATCGCGGCAAGATCCGTATCGGTCAGGATGATATCGGCGACCTCCTTGGCAATGTCGCTTCCGCCGCCCATGGCCAACCCCACATCGGCCAAACCGAGCGCCGGCGAATCGTTGACGCCGTCGCCCACCATGGCAACGTGGCGCCCCTCGCCCTTAATGCGCTCCACATACGCGTACTTGTCCTCGGGCAGCAGCTCGGCCTTAAACTCGTCGACGCCCGCCTCTCGCGCAATGCGCTCGGCCGTGCGCTCGGAGTCGCCCGTGAGCATAACGACATGCTTGACGCCCAGCGCATGCAGGTCGGCGATTGCCTCGCGGACCCCGGGCTTGAGCGGGTCCTCGATACCGAGCACGCCGACGACCTTTCCATCGACCGCCAGATACAGCGGCGACAGGCCCTGCATCTGGGACTCGATTTGCTCCTTAATGTCGGCCTCGAGCTGCGCGCTCTCGTCCTCAAACACAAAGTGTGCCGAGCCGATAATCGCGCGACGCCCTTCGATGGACGAAGCGATGCCGTGCGCCACAATATACTCGACCGCAGCGTGACGCTCGCGGTGCTCGAGCCCGCGCTCGCGGGCGGCGTTGACCACGGCACGCGCCACCGGATGCGGAAAATGCTCCTCCAAGCAAGCGGAAAGGCGCAGGACCTCGTCCTCGCTCCAGCCGTCGGTCGTGAGCACGCAAGCTAGGCGCGGCTGGGCCTCGGTCAGCGTACCGGTCTTGTCAAAGACAATGGTATCGGCCTTGGCAAACGACTCAAAGTACTTAGCGCCCTTGACCATAACGCCCATCTTGGCAGCATCGCTCATGGCAGTCATGACGGCAACGGAACCCGTGAGCTTGAGTGCGCACGAGTAGTCGACCATCAGTGCCGCGGAGGTCTTGATGAGACTGCGCGTGGTGAGCGCAACCAGGCCCGCGAGCAGGAAGTTCCACGGGACGATCTTGTTGGCGAGGTCCTCCATATGCGACTGGCCCTCGGACTTGAGCGAGTCGGCCGTCTGCACGAGCGAGACGATTGAGCGCAGTTTGGTTTGCGCCGTATTGGCGCGCACGCGCACCAAGATGCCGCCGTCTTCCACGACGGTACCGGCGAACACGTCGTCGCCCACGCTGCGCTCGACGGCCAGCGGCTCGCCGGTCAGGGTCGCCTGGTTGACCATAGCGCTCCCCTGCTCGACAACACCGTCGATGCAGATGGACATGCCGGTGCGCACGGCGACCAAGTCGCCGGGCTCGAGCTCGGTGGCGGCAACGCTTACCTCGGTGTCGCCGACGACCTTTTGCGCCTTGTCGGGCACATCGAGCAGCGAGTTGATGAGCTCGTTTTCGCTCATGGCGCGGGTGTAGTCCTCGAGCAGCTCGCCCACGTTGAGCAGGAACATCGTCTGGCCCGCGGTGTCGACATCACGCTTGACGAACGAAATGCCGATGGCCGAAGCGTCGAGCACGGGAACGGTCAGGCGCGGCTGCGCGAGCTCATGAAGGGCAGCGCGCAAAAATGCCATGTAACCGGCCACGACAAACACCGCACGCAGAGGCGTCGGCAAGAACCAGCGACGTGCGTAATGGGCACCGATAAGTGTGGCAAGATCCATGACGAGCTTGTGCTTGCGTGGCTCAAGCTGCATCACGTAGCCTGTCTTTGCGTCGGCAATGGCCTGAGCGTCGAGCGCACCGACGGCGGCCAGCACGGCATCGCGGCGCGACTCGTCGTATTCGAGTGCCATCTGGCCGATGCGGCCGTAGACGCGCGCCTTGTGCACGCCGTCGATGTCGCCGCCAAGCTTAAGAAGTGCATCGAGATCGCTCTCTGGCACAGGACCCGCCAATTGAAGACGGGTCCTGCCGGGGATCTCGCTAATAATCGAGAATCTCATAGTTTGTGCCTGGGAGCGTTACTCGGCTGCCTCGTCAGCAGCGGCCTCGCTCTGGGTGATGTAAGCAGCCTCGGCAACCATGTCGTCGACATTAGCCTTGGCCTGCTCGACCATGTCCTGGTAGCCGTTCTTGATGCGCATGCCGCACGCGATACCCTGCACGCAGGCATTCTTGACCGGAGCGCTGGTAAGCAGCTTGATGCCGGCCGTGCCAAGCAGAAAACCGCCACCGACAAGCAGGGTATTGAACGTCGACTTCTTCATGTTGCTTCTCCCTTTTGCCGCATTGGACGCGGCGTGGTGCTTCAGCACCCGAGTAAACAAGTTTGCTCGAGCACGCTTTTGAAATATCTCAATTTTATCTAACTATCTAGGTCAGCCATGGCTAACCTTTTGAAAATTAACGATGCGGAGTAACCGATTGTCAATGTGAGAAAGGGACTGTCCCTTTGCCCCTTCTTACAACTGCCAGGTAGCTGCTTCCTTTTGCAGCGCCACCATGCGGGCGAATTCTCCGCCTGCCGCTTTGAGTTGCACCGAAGCACCCTGCTCGGCTACCACACCATCCTTGAGCACAACGATCTTATCGGCATTTTCTACCGTGCGCATACGGTGGGCGATCACGATAACCGTCTTGCCTGCGAGCAGGCGGGAAAGCGCCTGCTGCACCACGGTCTCGTTCTCCACATCCAAACTCGCCGTCGCCTCGTCCAGCAACACGATCGGCGCGTCTTTGAGCAGCGCACGGGCGATAGAGATGCGCTGGCGCTCACCGCCGGACAGCTTGGAGCCGTTCTCGCCGATCATGGTGTTATAGCCCTGCGGCATGCGGCTCACAAACTCGTCGCAGTTGGCGGCACGCGCGGCAGCAAGCACTTCCTCATCGGTGGCATCACGACGCCCGAGGCGGATGTTTCCCATCACTGTGTCGTCAAAGAGCAGCACGTCTTGGAACACAATGGCGTAATCGCGCAGCAGTACCTCGGGATCGACGCTCGCAACATCCACGCCACCCACGGTGACCGTGCCTTCGGTGGCATCCCAAAAACGCGCGGCCAGGCGGCTCACCGTAGACTTACCCGAGCCCGAAGGACCGACCAGCGCCGTGACCTCGCCTTCCTTGGCGGTAAAGCTCACATCGGTCAGGACCTTCTCGCCAGCTCGGCCGTCCTCGCCCGCGCCATAGCCAAATGCCACGTGATCGAACTTCACGTCGTGGCCCACGGGCTCAAACTTCTCGCTGCCCCGCGCCATGGGCTCCTCCATGATGGAGCGCATGCGCTTGGCCGACGACTCAGCGGCAAACAGCTCGGACATCAGCATCAGCGCCTGATCAAAGGGCGCATAGATGCGGCTCACCATGAGCAGGAAGGCAAACATCACCAAAAAGTCGACCTGGCCGGAGGCGACCATCGCAGCGCCCGTGACCAACGTGGTGGCAATCCCCAAGCGCAGGATGGCAAAGGCGGAGTTGACCAAAAGTCCGTTAGCAAGCTCGCCTCTGGTGGTCTCGCGCTCCTCGGCATCGATCACGGCGTTGAGTCCCTCAAGATAATGGGCCTCCTGGTTGGTGGCGCGGATCTCGCGCACGCAGTCGAGCGTCTCCTGGATCGCCTCGGTGACCTTGACCTTCTCGGCACGCACGCGGTCGAACACCGGGGTCATGGGGCCGCGCGTCAGATACAGCACGGCAAAGGCCACGGGCACGCTCCAAAACGCCGCAATCGCCAGCTGCCAGCAAAAGAACAGCGACGACACAAACACGATCGCGCTTGCGATGATGGCACCCCAGAGCTCTCCCAGCACATGGCTGTAAGCATGCTCCATGGCCTGAGCGTCACCCATGATGGTTTCGGTTAAATCGGCCAGATCGCGGCGGCCAAAAAACGACAGCGGCAGCTTGCGCAGGCGCTCGGCAATCTCCATACGCTGTTTGCCGCACTCCTCGTAAAAGATGCAGTACGTGTAGTAGTACTGCTGCCAGTTAGAGGCAAAGAGCAGCACAAAGAAGATAACGAGACCACCCACGATGGGCAGTGCATCCGGCAGGTCGGCCCCATGCGCGAGATGCTCGACAAAGCCGGCCATGACCAGGAACAAAAAGCCCATGCCGGCCATAGTGATGAGATTGGTGAGCGTGGTCCAGAAAATGCCGCGCTTAACGCCGGCGATGCCTTTATCGGATAGGAAATACTTCTTTTGGAATGAGGCGAACATTTAGGCCTCGCCTCCCTTCGCGGCGGCGACATCCGCGGCCGCAGCAGTGATCTTCCAGCTCGCGGCCTGTTCGTATTCGGCCCACATCTTGGCGTACAGGCCGTTTTGGGACAGCAGCTCGGCATGGGTGCCGGCCTCCTGCACACCACCCTGGTTGAGCACCACGATCTTGTTGGCCCCCACCACGGTCGAAAGCCGGTGCGCGATCATAATGACCGTGCGGCCCGCCGCCAATTTGCTAAAGGCGCGCTGGATGAGCGCCTCGTTCTCGGGGTCGGCAAAGGCTGTGGCCTCGTCGAGCACCACGATGGGCGCGTCCTTAAGAATTGCGCGGGCGAGCGACACGCGCTGGACCTCGCCGCCCGAAAGGTACGCCCCGCCGGCGCCGAGCATGGTGTCGATGCCCTGCGGGAGCTTGGCCACGATATCGTCGCACTGGGCCGCGGAGAGGGCCGCGCGCACTTCGTCGTCAGTAGCCCCAGGCTTGGAGGCGCGCACGTTATCGGCAAGTGTTTGGCGGAACAGCTGGTTGGTCTGAAACACAAAGGCGACCTGGTCCATGAGCTCGTGCGGATCCATGTCGCGAACGTCTACGCCGCCCACAAGCACGCGACCCGAGGAAACATCCCAAAAACGCGGGATCAGGCTTGCGCAGGTTGACTTACCGCCGCCCGAGGGACCAACCAACGCAAGGGTGCTGCCTGCGGGAACGCTAAAGCTCACATGATCGACAGCAGGCGCTTCGGCACCCTCGTAGGTAAAGCTCACGTCCTCAAAGCGCACATCGCTGCCAGCAGGGTGCTTGGGCAGGGCGGGCACGGAGAGCTGCTTGGAATCCATAACGCTTCGGATGCGCGCCAGCGAATCGGCACTCATCTGAGACGCCTCGCCCACAAACATGAGCTTGGTCATGGCCGTCGGCACCACGGCCGAAAAGATCGCGTAAAACGTGAAGTTGACCATAAAGTGCGCGAAGTCCGTCTCGCCCGGCGCCAACAGCAACGCCACGGGCAAAAGAAATGCCACGAGGCCATTGAGCGCGGTAAGGTTAAGCACCTGCGGGCCTCGGCAGAACGTGCCCGCATAGCTTTGCGCCATGTCGGCGTATTCGGCGATCGCATCGTGAAACGCCTTAAAGGAGTAGACCGTCTGCTGGAACACCTTGACCACGGGGATGCCGCGCACGTATTCGGTGCCGGTCTTGTTCATCTTGACCAGCGCGCCCATGTAGGCCTTCATAAACTCGGCGCCCTTGCCGCTCATCATGGTGGCCATGGCGCAAAACGAAACGACGACCGAGATTAAGCATGCCGCGCCCAAACGCCAATCGAGGGCGAAAAGCAGCACGAGCAGGCCCACGACCATGGCGGTGGCGCCGGCGATATCGGGCAGCATGTGCGCGAGCAGCGTCTCGGTGGAGGCGGCGCAGCCGTCTACGATACGGCGCAGCTCACCGGTGGCGTGCGTGTCAAAGTAGCCGAGCGGCAGCTTAAGCAGATGCTCGCTCGTAGCCTTGCGGATATTGGACGCGCAGCGAAACGCGGATAGGTGCGTACACATGAGTCCCACGAAATAAACCACAATGCTCGCCAGGGCAAAGCCCACAGCCCACCAACCATACATCGCGATGTCGGTGGCCTCGCTCCAGTTGGGCGCCACGGCGATCAGGTCTCGCGCAACAAACCAGATACACACGTACGGGCCAAAGCTCAGCAGCTGCGAGAACGCCGAGAGGGCCATGCCCAAATACGTTAGGAATTTACGGTCACCGGCATATGCAAGCAGCTCGCCGATGCCGCCACCTTCCTTTTTTGATCCCTTTGCCATGAGATTCCTTTCTAACGGCTTGAGAGTTAACCAGTAGAAACTTATCATTGGCGTGTTAGCCAAGGCACACAATCGAGCCAGGCGTGGACGTTTCCGCAAAGGAAGGGGACGCTTTTGAAAATGCGGCGGGCAGCAACCGACATAACCGAGCTCTACGCACCGCAGTTTGAGCAGTTTGGCCTGCAGCTTTCCGGCAAGGGCGCCGTCTTTACCGGTGAGGTGGCAAACGATCGAGCGCACGGACGCGCATGGATCATGCCCCTCTCCCCCACCTGCATCGTCATGGAGCATTTCATTACCCCGATGCACAACATGCACCTAGCCGAATACACGCCCGAACCGTACGCGTGCGTGAGCGAGGTCAGCGCCCCCACGCTCATGTGCATGCCCGAAGCCGGCATAACGCCTGCGAACCTCAAGCCGCTGTGTGGGCCGTGGCCGAGCAGCGCAGTCTGCAGCTTTATCCAAGACAGCTGCGGCGAGGAGCTAAGCCCGCTGTTTGCAGGGCAGCTCTATCACTCACGCTCGGTGCTCTTTTTGCCCGGGTATTTTGACGAACTGGAGCACCGCTATCCCACCGAGTTCGCGGGAATCTTCGAGTCGTTTGCCGAGTCGTGGCACGAGGAAGCGACGTCTGCCATCTGCCACACGCTGCGCCGGATTAACGAGGAACGCGCCCGCACCGTAGGCGGACACGTCTATATGCAGGGCATCGTGGAGACCATGGTCGCGGAGCTCGCCTGTTCGCGCGCGGCCCACAAGCAGGCACGGCAGGCGGCGGACACACGCGTCAGCATAACCATTGCCGAAGAAGCAACGGCAATGATTGAGCGCACGCTCGACACAGGCAGACGTGTGGGTATCAACGAGGTGGCCGAGAGGCTCTACACAAGCCGCTCCAAACTATGCGCCACCTTTAAGGCCCAAACTGGCGAATCCCTGGGCGCCTACATTCGCAGACGCCGTATGGAGCGAGCACAGGACCTTTTGGCCGATAGCGCGCTCACGATAGCGCAGGTGGCAGAGCGGCTCGATTATCCTCAACCTGTCTCTTATACACATCTCCGAGCCCACGAGACTCCTGAGCATCT
>UROM01000022.1 GCA_900549455.1 uncultured Collinsella sp. | reverse complement strand
GTCTCGTGGGCTCGGAGATGTGTATAAGAGACAGACCCAGACCGCTGCCACGTCCTCCCCCGCCGCGCTTACCGTGGGCTCGGTCGCGCTCGACCCCAACCGCCGCGAAGTCACGGTCGGCGATTCGCCCATCGCGCTCACGGCCCGCGAGTTCGATGTCCTCGCCCTGCTTATGGCGCATGCCGAGACCGTGCTCACACGCGAGCGCATCGCGCACGAGGCGCTGGGCTATGAATACGTGGGCGACACCAACAACGTCGACGTACACATCGCGCACCTGCGCGCCAAGATCGAGGACGCCGGCGGCGCCCGCATCATCCAGACCGTGCGCGGGGTGGGCTATGTCTGCCGTGCGTAACGCCGAGGCCAAGCGCGTCACCTCCATCGCCCGCGCCATCAACTGGGGCTATATGTGGCGCCGCCTAATGAACTACGTCTGGCTCGATCTGCTGCTGATGGTGATTGCGGTGGCGATCCTCGTCTATGGATACAACCAGACGCTGCCCGACAGCGCGTTTACCGCAGGCTGGATTCCCGGCGCCACCGTTCACGGCATGTCGCTGACGCCCGCGCGCGGCTGGGACCTGACAACGCTCACCTATGCCGTCGAGCTTGCGCGTACCACCAAGACCTTCCCCCTTGCGCAGGACCTCGTCGCGCTATGGCCTCTCTACCTTGTCGTTGTGGGTTGGCAGGTCATCAGCGTGCTCAACATGCTCGGCGGCGCCCGCCGCGTACGCCGCACCATGGCACCGCTCAACGACCTTGCCTTGCGCGCGGATGAGCTCGGCCGCATGCAACTCGCCGGCGGCAAGATGGAAACACTGGAGCAGGCCATCGCGCGCGCAAGCGTCGACTCGCCGAGCGTAACCACCGGCGACGCCGACCTGGCAAGCATCGAGGTCGCGCTCAACCGCCTGCTGCGCCAGATGCAAGAGGCCAAGCTGCAGCAGATGCGCTTTGTCAACGATGCAAGTCACGAGCTGCGCACGCCCATCGCGGTGATTCAGGGCTACGTAAACATGCTCGACCGCTGGGGCAAAAACGACCCGGACGTGTTGGCAGAATCCATCGCGTCCCTCAAGGCCGAAAGCGAGCACATGCAGGAGCTCGTGGAACAGCTGCTGTTTTTGGCACGCGGCGATGCCGGGCGCACGGTCCTGCGGCGTGCGCATACCAACCTGGCCGCACTGGTCGGCGAGGTGTGCGAGGAATCGCAGATGATCGACGCCGCGCACACGTATCGGCTGGCTTTTGACGCTGCATTTGCCAACGACCCGTGCTGCGACGCGCCTGTCGACGTGGCGCTCGTGAAGCAGGCTCTGCGCGTGGTCGTGCAAAATGCCGCCAAGTACTCGGATGCGGGAACGACCGTCACATTTGGTATAACGCCCGATGCGGGCACGGGCACGATCGACATAAGTGTTGAGGACGAGGGCATCGGCATGAACCAGGAATCTGCAGCTCACGCTTTTGAACGGTTCTATCGCGCCGACAACGCACGCGATGCCGGCGCGCAGGGCTCGGGTCTGGGGCTTGCCATTGCCAAGTGGATCGTCGATAGCCATGGCGGTGTCATTGGCGTGACCTCAGTCGAGGGCGTCGGCAGCCGCTTTACGATTCGCCTGCCGCGGTAGGGATGCCCCTCGGCATAAATAAAGGGATAGGGCCACGCGGCTCTATCCCTTTTTGCTAGCTATAGCAGCTTGTGCGCTACTCGCGGCACAGGTGCACGGCGAAGCCGGCGAACTCGCGCTTAAAGTACACGAGCTTGGTGCCGCCGTCGGGCAGCAGCACGCGCGACTCCTCGTTGACCTCGAGCCCGCGCTCGGCAAACCACTTCTCGGCCGCATCGATGTCGTTGACGGCAAAGCCGATGTGGCCCTTAGCGCCACGACCGTTCTGCTTCATGACCTCGACCAGCGAATCGTTGAAGTACGAAACCGGGGTCTCGATGACGGGCAGGCCCATCATCATCGAGAACAGCTCCGCGATCTCCAGGGCGTCTGCCGGGTCGGTGGCGTTAATGCCCACATGGGCAACGCGCATGCCAAAGAGCTCGACCGGATTGGCGTTCTGCTCATTCATACAGGTAGCGCCTACTGAGCCATAACGTCGAGAACGGCCTTCTCGGCAGCGACGCGGTTCATGCCGGTCATGAAGGGCACGCCGCTCACGTACGGGCAGGTGAGGCCCTCGGGGGCAACGGTGGTGGCGATCAGCAGGTCGGCGCCCTCGTCGCAAGCGTCCTTGGCCTCGGAGATGGCGCACTGCACGATCTCATACTTGCCGGCATAGCCGTTGGCGTCGAGCATGGTGGCGACCTTCTGGGCAACGAGCGTGGAAGTAGCAGCGCCAGCACCGCAAGCCAAAACGATCTTCTTCATAGGTAATGTCTCCCTTCATGGTTTACTTTAGGTAAGTGTACCGCAGCGAGCGATGACGCTCGGCCTCGATGCGCTTTTGTGCCAGTTTGCTTGCACGCTGCGTATAATACATCTAGCACGCATTGTCATACCGCTTGTTTTACGAGCGACTGAGGAGCTCAATATGCCCGATTCCCGCACACTCTGGACCGCCGTCGTCATTATTTGTATCGCCATATCGGTGTTCTTTAGTGTAAAAAAACGCACCACGTTTAAACGCCTGCAGCAGCTTATGGCCGCTAAGCAGTGGGACGAGTTCGATCGCCTGCTCGACGCCAAACTCACCAGTATGCTGTACCCGCGCTACAACCGCGACTACCTGCGCCTGAACTCCTATCTGCTGCGCGAGGACCACAAGCGCGCCGACGAGATGTTCGATTTGCTGCTGGGGCTCAACCTGCCCAAAATGCAGCGCGTCGACCTGGTGATCAAAGCTTTTAACTACTACGTTGGTCAGGAGGACCGCAAAAAGTCCAAGGAGTTGTTGCACGAGATCAAAGGCTTTGAGGGCGGCCAGGCCGAGGCAGTCGCGCACGAATGCCAACTGATGTACGACACGATGATCTTGAAGCGCCACAACGATATTCCCGAGCTGGAGCGCATGCTCGAGGAGGCCGGCGACGATAAGGTTAAGGGTTGCCGCTTGGAGTACCTGTTGGCCCTACAGTACAAGAACAAGGGCGACGAGGCCAAGTTTGCCGAGTACTTGGAAAAGTCGGGCCGGCACTCGATGGCTGTCAACGCGTAACGGACGGCTTGTGCTAGACTTCTAGTCTCACGGGGGCGTGGCGGAATTGGCATACGCAGGAGACTTAAAATCTCTCGCCGCAAGGATTGTGGGTTCGAGTCCCACCGCCCCTACCATGTATTACTTACGAGCCCGTGTCCCTTTGGGATGCGGGCCCGTTTCTTTTGAACGCCGGTAAGGCTCTAAGTTGCGGTGGAATAGATCCTGTTTATACCGTTTACCAGCTTATTTAGGAACTATTTCGCCGCAACTCAGAGAAGGATGGTTAAAGGACGCTCAGGCTCGGGGTCCAGCCGATGGTGGGGATGGCGCCGTCGAGGGTCTCGTTGATGGTGGCGGCCATGCCGGCGAGTAGGCTGTTCTCGCTTACGGTGAGCGTCTTGTAGCCGCCGGCACGCATGAGTTCGCGGATCACCGCGGCACCTGCCAAGATCACGCCCGCGCGCTTGGGTTGCACGCCCGGCAACGCGGCAATGCCCGCAACATCCAGCGCGGACATACGCTCGATAGCGGCCGAAACCTGGTCCAACGAAAGCTCGCGCAGGTGCACAAAGCTCGAATCATACGGCTCCAGCTCGTGAACGAGTGCCACGAGCGTGGTGACAGTACCACCCACCGCGACCAGGCGCTCGGCACGCTCAAAGTCGACAGGCAGACTCTCAAAGTAGCCCGTAAACTGCTCGTTTGCCCAGCCGGCAGCAGCCGCAAGCTCGTCCGTCGACGGCGGCAGTGCCAAGAAAAACCGCTCGGTCACGCGGCGGCAACCGATGTCCAGCGAGCGAGTTCCCTCCAGCGCGAAGACGTCGCGCTCCGGCGCATAGACGCCCGTCGCGAGCTCCGTGGATCCGCCGCCCGAATCGGCAACAATGATGCGCTCACCAGCAAAGTCGTGCGCCACGCCAAAAAACGTCAAGCGCGCCTCGACCTCGCCCGGAATCACCTGCGGCTCGAGTCCCAGCTCGCGCAGGCCGTCCAGTAGCAGCGCGGCATTGGACGCATCGCGCGCGGCACTCGTGCACGTGGTGCATATGCACGCGGCCCCAAAGGCACGGGCCTCGTCCACAAACATGCGACACGCAGCGAGCACGCGCTCAACGGCCGCTTCGCAAAAGCACCCCGTCGCGTCCACACCCTCGCCCAAGTCGGTAATCTCGGTATGCTTGGACGATTCCACGATCGCCCCGCCCTCGACCTGGGCCAACACCAGTCGCGACGACACCGTTCCCAGGTCAATCGCCGCCACCTTATATCGTTTGTCGCAATGCGTCATTTCAGGCTCCCCTCCGGGCGCTATTTGCCGTTGGACACGACCGTCTGGCCCTCGACGCCGTTAAACCCAAACAGCATATCGAGCGTCTGGATGTACCACGGCGCGTCCTTGCCGACCTCTTCGATCTCTTTGGCGACTTCGCTGGCCTTCTTGGCGTTCGAGGACTTTTTGCTCGACGACGAGTCCGAATCGTCGTCCAGGCCCAGCACGTCAATCTTGGTTTCGCCGGGCATCACCAGGCCCAGGTCCTCGGTCGCCGCGTCCTTAATGCCCTCCTCCGAGAGCAGTTTGTCGACGCTTTTCTGCAGCTCGTCGTTGTACTGCTGGCGAATCTCGACCTGCTTGGCCAAGATATCGCTCGAGCGTTTGGCGACGTAGAGGTCGCGCACGGGAAAGTACAGGCTCACGAGCACCAGAACGACAACAATGCCAATAAACAGCCCGCGTTGGGGTCCATGGGTAAAGTCGTAGATTGCCTTGACCACCGCGTTGTCGTTGGCGTAGCGCATAAAGTCCGAACCGGAGAGACGGCTCGAGGGCCTGGCCGACTTTTCATGCGTTTGAGCCGAGGGGCGCTGAGCACGCGTCGGGCTCACCGAACGCGGCGGGCGCTCCGTCGGCATATTCATTTGAGCACGGGGGTGTGAGGCGCTTGCTGGACGCTGTGCGCGTCGATCGGCGCCGCCGTAGTCGGACCCGCTGAGCTGCATCGTACGTGCAGATCGAGGCGACGGCTCGCGCGAACCGGCGGAATAATACCTGTTGTCGTAAATCTGATCCATGTGCGCCTTGTGCGGTTGAGGTTTGTTTGCGCTAAGTCCTTTAGTTATAGCACGAGCGCCCGCACCGCCTTCGTCAGCCTTTGCTCGACATAAAAAAGGCGCTGAGCCGTATGGCCCAGCGCCCAATGGTGCTCAACAGTGCCCGGCGGAAGCGAGGCGAATCCGAGTCAGCCCCGTCCCCGCACACGCCGCTGCCTAGCGAATGTTGTAGAACGCGGCCTTGCCGGCGTAGCGCGCGCTGCCCTCGAGCTCGTCCTCGATGCGGATGAGCTGGTTGTACTTGGCGATACGGTCGCTGCGGCACGGGGCGCCCGACTTGATCTGACCGGCGTTAACACCCACGACCAGGTCGGCGATCGTGGAGTCCTCGGTCTCGCCGGAACGATGGCTCACGATGCAAGCGTAGCCGGCCTCCTTGGCGGTTTCGATGGCCTCGAGCGACTCGGTGAGCGTGCCGATCTGGTTGACCTTGACCAGAATCGCGTTGGCGGCGCCCAGCTCGATGCCCTTCTTGAGGCGCTCGGTGTTGGTGACGAACAGGTCGTCGCCCACCAGCTGCACCTTGTTGCCAATGCGGCGGGTGAGCTCAACCCAGCCGTCCCAGTCCTCCTCTGCCATGCCATCCTCGATGGAGATGATGGGATAGGTGTCGACGAGCTTCTCCCAGTAATCGACCATCTGAGCGCTCGTGTACTCAACGCCCTCGCCCTTGAGCTCGTACATACCGGTCTCGGCGTTGTAGAACTCGGTCGATGCCGGGTCCATGGCGTACATGAAGTCGACGCCGGGCTTAAAGCCAGCCTTCTCGACGGCCTTGGTGATGTACTCGAACGGCTCGGCATTGGTCTTGAGGTTGGGCGCGAAGCCGCCCTCGTCGCCCACGCCGCCGCCAAGGCCGGCCTCGTGCATCACGCCCTTGAGGGTGTGATAGACCTCGGCGCACCAGCGCAGGCCCTCGGCAAAGCTCGGAGCACCCACCGGCATGATCATGAACTCCTGGAAGTCAACGTTGTTGTCGGCATGAACGCCGCCGTTGAGGATGTTCATCATGGGCGTGGGCAGCAGGTGGGCGTTAACGCCGCCCAGATACTGGTACAGCGACAGGCCCGCCGACTCTGCCGCAGCGCGGGCAACGGCCAACGATACGCCCAGAATGGCGTTGGCGCCGAGCTTGGTTTTGTTGGGCGTGCCGTCGGCGGCAATCAGTGCAGCGTCAACGGCACGCTGATCGAAGGCATCGAGGCCCACGACGGCATCGGCGCACTCGTTGTTGACATGCTCGACGGCCTGCGAAACGCCCTTGCCCAGGTAGCGGCCCTTGTCGCCGTCGCGCAGCTCGCAAGCTTCGAAAGCGCCGGTCGAAGCGCCCGAAGGCACCATCGCACGACCGAAGCTGCCGTCCTCGAGCACGACCTCGACCTCGACGGTGGGGTTACCGCGGCTGTCGAGCACCTCGCGACCGTAGACGTTCAAAATGTCACTCATGTTGTCTCCCTCTCACTTGGAAACGTAGTTGATGCAAGCGACTGGCCGACTGTGAACCATCGGTGCGCCTCCGTAAGTTAGCCATATCGCACTTTTTGCATTATGCCCTAAGTTAGCCAAGGGATACAATTGTTTTTCGAAAAATTTAGCGGGAACGATGAGGCATGTCAGCCCGTCGTTCCCGCGGTCTTACTCCTCTGCCTTGGCGGCATCCCACAGGTCGTTGAGACCGTGGGTCGAAAGCTCAGCCAGATCCACGTGGGCGTCGGCCGACATCTGCTCCATCGCAGCCCAGCGACGGCGAAACTTGGCCGTGCTCGCGCGCAGGGCGCTCTCGGCATCGATACCCTCTTTGCGTGCAACGTTGACCAGGGCAAAGAGCAGGTCGCCAAACTCCATCTCGCGCTCGGGCGAGCCGGGCTCCTCGGCCTCAAACTCGGCACGCTCCTCGGCGACCTCGTCCCACACATCCTGGACCGTCTCCCACTCAAAGCCCACGGCAGCCGCCTTGCGCGACACCTTCTGGGCCTGCATCAGCGCCGGCAGATGCGTGGGCACGCCGTCGAGCAGGCCCTCGGGTGCAGCCTCGCCTGCTGCCACGGCCTTGTCCTTGGCAGCCTTCTCGGCAAGTTTGACCTCATCCCAAATCTTGAGCACCTCGTCGGAGCTATCGGCATCTGCATCGCCAAACACATGCGGATGGCGTCGGATGAGCTTGGCGTCGATATCGCGCGCCACGTCGGCCAGCGTAAACTCGCCGGCGTCCGCCGCGATCTGCGCATGCAGCACTACCTGCATGAGCACGTCGCCCAGCTCCTCGCGCAGATGCGTGGCATCATCGGCCTCGATGCAATCGAGCGCCTCGTAGGCTTCCTCGATCATGTTCTTGCCGATGCTACGGTGCGTCTGCTCGCGATCCCACGGGCAGCCATCGGGCTGACGCAGACGCCAGATGGTCTGCACCAGATGCTGCAGCTCGGCCGACGCGTCGACCAGCGTGGACAGGTCGCGCGAACCCTCGGCATTTTGATGAGCCATATGCTCGGGCATGGTTAGTCCTCCTCCATGATCACGTGGCAGAACGCGCCGCCCTCGTAGATACCGTAGCTGTGCGAGCCGTCCTTGGGAATGCTCACGCTGCCGGGGTTGAAGAGCCACAGGCCCGGGTGCGCGGTGCTTTCCTCGTTAACCTTTATGTGCGTGTGGCCGTAAACGAGCGCGGAGCCCTCGGGAAGCGCAGGCGCGTGGTCGATGCTGTTGTGCATGCCGGCGCCAAAAACATGGCCGTGCGTCAGGAACAGCTCGCGGCCGGTCTCGTCGAACAGCGTGGCGTAGTCCGCCATGACGGGAAAGTCGAGGACCATCTGGTCGACCTCGGCGTCACAGTTGCCGCGCACCGCGATGATGCGGTCGGCCAGGGCGTTGAGCAGCGGGATCACGCGCTTGGGGGCGTAGTCGCGCGGCAGGTCGTTGCGCGGACCGTGATAAAGCAGGTCGCCCAGCAGGACGATGCGGTCGGGCTGCTCGGACTCGATGGCGGCGCAGAGGCGCTCGGTCCAATATGCCGATCCGTGGATGTCGGAGGCGATAAGGTATTTCATGGGGAGTCCTTTCGGAGTGGGGTTGATGTGGCCGGGCGCGTCGCGTCGCTCGGCCGTGTTACTCAAATCGCAGTGCCGTACTCTGGGCCGCCTGCATCACACGTTGGAGCGGCACGTTGTGCTCACGGGCAAGGCGGGCGCAGTCTTCGTACTCGGGTGCCGCGCGCTCGCTGCCGTCGGGCAGGGTGGCTACCTTGACGGATACATCGCCCCATAGCGTCGTTACGCGCTCAAAGCGGCGTGGCAGGCAAACGCGCTCCATAACCTGGCGGCGGATGCCATTGGTCGTGGTTTCCAAAAAGATAATCGTCTGCAGGCGCTCGATATCCTCGTGGGTGCAGATTACCTGCAGCTGCCAGCCGGGACGGCCCTTCTTGCAATAGAGGGGTAGCCAATGCACCTCGCGCGCACCGGCCTCGCGCAGGCGGTCGGCGGCGTAGGCGAGCACCTCGGGCGACGCGTCGTCGATATCGCATTCCAGTTTGACGATGGTCTCGGGCGCATCGGTCTCGCGGGACAGCGGAGATTTGCTATCGCATGGCATACGGTCCGGCTCCTTTCCGCACGGGCTCGTTTTGTTCACCCAAACGCTAACACATCGCGGGCGGCGTGGATGTGGCGGAGCGCGATGAGCGCGATTTTCCCTGTCCGCAAGAAACCGACACTCCACCGCCTCAGCCAAACATGTACGTCAGCCTCCAAACATGTCATTTTTTGCAGCTTTTGGAGGCTGATGTACATGATTCGGAGCAAGACCGATGCCGCGTGGTGACCCCCGCGCGCAACCCACCTTTCCAGTCGATTTCGGTCCCCAGCGCGCTCGTCGCATCGAGGGCCGCACTGCGCAAGGGCTTGGACGACTACTATCCCGCGACCGGGCTGCTGCGTTGCTTTGCCCATGCCGAGGTGCCGATTACCTTTGGTTCGGATGCGCACCGAGCCTGCGATATTTGCTGGAGCATCCGCGAGGCCCAGGCCCACGTCTACGACTGCGGCTATCGAACCTTCGACATCCCTCACGCCACCGGCGAATGGAAACTCACGCCCCTAGCCTAGCCATCCCTTCATAAGTTGCGGTGAAATAGGGATTGTCTGAGGTGCAGTTAGTCATTCACACTTAAAACCGTTTGACCAAAAAAGAATACCGCTGACCGAAATGGAAAGATGGTAACAACGAAATAGATTAGTCGCACTTGTTTTTAAGAACCGTTTGTTCCAGCCCGCCCTGTTTGCAAACACCCCAACTATCATGAAATCCGTAAACAGAGGCGACATCAACACCTGACGCCGGCAAGTATGCGAGTGTCGTCTCTGCCTAAGGGGCAAGCCCCCGAGATTAGTTAGGAGAGGGGAAGAGATGGATAAAGTCAAAACGGCCTTCCAGAACTTTGGCCGCGTTATCGTCGACCCTATTTTGTACCTTTCGGTAACGGGCATCATTTTGGCCATCGCCACGGTATGCTCGCTCGGCAGCGGAGTTGTCGCAGATCTGGGCACGCTGCTCTCCGCGGCAACCAACTCCGCGGTGATCGGCAACCTGCCGGTGATTTTCGCAGTCGGCCTAACGGCAGGCTTCGCAAAGAAGCAAAAATCCAACGCGGCAGTGTTTGGACTTATTAGTTACCTCATGTTCCTGTATGTCAACAACGCCTACCTGACGCTCACCGATCAGCTGGCAAAAGCTGGCGCGATGGGTCTGTATGGCACTGGCCAGGCAACGGTACTGGGTCTTCAAGTTACCGATGTCAACGTCTTCGGCGGCGTACTCATCGGATGCTTCTGCGGTTGGCTCTATAACAAACTGATCGACGTAAAGGTATCGGACTATATCCGGATTTACGGCGGACCCCGCCTGGCCCTTCTGGCGATGATTCCTCTGAGCATTGTCTTCGGCATCGGAGCGACTATCGTGTGGCCCCCTATCGCCAACGCCATCAGCAACGCGTCTTCATTCATCGCAGCCTCGGGTGGTCTGGGCGTTTTCATTTACGGCTTCCTGAACCGCGTCCTCGTACCTCTCGGCATGCACCACTTTATGTGGATGCCGTTTGACTACTCCGCGATTGGCGGCACGGCGGTCGTCGCCGGCCAGAGTGTTTCCGGCGCAGCAAACATCTTCTATGCCGAGCTTCCCCATATCGCCGACGGATCCCTCACCACAGTCGACCCCTCTGTCCGCTTTGCCATGTTCGGCTTTGGCAAGGAATTCGTAACCCTCGGCACCGTGCTCGCAATGATTGCAACTTCCCGTCCGGAGAATCGAAAAGCCGTCGCAGCCATGCTGGTGCCCATTTACATCACCGCCATGCTCTCCGGCATCACTGAGCCGCTCGACTTCATGATCCTGTTCGCGTCTCCGATTCTCTGGGTTGCCTACAGCCTGTTCTACGGACTGGGCGAGATGCTCCTGTTTGTCCTGGGAGTCCGCTTGCTTAACATGTACGGTGGCATCGAGCTGCTCACGGTCGGCCTGCCTTTGCCAATGGGCGTCACCAAGTTCCCGATTTACATCGTCTTGGGCATCGTGTTTGCCGCCGTTTCGTTCATCGTTCTGGCGATGGTGATCAAGAAACTCAACCTCATGACGCCCGGCCGTTCCGCAGAGTGGTCTGCAGAGGTCTCCGGAGACAACAATGCTCTCGAGTCCTCCGGAACTCCGGAAGTCGACGCAAAACAGCAGGAGATGGTGCAGAACATCATCAACGGCCTTGGCGGCAAGGACAATATCAACACCATGGGCTGCTGCATGACTCGTCTCCGTGTCGAAGTCAAAGATCCCAACAAGGTCAACGAAGAGACCATCAAGAAGGCTATCGACAAGGGCCTGTTTAAGAACGGCACCAATGTCCAAATTGTCGTGGGAACCAACGTGCACTCCGTCTTCGACCTGCTGCGTCCCATCCTTAATCTGGAAGATTAACAGTCGCTTCAGCGATAAGCGATAAGCGATAAGCGAGGAGCGAGGAGACCTCATGTTGACCAAAACGTTTCATTCAATCCAAGGCATGTTCGAACGCCTGCTCAACATGTACAAAGAAAAGTCGACAAGGGGTCTTCTCGTACTTATTGCTGCATTCGCATGCGGTTTTATCTGGCCGCTCCTGGGTCTACTCGCTGCGGTTTGGACCCGGCGTTCAGGAAGGCACGCGGACGCAGGCAGCATTGCAGGCATGGCGGCGGTCATCAACATTGCTACCTACTTCGTGCAGATAGTAACCAAGATTGTCTGCAGCTCAATTTGATTTGAAAGGCATGAACAACATGAACGGATACAAGATTGTCATCTGCGGCGGCGGCAGCACCTATACCGCCGGTATCGTCAAAGACCTGCTTGATCAAAAGGACGAACTGGGGATTCGTGAGCTTTGGCTCTATGACATCGACAAGGAACGCCAGGACACGGTCGCTGTGGTGGTTAAGGCAGTTATCGATGACCTTGCCCCCGAGATCCCCTTGCATGTAACCGTCGACCCCAAAGAGGCGTTTACAGATGCGAACTTTGTTATGGCGCAGATGCGCGTGGGCGGGCTCAAGATGCGTATCCAGGATGAGCAGATCAGCCTGCGCCATGGCGTAGTCGGCCAAGAAACCTGCGGAGCAGGTGGCATGGCCTATGGCATGAGGACCATCTTCCCCATGTGCGAGCTTGTCGATTTCTGCGAGAAGTACGCCTGCAAGGACTACTGGATCGTCAACTACTCTAACCCCGCTGCCATCGTAGCCAAGGCGATGCACAAGCTGCGTCCAAACGCTCGCATTCTCGACATCTGCGATATGCCGGTAGAGATTGAAGCCCGCATGGCGGAGATTTTGGGCTGCGAACTCGACGACATTGAAGTCGACTACTTTGGCCTCAATCACTTTGGGTGGTATACCAGCGTACGCTGCAAGGGCGTCGACGTTACGGACAAGCTCAAAGAGCACGTGCGTAAGTACGGTTACATTTCCGAGGCAAGCCTCAATGACGCATTGGTAAAGGACCCAGACTGGGCCCACACCTTCAAGAATGCGGCAACGATTTCTACGCTATTCCAGGATTACCTCCCCAACACCTATTACCAGTATTACCTGTTGCCCGATGCCTGCGTGGAGTACATGGACATCAATAACACGCGTGGCATGCAGGTCGTAAACGGCCGCGAAAAGCGTATCTTCGACGCATCTGCGGCGCTTAAGCGCGGTGAAAAGGTCGATCTCACGCAGTTCTATGTAGGCGTCCACGGCAGGTTCATTGTCGATGTCGTCAAGTCCCTGGCGAAAGACCTGCGCCATCGCCAGCTGGTGATTGTGCCCAATAATGGTGCAATCGAGAATCTCTCTGACGACGCAACGGTCGAAATTCCGGCGTACATCACCGATCGAGGAGCCGAACCGATCCGCGTCGGGAAGATTCCCCGCTTCTACAAGGGCCTTATCGAACAGCAGGATGCCTGCGAGGGCCTTGTGGTCGAGGCCGTTATCGAAGGCTCCTACCAGAAGGCACTCGAGGCCTTCACCCTCAATCGCACGATTCCCTCAGCCCGCGTGGCCAAGGAAGTCTTGGACGACATGATCGAGGCGAACAAGGGCTATTGGCCTGAGCTGAAGTAGAGAAGCCATCCAAATAGCAAAAGCACAAAAGGTGGCCTCAAGGCAAAAATGCTTTGGGGTCACCTTTTTTATGACTAAATCTCCGCAAAACTCGTAAAGATGAACGAATCGGCCTCGTGTTTTACACGATAGTTCTCTTGATAATCCTGATTGAATATAAGCGAATAAATAACCTGAAGCGTATACGTGAGCGAGATCATGGAAGAGTAATTGGCAACCTTTCCAATCACGCGCTCTGATTTTGGAATGAGCAAGACAGTGTCGCATTGCCTGGCGAGCGCCGAATCAGAAAACGCCGTGATTAAACACGGCTTGATTCCACGCTCGGAAAGAGCGGTGGCGTATTTGGAATAATCATAGTGAATGCCGCTGTAGCTTAGGAATAAAAACAGGTCGCCGGGCCTACCGTTCTTAACGTGCAGCGTCTGCAGGCCCCCGTCGTCTGCCATGGTGACATGACGATCGAGCTTGAGAAGATTGTTGCGAAAGATACTTCCCGCCAGATAGCTTTCCCCTTTAGCAAAGATGTAAATTCGCGGGGCGCTAAGAACTGCCTTGGCGATTATGCTCAATTTGGCGCTATCGAGCTCGATTTTCGTTTGATCTATGACGCCCTTCAGGAGATTTGCAAGGTTGCCCTCGATGGCCTCAATTGAATCGGTACTGCCAAAAGGACGATTGTGATCGACAGTGGCAGCCAGAAGATAGTCTCCGCTTATCTCCTGGATGAGCTGCATAATCAACTCTCGATAGCCGCTTAGGCCCAATTTCTTACAAAAGCGGATGATAGTCGCGTTCGAAGTGTAAGTCTCCTGTGCGAGCTTTGCCATAGTGAGGGTCTTAAGGTCGCCGGTATGATTGAGCAGATAGGTAGCAATGGCTCGGTCGGTTTCATTAAAAGACGCGCTGTTACGCAGGCTGTCAAGAATCATGGTCGCTCCGATCGCTTCAGTTTGCCACTTAATTATGTCATTATCAAAACGACGGGCAGCTCTTCATGCGCTGACTTACGCCCCGCAATCTCTCTTCTGATATTCCGCATACTTCGGCGACATTATTTGTGCGGAGCGCATCGCTCAAGTCTCAGTGAACAGATACGAAGAAGTTCGATTGCCAGAATCCACTGCCCGCCTTGAGACGCAGAGACGGCCTCCGACCAAGCTACATGCGGACTTGAGACAGCATAGCGCTCGCCCGTCGGCATCTTACAACCCGTATCCCCCACTCCCCTGTTTCCGTGTTGAGAGCAATAGACGGGGTTCCAAGGGGACTCGTCCCTTTGGCGCGCAGGGTCCGGGGGTGGCGCGGTCCATCCCCGGGAAACGGCACGGGCGGGCGCTCAAGGTCGTCGCGAGGAAGCGGCTCAGGGCGATATACGCCGTGATGCGCGACCGGATGCCCTACCGGGAGTGGCCCCGACGGTTGACAAAACTATAGGAACACATTGCATAAAAAAGAATCAGCCCCCGCATATCGAAACGGTCGAGAGGGCCTGCTCCGGGCGGGGTGCCCTGCTCCGGGAAGTTCGCGAAGCCCACTTCCCGGAGCAGGGCACCCCGCCCGGAGCAGGCCCCAGCGCGAGGCCGTCCCGCATGCCTACCCGCACAGCGTGGTTACGAGCGGGATAGTCAGAATGGAGCAGACGATCGACAAAAACGTGCACTGCATCATGGGGCGTGCATCCTTACCGTATTGAAGGCAGTACAGCGTACCGTTGCTACCCACCGGCATTGCCATCTCGAGCACAAGCGTCGTGATAAACATGGGCGTCATGCCTGGCCACAAGCGCGCGACGGCAAGACATGCCACCGGCACGACAACCAGGCGAAATGCCACGACGACATAGGCACGCCAGTTGGTGAGCATCTCGAGCGGACGATACTTGGCGATAGACGACCCCATGAGCAACAATGCCGCCGGAGTGGTCATGGTGCCAACGATAGAAATCGAGTCGCCCAACACGCCCCAATCGGTCCATCCGGTTAGTACGATCCCAAGCACAACAACACTTGCAATGAGACCGGGACTCTTACAGCAAGCGGCAATATTGCGTATCTGCTTTTTGAGGCCACCATTCATTCCGCTAAATAACATGATGCCGACGGTAAACATAAGCAAGTTTAGGGGGATAAGCGCAATCGATGCATACAACAGCGCCTGTTTTCCCAACACCGCCGAAATAACCGGAAAACCGATAAACCCGGCATTACCGAAAAGCACGGCGAAGCGATACGAGCATTCCGTCCCTTTGGGAACGCGAAGAGCAGCGGTGACAGCAAACGCGATGACGATCGCCACCATATACATCGCAAAGGACAGACCCATGAGCGAAAACGTATCGGCAATGCTCGGAAGCTTCACATCATCGCCCAGCGCTGACGAAAGCACCAAGCACGGCAGCGCCACCTGCAGCAGCAGATGCGATAGCTCGCGCTCGAACTCCGCTTTCATAAACCCCAGTTTGGCGATACACCACCCCAACAAAATGGGCAACGAAACCGTCAACATCTGAAGCGCCACACTCGTAAAGCTCATGCATCCCCCTTATCTATTCCACGAGGGCCGGGGTGCCTGCTTTGTTTTGAGAAGTGGGCTTCGCGAACTTCTCAAAACAAAGCAGGCACCCCGGCCCCGGCAATGTATCGCTGGCTGACTAAAGAAAGATATACAACCCCCAAGGCAGTATCAGCAAGCTCCCCATTGCATCAAAAAAATCTCAGCCCCGCATATCGAAACAGTCGAGAGGGCCGCCTCCGGGCGGGCGCCTTCCTCTGAGAAGTTCGCGAAGCCCACTTCTCAGAGGAAGGCGCCCGCCCGGAGGCGGCCCCAGCGCGAGACCGTCCCGGATGCTATTCGTTGTCGCCAGCGGTCATCTGCGTTGCGGAGAGCACGCCGTCGGCAGCAGTTGCGGCTGCGGCGTCGGGCCAGACCCAGTCGGTGAAGGCCGGGTGATCGAAGCCCTCGTCGCACGCGAACTCAAAGGCCTCGGTGCGGAAAGCCTCCCACTCATCAATCTGCTCGGCAAACTTATCAGCGTCGACCATGCGCAGCACGTCGGCGGCCAGGGCCCAGCGGTCCATGTTGTTCAGGCGCAGCATGTCGAACGGCGTGGTCGTGGAGCCCTTCTCCTCGTAGCCGTGGACGCGGAAGGCATCGTGGCCGGGGCGGTTCCAGATCAGACGGCGGATCGTGCCGGCATAGGCGTGGAACGCAAAGAGCACGGGCTTCTCGCCGAGGCCAAACAGCTCAGCCCAGCGCTCATCGCTGATGGCTTGGTCGTTCTCGCAGACGTTCTGGATCTTGAGCAGGTCGACCACGTTGACGAACCACACCTTAATGCCCAGCTCGCGCAGCATGTCGGTTGCAGCCAGAGCCTCGAGCGTCGGTACGTCACCGCACGTGGCGACCACGACGTCGGCCTCTGCGAGCGAATCGGCAGTCGATGCCCACTCCCAGGTCGCTACGCCCTCGGCGAGCTCGGACCTGGCCTCGTCGACCGTCTGGAAGGTGGGGGCGGGCTGCTTGCCACAGAAGATGGCGTTGACGCAGTCGGTGGACTGGTAGACGCGCTCGGCAACGGCAAGCGCCATGTTGGCGTCGGCCGGATAGTAGGCATTCACGATATGCGTGTCGTTGGCCTTGTTGAGCAGCAGGTCGATAAAGCCGGGGTCCTGGTGCGAGAAGCCGTTGTGGTCCTGACGCCAGACATGGCTCGACAGCAAAATGTTGAGACCGCTAATGGGGGCACGCCACGGAATCTCGCGCTTGGTGGCCTCGAGCCATTTGCAGTGCTGGTTGACCATGGAATCGACCACGTGGACAAAGCTCTCGTAGGAGCTCCACACACCCGAGCGGCCGGTGAGCACGTATGCCTCGAGGAAGCCCTCGCACTGGTGCTCGGACAGCTGCTCGACAACCTTACCGGAACCGGCCAGCAGCTCGTCGTTGGCATCGTCCTCGTAGAAGCCGGCATCCCACTGCTTCTTGGTCACCTTGTAGGCAGCCTGCAGGCGGTTGGACGCAGTCTCGTCGGGACCGAAAATGCGGAAATCGTCCATGTTCTTGGCCAGAACGTCGGCAGTGTACTCGCCAAAGACGCGGGCGGCCTCAGTGGAGCCCCAGCCGTGGCCCTTGCTTGCGACGGGGATCTCGTGGGCATGAATATCGGGGAGCTCGAGCTCGCGGCGCACCTTGCCGCCGTTTGCATTGGGGTTGGCGCCGATGCGCAGCTCACCGGTCGGCATAAAGGCCGTCACCTCGGGGCGCACCTGACCCTCGGGCGTAAAGAGCTCCTCGGGCTTGTAGGAGCGCAGCCACTCGCGCAGCACGCGGAAGTGCTCGTGGGTGTCCTTGGCACTCGCCAGCGGCACCTGATGGGCGCGCCAGGAGTCCTCGGTCTTCTTGCCATCAATCTGCTTGGGGCAGGTCCAACCCTTGGGCGTACGGAACACGATCATGGGATAGGCCGGACGGACCACGGTCTCGCCCGCAGTGGCCTGAGCCATAGCGGTGGCCTTGATGTCGCAGATCTCATCGAAGACCTGCTCGAACAGGGCGGCAAAACGCGCGTGAATGCTTGCATGGCTCTCATCGTCGAAACCGGCGACAAAGAAGTGCGGCTTATAGCCCATGCCCTCAAAGAACTTGGTGAGCTCTTCGTCGGACACGCGGGCAAGGATGGTGGGATTGGCAATCTTGTAGCCGTTGAGGTGCAGGATCGGCAGGACGATACCGTCGGTTGCCGGGTTCACGAGCTTGTTGGACTGCCAGGAAGTCGCAAGCGGACCGGTCTCGGACTCGCCGTCGCCCACCACGGCCACGGCCAGCAGGCTCGGGTTGTCCATGACGGCGCCGTAGGCGTGGCTGAGCGTGTAGCCGAGCTCGCCGCCCTCGTGGATGGAGCCGGGCGTCTCGGGCGCAAAGTGGCTCGGGATGCCGCCGGGATAAGAGAACTGGCGGAAGAACTTCTGCAGGCCAGCCTCGTCATTGGTGATGTCGGGGCGAATCTCACGGTAGGTACCATCGAGCAGCGACTGGGCGGTACCGGCGGGGCCACCGTGACCCGGGCCCATCAAGAAAATGGCGTTCTGGTTGTGATCGGCGATGAGGCGGTTGACATGACCGAACAGGAAGTTGATGCCGGGCGTGGTGCCCCAGTGACCGACCAGACGGTGCTTAACGTCCGGACGACCAAAGTCGCGCACCTCACCGGTTTTCTCATCAACAAAGTCGGTGCGCATCAGCGGGTTAGAGCGAAGGTAGATCTGACCGACGGACAGATAGTTCGATGCGCGCCAATACAGATCGACGCCCTCGAGCTCGGAAGCCGGCACCTCGTGTCCCAGCTTTTGCCACGGCGTCCCCAGTGTTTTAGCCATTGTTTATGTCCCTTCGCTGTGCGGTCACCCTCCGATACGGCAACCATTCGTTGGGACTAGTATATTTGCTAAAACGTTTTATCATGGTGAAAAAACGTTTTATCATCCTTATCAATCGCATCGATCAACAAAACGCGACATTCACCTGCGGCATTGCCTGTCACAGGTGCTCCACATTCAGTCTCTGCAAATTGATAAACGTGTTTAGTTGTGTTTAGTAAGCTTGAGCACGCTGCCCTTAACGATAAGTGCCGGCTCCAGGACGACCTCTTCGGCACGCCTACCGCCCCTACCGGCAAGACGCTTGGACATGCAGCCAAAAGCATGCTCCGCGAGCACGCCAGGATCCTGCTCAATGGCGGTCAGTGCCGGCTCAAAGAGGACGTCTGCCGCCGAGTTGTCATAGCTCACCACCGAGATATCGCCCGGGATGCTCTTCCCCATCTCGTGCAAGCGCTTGAGCAAACCGAGGGCAATGTTGTCCGAGCTTGCGAACACGGCGGTGGCATCGGTTGCGAGTACCGCCTCCGAGGCCTCGTATGCACTCGGAATGTAGTACTCGCTCTCAAACTCCAAACGTGCGTCGATAGGCAGGCCAACCTCACGCAGCGCGCGCTCATAGCCGGCAAGTCGCTTGCGACCTGTATTGGAACGGCGCGCGTTAACCAAGCAGGCAATGCGACAGTGACCCTGCTCGATCAGATAGCGGGTGGCCATGTAGCCACCCATCTCGTGGTCGAACATCACCTTGTCGCACTCGAGTCCCTCAATGGCACGATCGACCATCACGGCAGGGATAGGCAGATGGCTGACTTCTTCGCGCAGGGCGCGGTCGTCGGAGAACTCGTCACCCACCACCAAAAAGACGCCGTCAACGCCGCGCGTCACCAACTGGCGCAGCAGCTCAAGATCGTCATCGGCGCTTCCGCCCGAGCTGGTAATAAAGAGTGCGTAACCGTCCTCACGGCAGCGCTTTTCCAAACTGCCGGCGAGCGAGGCAAAAAAGCGGCTCTCGATGTTAGGGACGATAAGACCCAGCGTGCGCGACTCGCGCATGACCAAGCTACGCGCAATCTGGTTAGGAACATAGTGGTTGCGCGCCGCGACCTCTTTAATGAGCTTGCGGTTTTCTTCCGAGATGCGACAAGGCCGATTATTGAGAACAAGCGAGACCGACGAGGGGGAAAGCCCCACCTCCTGGGCGATCTGCTTGAGGGTGACTTTGTTGGCCATCTCGCTCCTTCCAGGTTTACGCGCAATCTCTTGAAAGTATAGCGACTGCCCCTCTACCTCGGTGATAAACACTTTACCAATCCGGTGGACGGCTGTTTTATCGCCGCCAGCGCACCAAATCCGTCCGGGTGGGGTATATTGCAATCGATTGATGACAACGACCACCAAAAGGCGGATATTCGTATGCACGAGAACGACTTTTTTAACGAGGACCTGCTGTGCGCGCTTGCTGGCGTTGCCGGCGAGGACAACGTGCTGATGAGCGAGCCCATGCGCGAACACACCACGTTTAAGATCGGCGGCCCGGCTGACGTCTTTGTCACGCCCGATACCGAGCAGGGACTCGTCGCCACACTCGATACCTGCTATCGCTGCGATCTGCCACTCACCATCGTGGGCAACGGCTCCGACCTGCTTGTCGGCGACAAGGGCATCCGCGGCGTCGTCGTGGCGCTGGGCGAGGGCCTCTCCGACATCACCGTCGACGGCACGCACGTCACGGCGGCAGCCGGCGCCTTGCTTTCCGATGTCGCCGCGGCGGCAGCCGAGGCCGGTCTCACCGGCATGGAGCCCATCTCGGGCATCCCCGGATCGGTCGGCGGCGCCTGCTACATGAACGCCGGCGCCTACGGTGCCTGCATGGCCGATGTGCTGGGGACTGTGCGCGTCTACAAGCCCGCCCGCATGCTCGACGACGGCACCCGCGGCAGCGGCAGCATCATCGAGTTCGATGTCGACGAGCTCAACCTGGGTTATCGCAAGAGCCGCATTGCCGACGACGGCTTCGTCGTGCTTTCGGCCACTTTCAATCTCGCCCCGGGCAACGCCGCGATGATCAAGGCTGACATGGACGACTACCGTCAGCGTCGCGAAGACAAGCAGCCGCTCGATATGCCGAGTGCCGGCTCCACTTTCAAACTGTCTCTTATACACATCTGACGCTGCCGACGATCGCATAAGTGTAGA
>UROM01000021.1 GCA_900549455.1 uncultured Collinsella sp. | reverse complement strand
CTACACTTATGCGATCGTCGGCAGCGTCAGATGTGTATAAGAGACAGTAGTACTTGGTCGTGAGCTCGTCCATGGGCTTAAAGGCGAGGTTGTGGCCATAGGGCTCAATCTCGGGCAGCGGAGCCACGCCGTGGCTGATCTGCTCGGAGAGCGACAGGATGTCGCCCACGACGGCGCTTGCAGTGGGGAAGGAGCCTGCACCGGCACCGTAGAACATGGTCTCGCCCACGGCGTCGCCTACCACGTAGACAGCGTTCATGGCGCCGTTGACCTTGGCAAGCATGTGGTCGGCGGGGATCAGCGTGGGGTGCACACGAACGTCGACGCCGGCGTCGGTGTTGCGGGCGATGCCCAGCAGCTTGATGGTGTAGCCGAGCTCGCGGGCCTGGGTGATGTCCTCGGCACCGATGGTGCGGATGCCCTGCTGATATACGTCGTCGGTGGTCACGCGGGTGCCAAAGCCGATGGAGGCGAGGATCGCCGTCTTGCTGGCGGCGTCGAAGCCGTCGACGTCGGCGGACGGGTCGGCCTCGGCATAGCCCTTGGCCTGCGCGTCGGCAAGTACGTCGGCGTAATCGGCACCCTCGGCGTCCATGCGCGACAGGATATAGTTGGTGGTGCCGTTGAGAATGCCGGCGATGGTCAGGATCTTGTTGCCTACCAGGTCGTGCTCAAGCGTGCTGACAATGGGGATGCCACCGCCGCAGCTGGCCTCGCACTTAATCTGCACGCCGCACGCGCGCGCCTTCTCGGCGAGCGTCTCGACATGACGGCCCAGCAAGGCCTTGTTGGCAGAGACGACGTGCTTGCCGTTCTCGAAGGCGGTGGTGAAGATCTCGGTCGCGGGGTGCTCGCCACCGATCAGCTCGACGACGATGTCGACGGCTGGGTCGGTGACGACGTCATGCCAGTCGCTCGTAAAGGCCTCACGCTCAATACCGGCTGCCTCGGCCTGCTCCCAGGCAAGCGCACAGGCGCGGGTCAGCTTAAGGTCGATGCCGTAGGCTGCCAGATACTCATCGTGGTGGCTCTTGATCAGACGGGCCACGCCGCCGCCGACGGTTCCCAGACCGATGAGGCCGACGTTCACGGTGCGCAGGGGTTCGCTCATAGATAGCTCCTTCGTGCATCTTATGGATGGATTAACCGCTTAAAGGTTGAGTGCATTCTAGCGTGAACCGAGGGTGCGTGCTTGCCAGGCAACAGGAGCCGCACAAAACGGCACCCCCGAAACGCTGCGGAAACATTGGAAACATGCTCGCTACAAACGAACTTCCGTAACAAACTGTCAACGTTTGCACCATAAGGTTTGCTTCACCGACCCCACCATGGGCGCCAGCGCCGCGAAGTTCTTGGCTGAGAAGTATGCAGACGCCAAGATCGCCCTGTTCTACAACTCCGGCGATACATGCAGCTCGGGCGTTGCCGACGCCTTTGCCGAGCAGGCCAAGGCGTCCAAGCTCGACATCGTCGATACCGAGACCTTTAAGGACGATTCTGCCACGAGCTTTACCAACCAGCTGACCAAGGCCATGCGCAAGATCAAGGTCGAGGGCCTGACGGGCGAGCTGACGTGGAACGACGAGGGCCAGGTCGAGAAGCCCGCTACGGCCTATGTGATTCAGGACGGCAAGTACATCGCCGCCTAAGTGCATATAACGAGACTGGTGGGGCCGTTTTATTCAGGGCAAGGACGCCTGTAACAGAACGGAAACATTACTTTCGCACAATAAAGTGTCTAAACTGCATAAACTGATAGAAATACGCATAAATATGGATAAATGGACAAAGCAAAAGAAAAGTTGAAATAATCGACACTTTTCTCAACTAAAGCGTCTACTATTTTGCGAACGCCGAACACGGCGAAGGATGGCCTGTCGGGTAACCGAAACCCGACGAGATTTGAGAGGAGAGCCGCATGTCGAGCCTCACCGGTAAGTCATTGAACCCTGTTATGAATCGCAGGAGCGTTATCGCGAGCGCAGCAGGTCTGGGGGCGATGTCCATTCTAGCTGGCTGCTCCTCCAACGGCGGCGACAGCGGTTCCGCTTCGAGCGACGCTTCGTTTAAGATCGGCACCATCGGCCCGCTGACCGGCGCCAATGCGTCCTACGGCAAGTCCGTTACCCAGGGTGTCGAGCTTGGCTGCAAGGATTTCTCGACCAAGGAGCTGCCGCTTGCCAGCAAAGCCGAGGACGACCAGGCCGATGGCGAGAAGGCGGTTAACGCCTTCAACACCCTGCTCGACTGGGGCATGCAGGCCCTCGTCGGTCCGACCACCACGGGTGCGTCGGTTGCCGTTGCCGCCGAGTGCGGTAACGACCCCAAGACGTTCATGATCACCCCGTCCGCGTCCTCCGAGGACGTCACCGACGGCAAGGATTGCGTCTTCCAGGTTTGCTTCACCGACCCCAACCAGGGTGTCAACGCTGCCAAGTTCCTGGCGCAGAAGTATGCGGACGAGAAGTTCGTGCTGTTCTATAACTCCGGCGACGCCTATTCTTCGGGCATCGCAGATTCCTTTAAGGCCCAGGCCGCTGAGTCAAAGCTCGAGATTGTTGACGAGGAGACCTTTAAGGACGACTCCGCCACGAGCTTTACCAACCAGCTGACCAAGGCCAAGCAGGCCGGCGCCACCATGATCTTTGCGCCGATCTACTACACGCCGGCGTCCGTCCTGCTCAAGAACGCCAAGGACATGGGCTATGACGTCAAGATGATGGGCTGCGACGGCATGGACGGCATCCTGGGCGTTGAGGGCTTCGATACCTCTCTTGCCGAGGGTCTGCTGCTCATGACCCCGTTCTCCGCCGACGACGAGAAGAACGCCGACTTCGTCAACGCCTACAAGGATAAGTACGGCGATACCCCCGACCAGTTTGCCGCCGACGCCTACGACGGCGTGCACGCGGTGGCCGAGGCCGTCAAGGAGGCCGGTCTTGGTGTCGACGCCGATCCGACCGAGGTCGCCGATAAGCTGTCCAAGGCTATGCTCAAGATTACTGTTGACGGTCTGACCGGTAAACTCACCTGGAACGATAAGGGCCAGGTCCAGAAGGAGCCCACGGCGTACGTCATCACCGACGGTAAGTACGTACAGGCCTAATTGGCCGCCTTACATAGAGCGGTTTTGATCCCAAGCAGGGGAGGTTTTGGCCTTCCCTGCTTGCTTGGTATCTAGGGACGATGTAACGTCCCTGTTTCATACATTAACTGGAAACCTATTCGAAAGGGGGATGTGGAACATGACGGTCTTTATCCAATACCTGGTCAACGGCCTGTCCATGGGCAGCGTCTACGCCATCATCGCGTTGGGCTACACCATGGTCTACGGTATCGCCAAGATGCTCAACTTCGCTCACGGCGATGTCATCATGGTCGGTGCCTATGTCTCGTTCTGCGCCACGTCGTATCTCGGCCTCCCGGGCTGGGCATCTGTAGTTCTCTCTTGTGTGGTCTGTACCGTTCTCGGTGTTCTCATCGAGGGTCTGGCCTATAAGCCGCTGCGTCAGGCAGGCCCGCTGGCCGTTCTGATCACGGCTATCGGCGTGTCTTACTTCCTGCAGAACGCCGCGCAGCTTCTGTGGGGCGCCACGCCCAAGAACTTCACTTCGCTCGTCACCTTCCAGGTGCCGGAGTTCTTGGCTAAGTTCAACGTAAGCGCCGTCTCGCTCGTGACCATCGTCGCCTGCCTGGTTATCATGGCCGGCCTGATGTTCTTTACAGGTAAGACCAAGATGGGCAAGGCCATGCGCGCCGTGTCCGAGGACAAGGCCGCCGCTCAGCTCATGGGCATCAACGTCAACCGCACCATCTCGATGACGTTCGCCATCGGCTCCGCCCTTGCCGCCATCGCCGGCGTGCTCTTGTGCTCCTACTCGCCGGTGCTGCAGCCCACGACGGGCGCCATGCCTGGCATCAAAGCCTTCGACGCCGCCGTCTTCGGTGGCATCGGTTCCATCCCCGGTGCCTTTGTCGGTGGCATTCTCATCGGCATCATCGAGGCGATGGCGCAGGCCTACATTTCCACGAGCCTTGCCAACTCCATCGTCTTTGGTGTTTTGATCATCGTCCTGCTCGTCAAGCCTGCCGGCCTCTTGGGCAAGTACGTCCCCGAGAAGGTGTAGGTGAGCGCTATGAAGTTTCTTAAAGATAAACAGACGCGTCACGACTTTGTTACGTACGCCATGTGCATCGTGGCCTTCGCCATCGTGTTCTTTATGCAGTCGAACCACATGATCCCGCGCATGATCGCCGGTCAGTTGGTTCCTATTACGGCCTACATCGTCATGGCCATTTCCCTCAACCTTGTCGTCGGCATCGCGGGCGACCTGTCGCTGGGCCATGCGGGCTTTATGAGTGTCGGTGCCTACACGGGCATCGTCACCGCGGTCGCCCTCGAGAGTGCCGTTCCCTCCGATCCGGTGCGCCTTATCATCAGCATCGTGGTCGGCGCTATCGCCGCTGCCGTCTTGGGCTTCTTGATCGGTATCCCGGTCCTGCGCCTGAGCGGCGACTATCTGGCCATCGTGACGCTGGCTTTTGGCGAGATCATCAAAGAGATCGTCACTTGCCTTATCGTGGGCGTCGACTCGCGCGGCCTGCATGTGATCTTTAACATCACGGGCAACTCTACGATCGACGACCTGCACCTGCTCGAGGACGGCACCGCCATCATCAAGGGTGCCCAGGGCGCCTCGGGCGTGTCGACGTACTCGATCTTCCTCGCCGGTGCCATCCTAGTCATGGTCGCACTCGTGATCGTGCTCAACCTGGTTCGCAGCCGTACCGGCCGTGCCATCATGGCCGTGCGCGATAACAAGATTGCAGCCGAGTCCGTAGGCATCTCCGTCACCGAGTACCGCATGATCGCCTTCGTGGTTTCCGCTGCCCTCGCCGGTGCTGCCGGAGCCCTGTTCGGCGGTAACTTCTCGCAGCTCTCCGCCACCAAGTTCGACTTCAACACGTCCATCCTCATCCTGGTGTTCGTGGTCCTGGGCGGCCTGGGCAACATGCGCGGCTCCGTTATCGCCGCGGCGCTGCTCACGGTGCTCCCCGAGCTGCTCCGTCAGTTCTCGGACTACCGCATGCTCATCTACGCCATCGTGCTGATCCTGGTCATGGTCTTTACTAATAACCCGCAGCTCAAGGCGTTCTTCGGTCGCGTCAAGGACCGCTTTGCTTCCAAGAAGGAGGTGGCAGCCGATGTCCAGTAAATTTGAGTTCAACAAGGGCAAGATGGTCCCGTATCCTTCTGGCGCCATCGTTCCCGATCGTGACCTGGGCGAGCGCCCGGCACTCGAGTGCATCCACCTGGGCATTGAGTTTGGCGGCCTTAAGGCAGTCGACGACTTTAGCCTGACTATCGGCAAGACCGAGATCGCCGGTCTGATCGGCCCCAACGGTGCCGGCAAGACCACGGTCTTCAACCTGCTCACCAAGGTGTACCAGCCCACGCACGGCACCATCCTGCTCGACGGCGAGGACACCTCGGGTAAGTCGGTCTATCAGGTCAACCGTATGGGTATTGCCCGTACGTTCCAGAACATTCGTCTGTTCAACACCATGACGGTGGAGGATAACGTTAAGGTCGGCCTGCATAACCAGGAGCGTTACTCCGGCTTTGAGGGCGTGCTGCGCCTGCCGACGTATTGGAAGCACGAGAAGGCCGCCCACGAGCGTGCCATGGAGCTGCTGTCTATCTTTGATATGGAGCATCTGGCAAACGAGCAGGCTGGCTCGCTGCCTTACGGCGCCCAGCGTCGTCTGGAGATCGTCCGCGCGCTTGCCACCAACCCCAAACTGCTGCTGCTCGACGAGCCTGCCGCCGGCATGAACCCGTCCGAGACCGCGGAACTCATGGAGAACATCGTTAAGATTCGCGACACCTTCGGCATTGCCATCATGCTTATCGAGCACGACATGTCGCTCGTCATGAATATTTGCGAGGGCATCTGTGTGCTCAACTTTGGTAAGGTCATCGCCAAGGGCACGGCCGAGGAAATCCAGAACAACGACGCCGTTATCGAGGCGTATCTGGGCAAGCAGGATAAGGGGGAGAACTAAATGGCAGAGCCGATGCTTTCCGTCTACAACATCAACGTCTGGTACGGCGCTATCCACGCCATCAAGGACATCTCCTTTAACGTCAACGAGGGCGAGATCGTGGCTCTGATCGGTGCCAACGGCGCCGGTAAGTCCACGACGCTTAAGACCGTCTCGGGCCTGCTGCGTTCCAAGACCGGCTCCATCAAGTTTATGGGCGAGGACATTACCCATACGCCTGCCGACAAGCTGGTTGGTAAGGGCCTGGCTCAGGTCCCCGAGGGCCGTCGCGCCTTTTTGCAGATGACGGTCGAGGAGAACCTGGAGATGGGCGCTTATACACAGCCCAAGTCCACGGTGGCTCCGGGCCTGGAGCGCGTCTATGAGCAGTTCCCGCGCCTGAAGGAGCGCCGTCGCCAGGTTGCCGGCACCCTTTCGGGCGGCGAGCAGCAGATGCTCGTTATGGGCCGTGCCCTTATGAGTAACCCCAAGCTGCTCATGCTCGACGAGCCTTCCATGGGCCTGGCGCCGATTCTGATCGAACAGATCTTCCAGATTGTCGAGGACCTGCACAAGGCCGGCACCACGGTGCTTCTGGTCGAGCAAAACGCACAGATGGCTCTTTCCATCGCCACACGCGGCTACGTGCTCGAGACCGGCAAGATCACCATGACCGGCACGGGCCAAGAGCTGCTGCACGACGACAACGTGCGTAAAGCCTACCTCGGAGGCTAACCCACCTAACAAAAGGGGCGCTGACTATCTCAGTCAGCGCCCCTTTTTAGTTGCGGTGAAATAGGGACTGAATACGGGCTCCAGAGGCCAAAACAGTCCCTATTCCACCGCAACTTCATGGGGGCGTGCGACAATGCCCATCGGAAAACGTTTGTCATCTGGGGGTCTATCTATGCTGTACGAGTTTTGTGCCGAGAACTTTGAGCGGGTGCCGGCGGCTATCGATGCCGGTGCTAAGCGCATCGAGTTGTGCGACAACCTTGCCGTCGGTGGTACCACGCCCTCGGCTGGCGTTATCAGCGCTGCGGCCAGCTATGCTCACGAGCATGACGCGCGAGTGATGTGCATGATTCGCCCGCGTGGCGGTGACTTTCATTACAACCAAGACGAGCTGCGCATGATGGAGATGGACTTGGGTCTTGCCGTGAGCGCCGGCGTTGACGGCCTGGTCTTTGGCTGCTGCAAGCCCTGTGCCGGCGGCTGGGCGCTCGACGAGCTCACCCTCGGCGCCCTCGTGATGGCTACGGGCTGCGCGACCGAGGAGTGCAAGCGCGGGCCCATCGATATCACCTTCCACATGGCCTTTGACCAGCTCTCGCTCGAGGCTCAGATCGATGCCGTTGACACACTCGCCGACTGCGGCATCACGCGCATCCTGACGCATGGTGGTGCTGCCGGAACGCCGATCGAGGACAACCTGGAGCACCTGTCGCGTCTTATCGAGTATGCGGGCGACCGCCTGACCATTCTTCCCGGCGGCGGCATTTCTACGGCCAACCGCGATACCGTGGCGGTGGCATTGGGCGTCTCCGAGCTCCATGGCACCAAGATCGTGCCGCTGGAGGTGTAATTCGTGGCGCTGGTATTTGACGTTCAGCAGGCGAATGGTAAGCCCGACGACAATCGTCGTCCCGGCACCGCGTGCCCCTTTTGCGATACAGAAGGGCTCACCGACATCATTCGCCGTGATGGCGATTGCATATGGCTCGAGAACAAGTTCAAGACCTTGCGCGCCACCCGTCAAACCGTGCTGATTGAATCGGCCGATCACAATGCCGACCTGGTGACCTATGAGCCGGATGAACTCCACCATGTGATGAGGTTTGCCCTGGGTTGCTGGCAGCAGATGATCGATTCACAGCAGTATCGAAGTGTGCTCATGTACAAGAACAAGGGTCCGCTCTCGGGCGGCAGCCTTGTTCATCCGCACATGCAGATTGTGGGTTTGGAGCAGGAAGACGGCTATGCTTCGCTGACTTCCGCCAATTTCGAAGGCATCAATGTCTGGCAACAGGGGAGAATCGCGGTCAACATCTCAACCGAACCGATCATGGGGTTCTTTGAGATCAACGTTTCAGCTCCGCAAGGAATCGCCGCCAGCGATGACATACGAGATCAAGCCGAGGCGGATCTCTTCGCCGATGCGATCCAGGTGGCTCTGCGCTATATCCTGAACGAGCACCACGGTGGTCGCGCAGAGTCGTACAACTTGTTCTTCTATCACCTGGGCGGTCGGACCATTGCCAAGGCGCTGCCGCGTTGGGTGGTTTCGCCCTACTTTGTCGGCTATCGTTTGGCCCAGGTCAATGCCGAGACAACGCTCGATATCGATGCCGAGCGCCTGCGTGCGCATCTGGAAACGCTCGCATAGCAAGACTAACACCCGTGTAATGCGGGCAGTCTAGCGTGCCATGGCGTCGCAGCCGGCCTCGACCCGCTTGCGCTGGGCGGCGCGCTCCTCGCCGGTCAGACGCTCAAAGAGATGCCCGATAAGCGAGGCGAGTATCTGCTGAAACAGCGTTCCGCACATGACGGGAAACACGACTTCGCCTGGAAAGTACTGCGTAGCGATGACGGCGCCCGAAGAGATGTTGCGCATGCCGCAGGTAAAGCACATGGTAGTCGTCTCGCTATATGGCAGATGGAGCGCACGGGCGACCAGAAAACCGACGACAAAGCCGCTGATGGCGAAGGTCAAAATAAAGAGGGCGACTTCCAGACGCACCACGTTCACGTGCAGCACGTACTCGCTCATAGCGGTGGAGTTGGACGCGATGACGCCCATCATCATGAACTTGCAGGCGGGCGAGAGCGCGGGGGAGAGCTTCTCGTGTCCCCATCCACGCGTGAGCTCGTTGATCACGATGCCGAGCACGGCGGGGATGGCGATCATAAAGGCCATGTCCTGCATCATGCTCGGCACATCGATCGAGACGGTGGCACCCAGCAAGAGCTTCAGCGTGAGCGGAATCGTCACAGGCGAGATAACCGAGGACGTCAGGATAATGGTGAGCGCGAGCGGGCCGTTGCCGCCGAACATGCTAATCCACATAAAGGCAGTGACTGCCACGGGTACGCTGTACTCGAGCACAATGCCGCAGACAAGGTTGGGGTTGGAGCCAAAGAACAGCGATCCCATGGCATAAGCTGCTATGGGAATAAGCACCGCCGAGACGAGCAGCGCCAAAATCAGGTGCAGCGGACGGCGGAACACCTCGGCTACCTGGTGGAAGGTGTTACTGAGCGCGCCTTGGAACGTCATAAAGGCGAAGAGAGCGGGAACGATGGGCTTAAGTACGCCGATCTGCTGGGGAAAGAGCACACCGAGCGTTACGCAAATCGGAACGATGACCTGCATATGCCCCGCGAGGAACTTTCCCAGTCCAACCCATTGCTTCATCTGCTCTTGTGACTCCCTTTGCTCGTAAATCCGTTTTGAATGGATATGCTAGACGCTCGCATGCATCCGTGCGTTAGAAACGCTCGATTATTTCGAGGCTATTACCGGCATCGTTTACCGAAACCACGGCGTGCTGCGAGGCTCTGCGTCCGTGCCGCACGGTATAATAAACCCGTTCAACAGATCTGCCTGCCGAAGCGGGCATACACAGAGGACTCATCGCTATGAACCGTGAGAGGTATCGCGGCGACCTGCCCCTATCGGGGGTGGGCGCTCATGTCATCGCTTAAGACGACGCATCGCTGGGCGGTCGCTCAGCAAAATCCCGAGCTCGAAAAGGAGCTTTCGGCTGGTCTGGGCATACCCGGGCTGGTGGCGCGCATTATGGTTGCGCACGGCATTGCCTCGATTGAGGAAGGACAGCTATTTTTGACGCCTTCGCTCGATCGCGACTGGGCCGATCCGCTCGTTATTCCGGGCATGTCGGTTGTTGCCGATCGTGTCGAGCGCGCCATCCGCAACCGCGAACGCATCGCCGTCTTTGGTGATTTTGACGTCGATGGCATTACGTCGACTTGTCTGTTGACCGAGGCGCTGCGAACGTTTGGCGCCAATGTCACACCGTTTATTCCGCACCGCTTTGACGAGGGTTATGGCCTTTCGCGCGCGGCGCTCGACCGCGTTAACGAGCTTGCCCAACCCAATCTGATCGTGACCGTCGATAACGGTATCGCGGCTAAGGAGGAGGTCTCCTATCTGGAGAGCCTGGGAATCGATCTGGTGGTTACGGACCACCATGAGCCGTCCGACCAGGTGCCGCAGGGCGTGCCCCTGACCGACCCTAAGCTCGAGGATGAGGGTCCTTCGCGTGAACTTGCCGGCGCCGGCGTGGCGCTCAAGCTGGTGCAGGTCCTGGGTGAGCGTTTGGGCAAGCCGTCGTATTGGCGTTCGCTGATAGAGGTCGCGGCGCTGGGCACCGTGTCCGACATGATGCCGCTCACGCCCGAGAATCGCGCGCTGGTCGCCGAGGGCATCCAGCAGATGCGCGTGACGGCCCGTCCCGGCTATATCGCGCTTGCCGCACTTGCCAAGGCCGACCTTTCTACCATTACGGCCGACGGCCTGTCGTTTTCGCTCATTCCCCGCTTAAACGCCGCCGGCCGCATGGCCGATCCCAAGCTGGCGCTCGACCTGCTGCTTGCCCGCGATCCTATCGAGGCAAGCGCGCTGGCTGCCGAGCTCGAGGAGATCAACCGTCAGCGTCGCGAGATTGAGGCGGAGCTCACGCGCGATGCCATGGCAAAGGTCGAGGAGACCTATGATGGCGGGCGCGCGATTGTCGTGGGCGGCGAAGGCTGGCACGAGGGCGTTAAGGGCATCGTGGCGAGCCGCCTCACCAACCGATATCACGTGCCGGCGTTGCTCTTCTCTATCGAGGACGGTATAGCACGTGGCTCGGGTCGCTCGGTGGGCAAGGTCAACCTGTTCGAAGCCGTCGAGCGCTGTTCCGACCTGCTGATTCGCCGCGGCGGACATGCCGGTGCGGTGGGCGTGACCGTCGAGGCATCTAAGCTCGATGAGTTTCGTCGACGTCTTTCCGCTGTGTTGTCCGAGCTTCCCGCCGAGGACTTTGAGGATACCGACGAGGTTGCCGCCACGGTTGACCTTTCCGAATTGAATATTGAGACCATCGAGCAGATTTCTCGCCTTGAGCCGTTTGGCCAGGGTAATAAGGTGCCGCTACTGGCTGCCGAGGGCGTGACGATGTGTGACCGCGCCGTGGTGGGTAAGACTGGCGAGCATATGCGCTTCGTGGCGACGGATGGCGCCGCAAGTGTGCCGGCCATCATGTTTCGTGTGCCGCAGATCGACAGGCTTATCAATTGCGACAGCGCCGTCGACTTGGTGTTCGAGGCAGTCGCCGAGCATTGGCAGGGACGTGTAAAGCCCAAGCTCATGATTAAAGATGTCTTGGTGCGCGATACCACGGCGCCCAATATCGACGATCCGGCATGTGAGCTTCGCCGTGGCGTGCAGCCGGCGGACTCCGATCTTCGCCTTGAGTCGCGTAAGCGCGAGACGCTTGCCCAGCTTTCCTATACCGAGCTCACGCGCTCGCTCATTCACAGCTTTATCGGATCGAACCAGCCGCACCGCGCACAGGTCGAGGCGCTTGATGCCCTGGCCGATCACCAAAGTGTTCTGGCCGTTATGGGAACGGGGCGCGGCAAGTCTCTGATTTTCCATGTACATGCCGCACGCGAGGCGGTCCTTCGCGGGCGTGCGAGCATTTTTGTCTATCCGCTGCGTGCGCTCGTTGCCGACCAGGCCTATCACCTCTCGTCGACGATGGCCACGCTCGGCATTGGCGTAGGCGTGCTGACCGGCGAGACCGTGGACGCGGCGCGCGATGACGTGTTTGCCGGCTTGGCTTCGGGCCGCACCGGCATCGTGCTCACGACGCCTGAGTTCCTTTCTATCCATCGCGATCGCTTTGCACGTTCTGGACGTATCGGCTTTGTCGTTATCGATGAGGCGCACCATGCCGGTCTTGCCAAAGGCGGCGACCGGTGTGCATACCTCGACATGCCCGATATCCTCAAAGCCCTGGGCGACCCCGTTGTCATGGCGGCAACGGCTACCGCGACGGCTCCGGTTGTGGCAGAGCTTGCTCGCGTATTGCCGATTACCAGCACGGTGGTCGACGAGACCGTTCGCGAGAACCTACAACTCGAGGACGACCGCGACCTTGCGAGCCGCGAAAATCGTCTGGTGTCGATCGTGGCGACGGGGGAGAAGACCGTTATCTATGTGAACTCGCGCGACCAGTCCGTGGCGCTTGCCAAGACGTTGCGCAAACGCGTGCCCGACTGTGCGACCCATATCGCGTTCTATAACGCTGGGCTTGCGCGCTCCGATCGCCGCCGTATTGAGGAAGCCTTTAGAGACGGAAGTCTCAGCTGCATCGTTTCAACTTCGGCCTTCGGTGAGGGCGTCAACCTGCCCGATATCCGTCATGTCGTGCTCTACCACATGCCGTTTGGCGCGATTGAGTTTAACCAGATGAGTGGCCGTGCCGGCCGCGATGGACAGCCCGCCGTGATTCACCTGCTCTATTCGTCGCGTGACGCTCGTATTAATGAGCGCCTGCTCGACTGCTATGCGCCCGAGCGCGATGAGCTCGTCACGCTCTATCGAGCGCTGCAGACCATGTGGCGCTCTAACCGTGGCAAGACGGGGGACGATTCATTCTGCGCAAGCGATATCGACATTGCGCAGATGTGCCTTGCAATCGACGCGCGCACGCCGGTCGATGAGCGATCGGTGGCAAGCGGCCTGGGAATCTTCGAAGAACTCGGTTTTTGCCGGGTTTCGGGGTTTGACGATACGCGTCGCATCTCAATGGCGGAAAACCCCGGCCGCGTGCAATTGAGCAGATCAATTCGCTATTTGGAGGGCTTGCGCTCGCGTATGGAGTTCTCGGCTTTCCGGAGTTGGGCGCTCGATTCATGCGCTTCTGATATGCTAGCCAAAGTTAACCGCCCGATCGTACCGCGGGCCTAGGGAAGGGGAGCTCGATGGATGCCGCAGCCCGTACTGCCCATGATTCCACCCTCCAGCCGTTTTCGGAGATGGAGCACTATAAGCATGCCGATGAGCTGCCGCCCGAGATTATGGCGGACAGCTACGACAAGCTGGAGCGTCTGTGCCTCAAATATATGAATGAGGACGACTTCTCCAAGGTGGAGCAAGCCTACTGCTTTGCTGCCGAGAAGCACTGCAACCAAAAGCGGCGCTCGGGTGAGATGTACATCAACCATCCCGTCGAGGTTGCCATCATTTTGGCCGATCTCAAGATGGACTGCGATGTGGTGTGCGCCGCGCTGCTGCACGATACCGTCGAGGATACCGAGACCTCGCTCACCGATGTTTCCGGCCTATTTGGCGATACGGTGGCCGAGCTTGTCGATGGCGTGACCAAGCTCACCAACATCGAAGTCGACAGCATGGACGAGAAGCAGGCGCTTACGCTGCGCAAGATGTTCCTCGCCATGTCCAAGGACATCCGCGTCATCATCGTTAAGCTCGCCGACCGCCTGCATAACATGCGCACGCTTGCCGCCCTGCGCGAGGATCGCCGCCTGTTTAAGGCGCGCGAGACCATGGACGTGTACGCGCCTCTGGCCGACCGCCTGGGCATGAGCTCAATCAAGTGGGAGCTCGAGGACCTGTCCTTTTTCTACTTGGAGCCCGATGCCTACCAGCGCATCTCGCGCATGGTAGCCGAGTCGCGCGAGGTTCGCGAGCGTTATCTGGCCGAGACTATCAAGACGCTCACCGACGAGCTCAACCGCATTGGCCTGGAGGACTTTCAGATCAACGGCCGTTCCAAGCACTATTGGTCCATCTACCAAAAGATGAAGCGCAAGGGCAAGGAATTCTCCGAGATCTACGACCTGGTGGCACTGCGCGTCATCACGCATTCGGTGCGCGATTGCTACTCCGCGCTCGGCGCGGTGCATACGCTGTGGCACCCCATGCCCGGTCGCTTTAAAGACTATATCGCTATGCCCAAGGTCAATAACTACCAGTCGCTCCATACGACGGTTATCGGCCCCACGGCCCGCCCGCTCGAGATTCAGATTCGAACCTATGAGATGCATGAGCAGGCCGAGTACGGCATCGCCGCCCACTGGCTGTACAAGAAGTCGGGCGGATCGTCTGCCTCCAAGACCAACGATGCGCAGCGTCTGGACGATCAGATTAACTGGCTCAAGCACTCACTCGACTGGGCGGCGTCTGACGAGATCACCGATGCCAAGGAATACCTGCACTCACTGAAGGTCGACTTGTTTGACCAGGAGATTTTTGTCTTTACACCCAAGGGTGAGGTCATGGCGCTTCGTGCCGGCTCTACACCGCTCGACTTTGCCTACGCCGTTCATACCGAGGTCGGCAACCACTGCGTCGGCGCCAAGATTAACGGTGCGGTGGCGCCGCTCACGCACGAAATCAAGACGGGTGACCGTGTCGAGATTCTGACTAACAAGAGCTCCAAGCCGTCGCGCGATTGGCTCAAGATCGTCAAGACGCCTTCGGCCAAGTCAAAGATTCGCCGCTACTTCGCCGCCGCGACCAAAGACGATGACGCTGCGGCCGGCCGCGATATACTGGCCAAGGACCTGCGCAAGCGCGGGTATGGCATCTCTACGCCGCGATCCACGCGCGCGCTTAATGCCGTGGCGGAGCAGTTTAACTACAAGCAGCTCGAGGACCTGTTCGCCGCCGTTGGTGCGGGCAAAGTCGCCCCACGTGCCGTGGGCAATAAGGTCGAGCAAATCTTGGACCCCAAACCCGAGGAACAGCTCACCAAGGCCGAGGCCATCGCCGAGGTCGTCAAGCAGCCCGCCCGCGGCTCCAACCGCAAGCCGCAAAAGCGTGGCAAGAGCGCGAGCAACGGCATTATCGTCAAGGGCGAAAGCAACAGCGGCCTGCTGGTTCGTCTAGCGCATTGCTGCAATCCGGTGACGGGCGACGATATTGTCGGCTTTATCACGCGCGGCCGAGGCGTCTCGGTGCATCGTGCCAACTGCCCCAACGTCAAGGGTCTCATGGAGCATCCCGAGCGCATGATTGACGTGGAGTGGGATGGCGCCGCCGATACGCTTTTCCAGGTCGAGATTGTGGTCGAGTGCCTGGATCGTATGGGCCTGCTCAAGGACGTCACCATCGCCATTGGCGATGCGGGCGGCAATATCCTTTCCGCCGCCACCTCGACCAACCGCGAGGGCATTGCGACCCTGCGTTTTATGGTCGAGATTTCGGATGCGAGTGGCCTGGATCCGCTACTGGCATCGATTAGCAGCGTCGACTCGGTCTACGATGCACGCCGCTTGATGCCTGGCGAGGGCGGGGCTCAGCTCAAGCGTCGCGTATAGGCGCGACGAACACGCGACAGTAATGATATTGGCTGCGTTCGAGGCATCGTTTGATGCCTCGACGTTTATAGAAGGAGGGCGCACGCATGGACGCTACGGCTTTGGATTTAACCCCTCGGGGTACGGCTTCGATTGAGACGCTTGTAAACGGCCCCATTCAGACCAACAGCTACGCCGTGATTTCGAGTGGCGAATGCCTGATTATCGATCCCGCTTGGGAAGGTGAGAGCCTCGTTGCGCATATCCGAGCCGAACACCCTGGCGTGCGTGTGCTCGGTTCCGTATGTACGCACGGTCATGCCGATCATGTTGGCGGTGTCGCTGGAGTTTGTGCCGCCGTCGGCGCTAACGCCCTGTACGAGCTATGCGGCAAGGACGCAGCTGTGCCGCATGAGAATATCGAGGAACAGCGAGCGATGTGGGGCATCGATACGCCCGATCCGGGCGAGCCGACGCGGCTGCTTGCCGAGGGCGATACCATTGAGCTAGGCGACATTTATCTGCAGGTTATCGAGGTGCCCGGGCATACGCCGGGCGGCATCGTCCTATTCGCCGCAACAGAGCAGGGAAATATCGCTTTCGTGGGGGACACGCTCTTTCCCGGCAGCCACGGCCGTACCGATCTTTCCGGCGGAGACGAGGCGGCGATTCTGCGCTCGCTTTCCAAGCTCGCCCGGCTTCTCCCGCCCGATACCGTTTGCCTAACCGGCCATGGCGATTCGACCACCATGGCACGCGAGCTCATGCAGAACCCTTTCATGCAGGTGTAGCTTTATAGTCAGCTTCTGAAGCACGAGAAGCGTCCAGACGTCAAGCTATTTTTCCCCAACGGGTCGATTCCGTAGGGCAAACGGTCAAAAAAAGTCTGTTTGGACGATATTCCTGAACAAACGAACGTTTATGCTCGGGTACGCCGTGGTAAAATCTCAGGCGTTATCGGAGCAACCTTACAGGAGGTTTCTTTTATGCTCGTCAACGCAGCAGACATGCTCAAGAAGGCCGAGGCCGGCAAGTACGCTCTCGGTGCCTTCAACACCAACAACCTCGAGTGGACCCTGGCTATTCTCCAGGCCGCCGAGGAGGCCAAGTCTCCGCTGATCCTTCAGTGCACCGCTGGTGCCGCTAAGTGGATGGGCGGTTTCAAGGTCTGCGCCGACATGGTCAAGGCTGCCGTCGAGGCCACGGGCGTTACCGTTCCCGTCGCCCTTCACCTCGATCACGGTTCTTACGAGGACTGCTTCAAGTGCATCGAGGCCGGCTTCACGTCCATCATGTATGACGGCTCTCACGAGGAGACCTTCCAGCTTAACCTTGACCGCACCAAGGAGCTCGTTGAGCTTGCCCACTCCAAGGGCATGTCCATCGAGGCCGAGGTCGGCGGCATCGGCGGCACCGAGGACGGCGTGACCTCCAACGGTGAGCTCGCTGATCCTGCTGAGTGCAAGCAGATCGCTGACCTGGGCGTCGACTTCCTCGCCTGCGGCATCGGCAACATCCACGGCGTGTATCCCGCCGACTGGGCTGGCCTTTCCTTCGAGCGTCTGGGCGAGATCAAGGCTCAGACCGGCGACCTGCCCCTCGTTCTGCACGGTGGTACCGGCATCCCCGAGGATCAGATCAAGAAGGCCATCTCCCTGGGCATCTCCAAGATCAACGTCAACACCGACCTGCAGCTCGTCTTCGCCAAGGGTGTCCGCGAGTACATCGAGGCTGGCAAGGATCAGCAGGGCAAGGGCTTCGACCCCCGCAAGCTTCTTAAGCCTGGTCGCGACAACATCGTTGCTCGCACCAAGGAGCTCATGGAGGAGTTTGGCTCCGTCAACAAGGCGTAAGCGTCGCTAAACTACCCGCCGGAAGCCCCGTCCCCCTACACTGTTTCCTTTGCGCTCACCTGGCTTCGCCAGAAGTCGCGCCAAGGAAACAGTTCCGGGGGACGGGGCTTCCTTTGTTTAACGCCGCAGGGTTACTGGGCTGAATTATTTATTTGACTACCGTTCGGCGGTGTTGATGGCTCCTTTGTTGGGGCTTTCTTTTTATCTCGGTACAATGGGCTTCAAGGGTTCTAGTGACTTGGAGTTTTGGTATGGCTGTAATTAACGTGTCGCCTGCTGATGGGAAGGTTATTGCCGAGGGGCCGGTTGGGTGCTTGGTTGATGTTTGCTGTGATGACTTTCGCCATCTCGATATTGGACTGCCGCCCGAGATCCTGCGTTTAAAGGATGCAGGGTATCTTTCGCAGGCTATTGAGGCTTGCGATCGCCTGCTTGCCCAAGATCTTGATTCCTCGCTTGCTGCCTGCGTTCGCGCCGAGCGGTATCGTATGATCGAGACGCCGCTTCATTTTTCGGTGTCGCGTGATCGGGCTATCGAGATGATCCGCGAGGAGTGGCCTGAGTTTACCGATGAGCAGTTTGACGACCTGATTGAGCGCAAACGTATCGATTGGCGCTTTATCGATGGCGAACTGTTCGTTCTTGATAACTTCCTTGATTCTTTGCGCGTGTATCCCAAGGAGGTTCCGGGCCTGCGTCCCGATTCTGCGGATGGAATTGCACTGCGCAACCAGATGCTCGAGGAGATGGAGTCGCGGGGCGGGCTGTCTCGCACTATTACGCTTAAGGCATCCGTGTCTGTCCCCGGGGCTCTGGAGGGAGAGGCTGTTCGCGCGTGGCTACCCGTTGCCGCCACCTGTCGTCAACAGTCTCATATCGAGGTTCTTGATATGACGTCGGAGGGTACCGTTGCCTCTGAAGACGCTTCGGCTCGTACTGCCTCTTGGACATCTTCGACTAAACATTCATTCTCGGTGACCTATCGCTATCAAATCGATGCCGCTTATCGCGATATCTATGGGGGTGCGCTTCCGGCGCATCCGTGTATGGACGCGCCCCTGCCCGAGGACACCTCCGAGGACCGTCCGCACATTGCGTTTACGCCGTACCTGCGACAGCTGACGGAGCGTGTTATTGACGGGCTCGAGGATCCGCTCGATTGCGCTCGTGCTATCTATGATTACCTGACACAGCATATCGACTATCGCTATCAGCCACCGTACCTGCTTTTGGGATCTATTGCCGATGACTGTGCACACTCGCTCCGCGGCGATTGCGGTGTTATGGCGCTCACGTTTATCACCATGTGCCGCATTGCGGGCGTTCCTGCCCGTTGGCAGAGCGGCCTGTATGTTGCGCCCGATTCGGTGGGACCGCACGATTGGGCTGAGTTCTATACGCCACAGACCGGTTGGCTTAACGCCGACGTATCGTTTGGTTCCTCGGCACGCAGGATGGGGGAGGAGTGGCGTCGTCGTCACTACTTTGGCAATCTCGACCCGTGGCGTATGGTGGCCAACAACCGATTCCAGGCTGAATTTGTGCCTGCTTTCGATGGTATGCGCGAGGATCCCTATGACAACCAGATGGGCGAGGCCTCGGTTGACGGACGTGGATGTCGTAAGCGGGAGATGTTACACAAGGTTGAGCTTATCGAAATGCTCGAAGTTCCATTTCCGGACTAATCAACAGAAAGCTGTGATAAACTAACTCACGCATTACGTGCCCGAGTGGCGGAATTGGCAGACGCAGTGGACTCAAAATCCACCGTTGGCAACAACGTGCGAGTTCGAGTCTCGCCTCGGGCACCATACATGCAGCTGAGCGTTCAAGGGGGTCAAGACCCCCTTTTTCGTGTACGTAATGTGATAGCGCACTATACGTGTTATTATTCGCAAGGCGTTGTTCCCGCAATGCCCTAAAGAGGAACCCGAGGGTTCCCACCTTTTGGCGCCAATGAGCAGCTGACTGGTCATACAACTTAGATTCCCTTCCTCGTATCGAGGATGTCTATGTGTACGACCTGGTTGCAAAGAAGCGCCGGGTTATTTTTTTATGAATGGAGGTAGGGAAAATAGCTAAGTCTGATGACACCCGCATCAACGACGAGATCACTGCATCTTCGTGCCGTTTGATTGGCGTCGATGGCTCTCAGCTCGGCCTGTTCGCCATCCGCGATGCCCAGCGCGTCGCTGACGATCAGGGTCTCGACCTGGTCGAGATCGCTCCCAACGCGGAGCCGCCGGTTTGCAAGGTCATGGACTACGGTAAGTTCAAGTACCAGCAGGCCATGAAGGCCAAGGCCGCTCGTAAGAACCAGTCTAAGGTCGAGGTCAAGGAAATGAAGTTCCGACCCAAGATCGACGTTGGCGATTACGAGACCAAGAAGGGCCACGTTCTGCGTTTCCTCAAGAAGGGCGCACGCGTTAAGATCACCATCATGTTCCGCGGCCGTGAGATGGCTCACCCGGAGCAGGGTCTTAACGTTCTCGAGCGTCTCGCCGAGGATCTCAAGCCTTACGCTACGGTCGAGTCCAAGCCTAAGATGGAAGGCCGTAACATGCTTATGCTGCTCGCCCCGATTAAGGGCGCCTTCGATGAGGATAAAGCGGCAAGCGATACCAAGTAACTAGTGTTCTGTAACCGATTAAGGAGTATTTCATGCCTAAGATGAAGTCCCACAGCGGCACCAAGAAGCGTTTCCGCAAGACTGGCACCGGCAAGCTTATGCGCGCCAAGGCTTTCAAGAGCCACATCCTGAGCAAGAAGTCCACCAAGCGTAAGCGTGGCTTCCGTCAGGAGACCGAGATCGCCGCTGCCGACCGCAAGGTCATCAAGTCGCGTCTCGCCTAAGTTCGCGTTCCCGTTTTTCGTTTAACCGTCTAGGAGTTGATAGAACATGGCACGTATTAAGCGCGCTGTTGCCGCCAAGAAGAAGCGCCGTACCGTTATGCACCGTGCGAAGGGTTACTACGGTGCCGCTTCGCGTACTTACAAGCATGCTAAAGAGCAGGTCCAGCACTCCCTGCAGTATCAGTATCGTGACCGTCGCAACAAGAAGCGCGAGATTCGCTCTCTCTGGATCACCCGCATCAACGCTGCCGCTCGCCTGAACGACATCTCTTACTCTCAGTTCATGCACGGCCTGAAGGTTGCCGGTATCGAGCTCGACCGCAAGGTCCTGGCTCAGATGGCTTACGAGGACATCGAGTCTTTCAACGAGCTGGCTGCCATTGCCAAGAAGGCTCTCGAGGCCTAATAGATTCTGTTGAATCGCTAGGGGAGTGTCGCACTGTGCGCGGCACTCCCTCTTTTTTATCGAAAGCGCTGGTTTATATTGTAAAAGCGCGGGTAGATAGACACTTACAGGTGACCGATCTGTATATATCTCCTAACCGAAGGGTCATCATCTGATACGTGCAGTATTTCTGCACCAGCCTTTCTATTACTTATATAGGAAGCGATATGTTGTGTAGGACTTGTGAAGAGTGGAATTGACGTCCCACTCGGCTTCGCGGTCTGGCAATATATCTCCTTGCCGCGCGGCCCGGTCGGACCGGATCAGCCGCA
>UROM01000020.1 GCA_900549455.1 uncultured Collinsella sp. | reverse complement strand
TCTACACTTATGCGATCGTCGGCAGCGTCAGATGTGTATAAGAGACAGCTTCTTTATTTCGGCAGATACCACAAGACGCCACGACAGCTCCAGCTACAGGACCGATAGGGCAACAGGCACTGGCATGCAAAAAGGGCGCTGACCTTCGTCAACGCCCTCGGCAATTACCTATAGCAACAATCGGCACAGCAGCAGTGCCGCTACTCCCCTACTTGTGAGAGTTACTCAGCTTGTTGATGAGTGCCTCAAGGCGCTCGCCGTCCTCGGCCGTCTGCGCAATGACCAAGATCGTGTCGTTGCCGGCAAGCGAGCCAAGCACGTCGGGCAACTCCGCGGCATCGACCGCTGCGGCAATACCGGAAGCCGTACCGGGCTGCGCCTTGATCATAACCAGATTATCGGTGCGCAGCACGCCGGTAACCAACTCGGAAACCATGCGCTGCAGATGCAGGTCCTCGGCAAGGACATAGATGCCCTCGGGTAGCTTGCGCAGTCCCATGTCCGCGATATCGCGCGAAACGGTCGCCTGCGTGCAATCGAAGCCCATGGCGCGAAGCTCGTCTACTAAAACACGCTGCGTGCGTACGTCCTTATTGCGAACAATATCTCTGATGGCATCCTGGCGCCCATTGCGTTTTTTGGCCATACAAAACCTCACTCCAAAAGATGGCGGAGACAATCACTTAGTGATTGAATAGTTTAGCGCTATTTGAGGGTTTTAGTGAATAAGAACGCATTTCGAAACAATTCCATGCAATTTATTTCGAAAATCACGCTACTAGACAGCCCTGGCGCCCGAACGATTGAAAAAGCCCGCCAGATGCGTATACAACGCGCACCGCATGGGCTTGGCGCTGGCTATCGAACCATAGAGCAGACCTAGGCCACGATGATTGCCCTTAAGGGCCGCAACCATCTGACGGGTACGCTGCGCTTCGAGCATATCATGCAAACGGGCCGAACGCTCTATTGAAGACACCCCATGGGGGCTCAGACACAAATTTTCGATGCAGGCAACCAGGCCGGTGTAGTAATACCGCTGGCAGACCAGTTTCAACTGATCGCTACCGCCCGCGACGGCAAGCGAATCGGCAAGCCTGTCGAGCGCCCCGATATCATCAGAAAGCCTGGCAAACATCGTGGGGTCAAACGTCTCCGAAATCGACGGCGCCACTGCATGAAAACGGGCACGGCCACATCCCGAAACGCGCTTTGCCAGCGAAAGCGCGAACGTCAAAAAAGACACCGTGCGAAATGCATCGCCATGCGCAAGGCATGCCTCAAAGAGGGCGCGATCATACAGCACGCCGGAGGACTGTCGGATTAAACCACGGGAGATCAACTGGGTCAGGCAAGCTGCCTGGTCCCCATCGCCAGAAACGGATGCCGCGTCCAAAACTCGGGAATGACGCTCGCGGTGGGCATCGTAGCGATCGAGCGAAACAGAAGGGAACACGATGTCAGCCGAAGCGTAGCACGAACTGTCGACCATCTGCGAAAGGGACTGCGGCGCAAACCACTCATTGGCATTCATCGCAATGATCTGGGAGCCGCGCGAAGCCGCAAAGCCGGCACGCAAACAGGCACCAGGCGCTGGGTCCTCAGCATCAATCAAATCAATATGAATGTCTCTGCCGGCGGCAACTTCGAGCGAATGGCGCACACCGGCTACCACGCCGCGGCAAACGACGACAATTTGCAAATCGTAGAGGTCTTGGTTCTGGACACTCTCGAGAGCGCGCATCGCATAACTGGGCGAACCCTCAACAATCAGGATCACCGAAAGTCGCGGATGCGAACCACGTCGAACCAAGTTTTCCGTCCTCTCGACAGCTAGTAACAAACTGTCGTTCATGGTACACCCCGTCAATTAATGCGGGCGGTCACCCGTCGCGATGCACGTCAAGAACAGATGTTGCACACGCCCCGCCCACAGGCGCCGCACACATAGATCGCCGTCAGGCAGTCTCTTCCCTAATCGAGGACCACAAGCTCGGCGGGGTCGTAGTCCACGCCCATAAAAGTAAGACCGCATGCGGGTGCCGTAGGACCAGCTGCGGTGCGATCGCAGGCGTCAATTACCTCGCGCATCCACTCAGGACTGCGGCGATGCATGCCGATCTCGACAAGGGTGCCCACAATGGTTCGCACCATCGAATGTAAAAACGCATTGCCCTCAATGGTGAACGTGAGGATATCCTCGCCAAAGGCGACCTCATGGCCAAACTCAGCACGCATTACGCAGCGATGCGTGGGCTTACCCACGGCAGAAGCGACCTTGCAAAAGCTCTTAAAGTCCTGCTCGCCCAAAAGCGCAGGGCAGGCGGCCGCCATCGCATCGACGTCGAGGGGATAGCGATGCCACCACACGGCACCACGTGACAGCACGGGCCGCGCATCACGATCGGCAATACGATAGGTGTACGTGCGAGAACGCGCGTCAAAGCGCGCAGAAAAGCCCTTACGAGCCTTGTAGACCTCGTTTATGGCGATGTCTTTGGGAAGGAGGGCATCCATAGCCCTCAGCCACCTACGGCGCGTACACGCGAGCTCAGCGTCCGTTACAGGCACGCTGATGTATTGGGCCACCGCATGCACGCCGGCATCGGTACGCCCCGCGCACGTCAGATCGATTGGGCGGCGCAGCAACGTCTCGATGGCACGGCGTAGTTCGCCCGCAACCGTCGTCTGGCCCGGCTGTTCGGCAAATCCGCTATAGGAGGAGCCATCGTAGGCCACGCGAAATACAAGGGTGGCGTCGAGCTCGGGGGTCGAATTGAAATCAGACGGCGCAGTCATGGGCGCTCCCAACAAACTAGCAACGATATTGCGACAAAAAAAGAGGGGTACGCGAACGTACCCCTCGAATATAGCCTATGCAGACAGAATGTCTACTCAGCGGTCTCCTCAGCAGCGGTCTCCTCGACAGCCTCAACCTTCTTGGGAGCAGCGGCCTTCTTGGGGGCCGGAGCAGCCTTCTTGGCCTTAGGCGTGCAAGGCTCGGTGACGAGCTCCATGATAACGATGGGAGCGTTGTCGCCCTTGCGGTTACCGAGCTTCATGATGCGGGTGTAACCGCCGTTGCGGTCCTGCCACATGCCCTGAGCAGCCTTGTCGATGATCTCGGCAACGAGCTGCTTATCGCCGAGCTTGGCGATAGCCAGACGACGAGAGTGCAGGTCGCCCTTCTTGGCCCAGGTGATGATCGGATCGACGACCGAACGCAGCGCCTTAGCGCGGGTCTCGGTGGTCTTGATGCGGTCGTTCTCGAAGAGGGCCTTAGCAAGGCTCTTCTTCATGGCCTTGGTGTGGCTCGCATCGGTGCCGAGCTTCAGGCCCTTCTTAACGTTGTGACGCATGGTCTAGTTTCTCCTCAAATATGCGAAGCATTAAGCCTTCAGGCTCAGGCCCATGGACTCAAGCTTGTCCTTCACTTCCTCGATCGACTTAACACCGAAGTTACGGATGTTGAGCAGATCGTTCTCCGAGAACTCAACGAGCTGACGGACCGAGTGAATGCTGGCGCGCTTAAGGCAGTTGTAGGAACGGACGGAAAGGTCCAGGTCCTCAATCTGCTTGTCCAGCTCGGCGTTGTCGTTGGTGACCTCGGGAGCGAAGATCGAAGCCTCCTCCTCGACCTCAGGGGTCTCGGCAAGGTTCATAAAGGCGGCCATATGCTGGTTAATGATATTGGCAGCCTGGACCACGGCGTCGCGCGGAGCGATGGAACCGTTGGTCTCGATCTCGAGGACAAGGCGGTCGTAGTCGGTATGCTGGCCGACACGACAAGCCTCAACGAGCTTGGCGCAACGGGACACCGGCGAGTACAGCGAGTCGACGTGGATCACACCGATGGGATCGTTGTCACGCTTGTTAGCCTCGCCAGAGACATAGCCGCGGCCATAGCCGATGCGCATGCTCATGGTGAGATGGCCACCCTCGGTGAGCGTAGCAATGTGCTGCTCGGGGTTGACCAGCTCAAACTCGGACGGAATAAAGAAGTCCGCACCGGTGACCTCGCAGGGGCCGTCAACCGAGATGGTTGCGGTCGCCTCGTCGGTCGTGCCGAGAGCCCTGAAGACAAGACCCTTGACATTCAGGACGATGTCGGTGACATCCTCGACCATGTTAGGGATGGTCATGAACTCGTGCTGCGCACCATCGATCTGAATGGCCTCGACGGCGGCACCCTCGAGCGAGGACAGAAGAACACGACGAAGCGAGTTACCCAGCGTATCGCCGTAGCCACGCTCGAGCGGCTCGACGGAGACACGAGCAGAGGTCTCGTTGATCTCTTCGACCTGAACCTGAGGCCTAATGAATTCTGACATGTATTACCTCCAGCCTCAGCAGCCCGGATGGACTACTTAGAGTAGAGCTCGACGATGAGCTGCTCGTTGATATCACCGCTGATCTGCTCACGCGTCGGCAGAGCGAGCACGTTACCAGACAGCTTCTCGATATCGACCTCGAGCCAGCCAGGGACCTCAAAGCGCTCGGAGGAAATCAGGGCCTCCTTGATGGGGAGGAGGTCACGGAACTTCTCGCCGACAGCGACGACGTCGCCGGCCTTAACGCGGTAGGACGGGATGTCCACGCGCTTGCCGTTCACGGTGAAGTGACCGTGACGGACGGACTGACGAGCCTCTTTGCGGGTGCGGGCGAAGCCAAGACGGAAGACGACGTTGTCGAGGCGAGACTCAAGGATGATCATGAGGTTCTCACCGGTGACGCCGTTCATCTTACGGGCCTTGTTGAAGTAGCCGTGGAACTGCTTCTCCAGAACGCCATAGATGAACTTGACCTTCTGCTTCTCACGCAGCTGCATGCCGTACTCAGATTCCTTGCGACGGCGCTTGGGCTGACGGATAGATTCCTTCTTGCTGCTGTAACCGAGCTCAGCGGGATCGATCCCGAGCTGACGGCAGCGCTTAAGAACAGGAGTCCTGTCGATTGCCATATTGATACGATCCTTTCAGTTACACGCGGCGACGCTTCTTGGGGCGGCAGCCGTTGTGCGGAATGGGGGTCTTGTCCTGGATGCTCGAGACCTCGAGGCCAGCAGCCTGGAGGGAGCGGATGGCGGTCTCACGACCGGAGCCGGGGCCCTTGACGAAGACGGAAACCTTCTTCATGCCGTGCTCCATGGCCTGCTTGGCAGCAGCCTCGGCAGCCATCTGGGCAGCGAACGGCGTGGACTTACGGGAGCCCTTGAAGCCCACCTGGCCAGCCGACTTCCAGGAAATGACGTTGCCCTGGGGATCGGTGATCGAAACGATCGTGTTGTTGAACGTAGAACGAATGTGAGCCTGGCCCACGGAAATGTTCTTACGGTCCGCGCGCTTCAGACGGGCAGCGCGAACGTTCTTCTTAGCAGTAGCCATCTATCTAGCGCTCCTTATTTCTTCTTCTTAGCACCGATCTGACGCTTCGGGCCCTTGCGGGTACGAGCGTTAGTGTGGGTGCGCTGGCCGCGGACCGGGAGGCCCTTGCGGTGACGAAGGCCGCGGTTGCAGCCGATGTCCATAAGGCGCTTGACGTTCTGGTTGCGCTCACGGCGGAGGTCGCCCTCAACCATGATCTGATTCTTATCGATATAATCGCGGATGGCGTTAACCTCATCCTCGGTGAGGTCCTTAACGCGCGTGTCCACGTTAACGTTGCACTCGACGCAGATCTTCGTCGCAGTGGTGCGGCCGATGCCGTAAATGTAGGTCAGACCGATCTCAACGCGCTTCTCACGCGGGAGGTCGACACCATTAATACGGGCCAACGTAGTCTCCTCTCTTAACCCTGACGCTGCTTATGACGGGGGTTCTCGCAAATAACGAGGACCTTGCCATGGCGCCTAATGATTTTGCACTTATCGCACATCTTCTTGACCGAAGGACGTACCTTCATCGTTCTTCCTTTCGGTAGCGCTCAAACTACTTCCCTACTATCTACTCGCCCAGCCGCAGGCGTTTAAAACTATGGCTGGTCTTCACACGCAAACCGACCGTAGGTTGAGCTAAGCCTGCAGTCGGAAAAGAGCGTGTATGCGTGCCGCTATTTATAGCGATAGGTGATGCGACCGCGGGTCAGGTCGTACGGGGAAAGCTCCACGACAACCCTGTCACCGGGGAGAATGCGGATGTAATTCATTCGGATCTTGCCAGAAATGTTGCACAGAACCGAATGACCGTTCTCGAGCTCAACCTTAAACATGGCGTTGGGCAGCGGCTCCTTTACCGTGCCCTCGAGCTCAATTGCGTCTTCCTTCTTCACAAGCAATCATCTTTCTCTAGAAAACGACAGCGATTGAGTATTCTACAATACGCATGCACGTATCGTAATATCTTCGTAATGGCTCCACATCTAAGTGGAACTTGTTACTTTTGAAATGTAAAACAAAGCCGTTCCCTGATGCCCAAGGTCGCCTTGAAATGAGAAGGCATAGACCTTGGGGTCATGCCTTCGAAATTGAAAGGCGAGGTTGGGCGTCAGGGGGCGGCGACTTTTACATTTCTCCGCCTTGGAGGGAGCACCAAGCACCTTGGGCATCCGTGGTAAGAATCACCGGACCGTCATTGGTAATGGCGACGGTGTTCTCGTAGTGCGCGGCGGGCAGGTGGTCGTTGGTCGTAACGATCCAACCATCGGAGCCTGTGCTCACATGATTGGAACCCATCGTAACCATCGGCTCGATGGCGATGACCATACCAGCCTGAAGGCGAACGCCTCTCCCCTTCTTTCCATAATTTGGAACGTTGGGATCCTCGTGCATCACACGGCCGATACCATGCCCCACGTAATCGCGAAGCACGCCGTAACCGTGAGACTCAGCGAGGGACTGAACGGCATAACCGACATCCCCGATATGGTTACCGGGAACAGCCTGCTCAATGGCAGCCTTAAGGCAATCGCGCGTAACCTCGCACAGGGCCTTGGCCTCGGGCGTGGGGGTGCCGACGAAAAACGTCCAGGCGTTATCGCCGACCCAACCGTCAACGACAGCTCCCGTATCGATGGAGATGATATCGCCATCACGCAGGATCATGTCAGGGTTAGGAATACCGTGAACCACGGCATCGTTAATCGATGCGCAAATGGTCCCCGGGAACCCACCGTAACCCTTAAAGGCAGGGGTGCCGCCATGCATGCGGATAATCTGCTCGGCAAGCTGATCGAGTTCGAAGGTCGACACGCCGGGGCGAACCATGGCTCCAACGTGGCGGAGCGCCATCTTAGATAGCGCTCCTGCCTTCTTCATCTGCTCAATTTGCGTTGCAGACTTAATCTTGATCATAGACCGAGAGCCTCTTTGACATCCCCGTACACGGTCTCGCGAGCCTGGTCGCCGTTGACCGACTTGAGCAGACCCTGGCCACGATAGTAGTCGACGAGCGGGCTCGTGGACTTCTCGTAGACGTCGAGACGGTTCTTGATGGTCTCGGGCTTGTCGTCGTCGCGCTGATACATCTCGCCGCCGCACTTGGGGCAGGTGGCATCGGCAGCCGTGCCGGTGTAACCGCAGGCGCGGCAGGTGCGACGCGAAGACAGGCGGTCGATGATGACCTCGGGGGCCACATCGACCAGAAGGGCGCAGTCGATCTCGCGACCCATGGCGGAGAGCTCGGAATCGAGCGTCACAGCCTGGGCGGTGTTGCGCGGGAAGCCGTCGAGGATGAAGCCCTGCTGGGCGTCATCGGCGGCAAGGCGCTCCTTGACAAGGTCGATCACGAGCTGGTCGGGAACGAGCTCGCCAGCGTCCATGTACTTCTTAGCCTGAATACCAAGCTCGGTGCCACCCTTGACGGCAGCACGCAGCAGGTCGCCCGTGGAAATGTGAGCGACGCCAAACTCGGCGACGAGCTCCTGTGCGACGGTGCCCTTACCGGCACCCGGAGCTCCGAGCAATACGAGGTTCATGAGCAATCCTCCTCTAGCCTATTTAAAGAATCCATCGTAATCATACATCTTGATCTGGCCTTCGAGCTTATCGACCGTGTCGAGCACGACGCCGACCATGATGAGGATGGACGTGCCGCCAAATGCCTGGATCAGATGGTTACCCGTGAAGGAGAAAATGATCGAAGGCACGATGGCGATGAGCGCCAAAAAGACAGCGCTGGGAAGCGTGATCTTGTTGAGCGCGTTCTTGATGTAGGCCGCGGTAGCCCTACCCGGACGCACGCCCGGAATAAAGCCGCCCTGCTTCTTAAGGTTGTCGGCCGTGTCATCGGGGTTGAACACCATGGAGGTGTAGAAGTACGCGAAGAACACGATGAGGACAACGTTAAGCACCCAGTTGAGCCAACCGGTCGAAAGCGCAGAGGCAACTGCCTGAATCCAGCCGATGCCGGGGAAGAACACGGCAATCTGGGCCGGGAAGTACAGCAGCGCCGAAGCGAAGATGATCGGCACGACACCCGCGGTGTTGACCTTGATGGGCAGGTAGGTGGTCTGGCCACCCATCATGCGACGGCCCACGACGCGCTTGGCGTAGGAGACCGGGATGCGGCGCTGGCCGCGCTCAAGGAAAACGATCAGCGGGATAACCAGCAGGATGATGGCGCAGATGATCACCATGGTGATGATGCCACCGGCATTGCCCTCGGTGCTGGAGAAGATCGCCTGCGGCAGACCGGCCATGATGTTCGCAAAGATGATCAGCGACATGCCATTGCCGATACCGCGCTGGGTGATGAGCTCACCAATCCACATGATCAGCATGGCACCCGCGGTAAGCGTGCCAACGACCATGAGGTCGAAGATGATCTCGGGAGCGCCGGCGCCATTAAAGCTAATGCCGAAGCTCTTAAAGAGGAAGAGGTAACCCACGGAGTTGAGGATTGCCAGAGCCAGGGTGAGGTAACGCGAATACTGCGTAATCTTGGTCTGACCGACCTCGCCCTCGCGGGCAAGCTCATGCAGGGAAGGCACGACGGCCTGGAGCATCTGGAGGATGATCGAGCTGGTGATGTAAGGCATGATGCCCAGCGAAAACACCGACACATAGCTCAACGCGCCGCCAGAGAAAAGATTCAGGAGGGCCATAGCACCTGCGGCGACCGAATTGTTATCGGTCGAGAAAAGGCCCAGCATCCCCTGGAAGGGAATGCCGGGCACAGGAACGTGCGCACCAATGCGGTACACGACGAGCATAGCTATGGTAAAAAGAATCTTTTCGCGCAATTCTTTGATGCGGAAAGCATTCTTAAGACCATTTAGCACGGCAGCTCGACCTTTCCGCCGGCGGCCTCGATCTTGGCCTGCGCAGAAGCGCTGACCTTGTCGACCTTGACCGTGAACTTCTTGGTAAGCTCACCATTGCCGAGCACCTTGACGGGCTCGAACTCGCTCTTGGTGATGCGAGCGGCCTTAAGAGCGGCGCCGTCGATCACAGCGCCGTCCTCGAACTTGCGCTCGAGACGCTCAACGTTAACAGCGGTGTACTCGATACGACGGGGGTTGCGGAAGCCCGGAAGCTTGGGCAGGCGCATAGCCAGCGGAGTCTGGCCACCCTCGAAGCCGGCACCCTTGGTGCCGCCAGAGCGGGAACCCTGGCCCTTCTGACCGCGGCCAGAAGTGGTGCCGTGACCCGAAGAATTGCCACGGCCGACGCGCTTGCGGTTCTTGGTGGAACCGGGCGCGGGAGTAAGATCGTGAAGCTGCATTTGCTACTCCTCTACAATCTCGACAAGGTGCTTGACCTTGAAGATCATGCCGCGGACGGACTCGTTGTCAGCAATCTCGCGAACCTCGCGGATCCTGTGGAGACCGAGGGCACGGACAGTACGGACCTGGTCCTGCTTGCAACCGTTGGTGCTGCGGACCTGCTTGATCTTGATGGTGTCAGCCATGCTTAGTTCTCCTTACCGACGAACATCTCGGAGACCGTCAGGCCACGGCGAGCCGCGACGTCCTCAGGGCTGGAGAGCTCCTTGAGGCCCTCGACGGCAGCCTTGATGATGTTGAGGCCGTTGTCGGTACCGAGGGACTTGGACAGGACGTTCTTGATGCCAGCAAGCTCGAAGAGGGGACGCACAGCGCCGCCGGCGATAACGCCGGTACCCTCGACAGCGGGCTTGATGATGATGCGACCGGCACCAAAGTGGCCGAGAACCTCGTGCGGGATGGTGCCCTGCTCGGTCACCGGCACGTGGAACATGTTCTTCTTGGCATCGAGAGACGCCTTGGAGATGGCCATGGGCACCTCAGCGGACTTGCCCATGCCAACGCCGACGTTGCCCTTGCCGTCGCCAACGACGACGAGAGCGACGAGGCTCATGCGACGACCACCCTTGACGGTCTTCGACACGCGGTTGATGTAAACGACGCGCTCCTCGAACTCGGAGGCCTCGCGCTGCTGCTTCTGATTACGAGCCATGTGCTACATACCTCCTAGAACTCGAGACCGGCGGCACGAGCACCGTCGGCGAGGGCCTTGACGCGGCCATGGTAGATACGGCCACCACGATCGAAAGCGACCTTGGTGATGCCGGCCTCGATGGCACGCTTGCCAACGAGCTGACCGACCTTCTCCGCAGCCTCCTTGTTCGAGGTGTGGGTGCCCTTGAACTCGGCCTCGAGGGTCGAGGCGGAGACGAGCGTCAGGCTGGAGCCCTTGCTGTCGTCGATGATCTGGGCATAGATGTTGGCGTTGGTACGGGTCACGCGAAGACGCGGACGCTCGGCGGTACCCGAGACCTTGCCGCGAACACGACGCTGACGACGCTTGAGGCCTTCCAGCTTCGCCTTATGCTTGTTCATACGTAAACTCCTAAAAAGGTTGATCTTGCCAGCACCTAACGGGGTGCTGGTCTTATGCGAGTAAGTCGGTTACGACTACTTGGCGGCCTTACCCAGCTTGCGGCGGATGTGCTCGCCAACATAGTGGATACCCTTGCCCTTGTAAGGCTCGGGAGGACGATGGCCGCGAATCTCAGCGGCGATCTGACCGACCTGCTGCTTGTTGATACCCTTGACGTTCACGTGGGTGTTGTCGGGAACCTCGAAGGTGATGCCCTCGGGAGCCTCGACGATCACGGGGTGCGAGAAGCCCAGGGAGAACTCGAGGTTCTTGCCCTTCTGCTGCACGCGGTAACCGACGCCGGCGAGCTCGAGCTTCTTCTCGAAGCCCTCGGAAACGCCAACAACCATGTTGTGGATGAGGGCGCGGGTGAGGCCGTGGCGGGCACGGGTCTCACGCTCGTCGTCGGGACGGGAAACGGTGAGGACGTTGTCCTCGACGTTGATAGCGAGCTTCTCAAAGACATCGAGCTCGAGCTGGCCCTTGGGGCCCTTGACGACAACGTTGTTGCCGTTGACTGCCACTTCGACTCCGGCGGGAATCTGGACAGGCTTATTACCGATACGAGACACGGTGATCTCCTTTCCTTCTACCTACCGACCGAATTACCAGACGTAAGCGATGATCTCGCCGCCGACGTTGTGCTTGCGAGCATCGCGGTCGGTCATAACGCCATGGCTGGTGGAAATAATGGCGGTACCAAGGCCACCGCGGACGCGGGGCATGTCGGCAACGCCGGTGTACTTACGCAGGCCCGGCTTGGAAATGCGGCGGATGCCGTTGATGACCTTAGCCTTCTTGGGACCATACTTAAGCGTGATGTGCAGAGTCTTCTGGGGCACGGTGTCCTCGACATCGTAGCCCTCGATGTAGCCCTCCTCGTGCAGAACACGAGCGATCTCGACGAGCTTCTTGCTGCTCGGCATGGAGACCGTGGCCTTGTTCACAGAGTTAGCGTTACGGATGCGCGTAAGCATATCTGCGATCGGGTCTGTAAGGTTCATACAGATTCTCCTTCGTTCTTGATGAACACGTGCTCTTGGTTCTTCGCCGCCCTTAACGGCAAAGCCTATTTAGCGCGTTTTCCCTGTTCCAAACTGATGCTTGAAACGCTGGTAGTGACTTACCAGCTGGCCTTCTTAACGCCGGGAAGCTCGCCCTTGAGTGCAAGCTCACGGAAGCAGACACGGCACAGGCCGAACTTGCGGTACACAGAGTGCGGACGGCCGCAGCGCTGGCAGCGCGTGTACTCACGAGTAGAGAACTTCTGCTTGCGATTGCACTTGACGATCATCGATGTCTTAGCCACTTATATCCTCCTCACATAGAGTATTGTTCGCCCCAAGCGCCGCCCCCTTGTGGGAACGGCGCTTATGGGGCAGGTGAACCTATTTCTTGAACGGGAAACCGAAGGCGTCCAGAAGGGCCTTGGCCTCCTCATCGGTGTTGGCGGTGGTCACGAAAGTGATGTCCATACCACGCTGGTGATCGACGGAGTCGAAGTCGATCTCGGGGAAGATGAGCTGCTCGGTGACGCCCATGGAGAAGTTACCACGGCCGTCGAAGCTCTTGGCGGAGATGCCGCGGAAGTCGCGGATACGGGGGATCGCGACGGAGGTCAGACGATCGAAGAACTCCCACATACGGTCGCCACGCAGGGTAACCTTGCAGCCGATCGGCATACCAGCGCGCAGGCGGAAGGTAGCGATGGACTTGCGGGCACGGGTGATCATCGGCTGCTGGCCGGTGATGGCGCGCAGGTCGCGCACGGCACCGTCGATGGCCTTGGAATCGGTAGCGGCCTCGCCGACACCCATGTTCACGACGATCTTCTCAAACTTGGGGATCATCATGACGTTCTCGTACTGGAACTTGTCCTGAAGCTGCTGCTTGACCTCGTTGTTGTACTTGGTCTTCAGACGCGGCACATACTTCTCTTCTGCCATTGTTCACTCCTTCTTGGGGTTTTAAGCACGGGGCGTGGCCACGATGGGTTGTCCTCGTGCCTCCTGACTGCATCCGCGCCGCTCATGGCATTTCGCGGTTTGGACTCGACGCAGCAGGAGCCGACAAAACAATCGGTACTATACGCGCATCGGGAGCGTATTTCCAGAAAAACCTCTTCTGCCTGCACAACTCCACAACTCCCCCGCACAAATGGGTCCCTAGGGGACGGAGGAAAACGGATCACTTGGGTCGCCTGACCCTCCGAGTGATCCGTTTTCCTCCGTCCCCCAGGGATCAATATGGCAGTTGCGGTGAAATAGGGACTGTTTGACAGCTTAACTGGCTTAAACAGTCCGTATTTCACCGCAACTTATTGATGGGGATGAGATTAGCGCTTGCGGGGGACGAGTTTGGTGCGGCGCAGGTGGATCATCTCGGCGGCGATGGAGATAGCGATCTCCTCGGGGTCCTCCGCCTCGATGGCAACGCCGATCGGCAGGTGCAGCTCGTCGATTTGCTCCTGCGTAAAGCCCTCCTGCTCCAGGCGGGCGCGCACAAAGGCCGTCTTACGGCGCGAACCCAGACAGCCCAGGTAGGCAGGCCTGGCGCGCATCGCCTGAATCACCACGTCGATATCGGACTTGTGGCCCGCCGTGGCCACGACCACCAAGTCGCGCGGACCGATGGGGCACAGCTCGCTCAGGTTCTTGTAATCGACCAGGCGTCGATCGTAGACACCGGGCACCCATTCGGGGGTCAGCGTACCGGGGCGGTCGTCACAAGCCACGACGGCAAAGCCCGCCGCCGTGAGCACCCGCGCCGTTGCAGCGCCCACGTGGCCGCAGCCAAAGATATAGGTCAGGCCCTCGGGGCAGAGCGTCTCGATGTGCGCCGGGGGAATCTCGGAGGCGGCGTTGGTGTAGGTGACCTTACTCCCCTCCTCCACCAGCGAAAGCTCGGGGCAGCCCATTATGGTGCGGCGCGATGCCTCGCCATGGTACTCGGCCACATCGCCCTCGATCGCCTGGGTGACAAACGGTTCAAAGTCGATGACGAAGTCGCCGATGCGCCGATAGGCCAAAACGTCGGCAATTTCCTGGAACAACGGTGCCTGAGTCGCATCCAGATGCAGGTAGCACAGGCAGATGGCTCCGCCGCAGATCATGCCGGTATCGGAGTTCTCGCCGCCCATGGTGTAGCGGACCAGACGCGACTGTCCCGCGCTCAGGAGCTCGCGCGCCTCATCCAGCGCAAAGAGCTCAATCTTGCCGCCGCCGATGGTGCCCGCCTGGCTACCGTCGGCAAAGAAGGCCATCCAGGCGCCCACGCCGCGCGGCGATGATCCTGCCGTGCCGGCAACTACCACCAGCTCGCACGTCTTACCAGCCTTCAGAGCGCCAAGCGCAGCATTCACCACATCGAGCTTTTCCATTGCAATTTCCTATCCCTGGAATACACCGGTGAGCATGGCGAGCGCCTCGAGTACGCCGCCGCCGACCGACGTCGCCTTGTCCGAAATATAGTTGATATAGCTGGCATCGCCGCGCGGGTCGACGTCGGCGCACTTAAAGCCTTCGGTCACCTGAACGCCGTCGGCCAAAAGGCCGCGCAAGCAGCCGTCAATCTGCGTGACCATGGGAGTATCACCCGAATACCCGATCACATCGCCGGCACTCACGATGTCGCCGATCGCGCGGTCGGACCTAAACACGCCGGCGGCGGGGCTGTGGATAACACGCTCCTTGCCGTATCCGCCGATCATGCCCGGCACGCCCATGTTGGGCTGGGGCGAGCCCTGGGTAATGACGCGGCCCAAAAAATGCCCGCGCATAGTCTCGACCACGGCATCGCAATCGACCGGCGCGGTAAAGCCCGGCCCTACCGCGATGACGGCAGGAGCCATGTCGCGCGTGGTGCCCAGATTGCGCTTAGCTAGAATCGCGTCTACCACGGCCGCGGGTCTAAGTTCGCCGAGCATCTGTGCCTGGGGGTCCACCACCACGGCGACATCCCCCGCCTCGGTAATCTCAAGCACCTCGACCGGCGTCTGCGCCAAGCGGGCACGAATGCCCTCGACCTGGACCTCGCCCAGGCGAATGGCCTCGCAAAAACTGATCGTGCGACGGATGCACGTGGGGACCGCGATATCGGCCATGACGACCGACACGCCGGCGCGCATCAGACGCGCAGCCACGCCCGTGGCGATATCGCCTGCGCCGCGAACATAAACGAGCATTCCCGGGGCACCTCCCTGTGCTACGGTTTGAGCAGAGCAAAAGCGGTTCGACCGCTACTCTGATGATTATTTCTTATCACAGTATTATACGGCGGTGAACAGATGGAAACGGTTAACGGCAGCCTTGCCTCCACGCTCAAGATTGAGCCGGGCATTACCGCGATCATCGGCAGCGGTGGCAAGTCGACCCTGCTAAAGACGCTCGGCCTTGAGCTTATGCGCGCTGGCGGCCGCGTGCTCCTCTGCACCACCACGCACATGTTTCCCGTCGCCGGCGTGCCATGGGACGGGTCGAGCCGTCGTCTGGACGCCGCGCCCTGGAAGCCAGGTGCCTTGCACGCCCCAGGCTGCACCTGCAAGGCCTGCTCGGGGCTTGTGCGGGGAAGCATCTGCCAAGCAGGCGTCTTGGACCCCGAGACGGGCAAGCTCTCCTCCCCTGCCGAGCCACTCGACGAGCTGGCGCAGCGCTTTGACTATGTGTTGGCCGAGGCGGACGGCAGCAAGCGACTCCCGCTCAAGGCGCACGCCGCCTGGGAGCCGGTGATTCCATCTGGCACGGCCAGCGTCGTCTGGATCGTCGGCGCCTCGGGGTTCGACAAGCCCATCAGCGAGGTTGTCCACCGCCCCGAGCTCTTCTGCGAGCGCTGCGATTGCGAGCCCACCGACATCGCCACGCCCGAGCGCGTCGCCATGGTGCTCAATGCCGAACTGCGGATGCTGAACCTCAACTATGCCCGCATCATGCTCAACCAAGTCGACACGCTTGCCGACCCGGTCGTGGCAAGCCGCTTTGAGACTGCCCTCAGCCGCCCCATCGTCGCCACCAGCCTCAAATAGCCGGCGCTGCCCCAGCAGACCTATAAGTTGCGGTGGAATAGTTCCTGAAACGGCCTATTTGGCGGCTAAACAGGAACTATTTCACCGCAACTGCGAAGGGAATCCGGCGCCCTTCTTGTTAGCGGGGGACGTAGCGGCCGGGTTGGGCTCCGGTGGGCTCGCCGTCGCACGCGGCCAGCACGCCGTTGACGAAGACGGCCTTGGCGCGGCCATGTGCCTCAAAGCCCTCGAGCGGCGTGTAGTCCACAGCCTGATGCTGCGTCGCAGCGCTAATGGTCCAGCGCGCCTTGGGATCCCACACGCACACATCGGCATCGGAGCCCTCGGCAAGACATCCCTTGCGCGGATACATGCCAAAGACGCGCGCCGGGTTCTCGCTCATCAAGCGGCACAGATCCTCGGGTCCCAGCTGGCCCTCAAAGCTCGTGGCAATCGCGACGGGACGATGCTCCACGCCGGGCCCGCCGTTGGGAATCGCGCGGAAGTCGTCGCGTCCGCGGTCCTTTTGCCCGTGTAGGTTAAAGCTGCAGTGGTCGGTCGCAATCGTATCGATCTCGCCTGCCACAAGTGCCTCGCGCAGTGCCGCACGGTCGCCGGCATGGCGCAGCGGCGGGCTCATCACATATTTGGCACCCGCAAAGCCGTCCTCGCCCTGCTCCAAGTAGCAAGTATCGTCGAGCATCAGATACTGAGGGCAGGTCTCGACATAGATATTCTTCTGCCCGCGCGCCTTGGCGGCACGGATGGCCTCGAGCCCCAGCTTGGTCGAAAGGTGCACCACGTTGACCGGTGCGTCGCCGGCCAGGTGCGCCAGATATAGCAGACAGCTCACTGCCTCGGCCTCGCACACATCCGGACGGCTGAGCGCATGGCCCTCGGGCCCGTGGATACCCTGCTCAAACACGCGCTTCTGCAGCTCATTCACCAGCGTGCCGTTCTCGCAATGCACGCACAGTATGCCGCCAATATACTTGAGCTCCTCGAGCACCTCGAGCGTCTCGGCATCGTCCAGGCGCAAATGATCGTAGGCAAAGTAGGTCTTGAACGACGACACGCCCGCCTCGCGCATGGCCGAGAGATCGGCGCGGTTGCGCTCGTTCCACTCGGCGAGTGCCATATGAAAGGCGTAGTTGGCCGTGCAGGTTCCGTCGGCGCGGTGATGCCACTCGGCCAAGGCATCGGGCATGGTCACGCCGCGATCGGCCGTCGCGTAGTCCACGATGGTCGTCGTGCCGCCGCAGGCGGCCGCGCGCGTGCCGGTCTCAAAGCTATCGGCCGTCCAATCCATGCCGGTCCAGCACTGCATGTGCGTGTGGCCGTCGATGAAGCCGGGAAACACCCAGCAGCCCGCGGCATCCTCGACGGTATCGCCCTCAGCCGGCTCAATCGCCGCGGCGATCCGCACGATCTTATCGCCATCCATGGCAAGATCGGCGCGGCGAAGCCCCTGTGGCGTCACGAGCGCGCCGTTTTTGATGATGATCATAATTGCTCCTTATTGATTGATGCAGTTGGCCACGCGATCAAAATACGAGCAGGCGGCGATATGCTCCGCTATGCGTCGCTGTCCCTTGGCGGTATCGACGTCCCACAGCTCGTAGGCACGCGCCTCGACCAGCACCACGTCAATACGGTCCTTGAGGATCGAACCGCCGCCGTCCTTGCCCTCAAGACACATAAGTGCATCGAACAGTTCCGCCGGAAAGAGCACCGGGCTCGAAGGCTCACCGTTGCACGCAAGACGCACCGGATGCTTGCGACCACGCTCGTCAAATGCACGAACCATAGCCTCAAAAGAATCCGCGCTCACAAGCGGCTGGTCGCCCGGCAAAAAGAGGCAACCTTTCCAGTTGCGTTCGACTCCCCACGAAAGGCCCGCACGGACGCTTTCGCTGCGCAGCTCGCCATCGTGCAGCACGCACTGGCAATGCTTGTCCTCGCAAATCTGGGCAACCTCGGGCCAACGCGTCGAAACCACGACGTCAAAGCCCCGGGGAACCGAATCGATGGTCCGGGCAATCAGCGGCTCGCCATAGATATCGGCAAGCATCTTGTTAGAGCCAAACCGCTTACCCTCGCCCGAGGCCATAATCACGCAGCCAAGTTTCATGGTGATACCTCCCCTGAAACCATCGTACCCATAACTCGCGCCGCGGGCATCCACATCGAAAACGCTTATCCTACACGCCCGCGATGCAAAAAGGGGGCACCCCGCCGGTTGGCAGAGCGCCCCCTTTACATGGTTTACCTCAGCCCAGCTTTAGGCCTGGAACCAGCGGGCGGTGTTGCGCTCGTCGAGGGCCTTGAGGGCAGCGGCGGGATCGGCAACCTTCTGCAGGAACATCATGGCTGCGATGGCGTACGGCTTGTAGCTGGCCTCCTTGTACATGCCCACACGGTGCATGTCGAAGACGTCGGCGTTGACCTCGCCGTGCTCGCAAGAGACACCGGAGATGTCGGCGGGCAGCGGGTGCATAAAGATGGTGTCCTGGCCGTTGGCAGTCTTCTCCATGAGCGCGGTCGTGGAGCACCAGTCCTGATGGGTGGCGTTCTGGGCGAGCAGCTCCTTCTCGAGCGCAGCGATGCCGGCGTCGTCGCCCTCGGCGTACAGGTTGGTACGCTTCTCCATGGCGGCAAACGGAGCCCAGCTCTTGGGGATTACGATGTCGGCGCCCTCGAAGGCCTCGGCCATGGTGTTGACCTGCTTAAAGGTGGTGCCGGACTCGGCGGCATAGCCCTTGGCGCGCTCAACGACCTCGGGCATGAGGTCGTAGCCCTCGGGGTGAGCCAGGGTGACGTCCATGCCAAAGCGGGGCAGCAGGCTGATCAGCGACTGCGGGCAGGACAGCGGCTTGCCGTAAGAGGGCGAATAGGCCCAGGTGACGGCAACCTTCTTGCCCTTGAGGTTCTCAAGGCCACCAAACTCGTTGATGAGGTAGAGCATGTCGGCAGAGGACTGCGTGGGGTGGTCGGAATCGGACTGCAGGGAGATGAGCGTGGGACGGTGATCCAGAACGCCGTCCTCGTAAGCCTGCTGGACAGACTCGGAGACCTCGGCCATGTAGGCGTCGCCCTTGCCGATGTACATGTCGTCGCGGATGCCGATGACGTCGGCCATGAAGGAGATCATGGTAGCGGTCTCGCGGACGGTCTCGCCGTGAGCGATCTGGGACTTCTTCTCGTCCAGGTCCTGCAGCTCAAGGCCGAGCAGGTTGGCGGCCTTAGAGAAGGAGAAACGCGTACGGGTGGAGTTGTCGCGGAATAGGGAGACGGCCAGACCCGAGTCGAAGATCTTGGGAGAGACGTTGTTCTCGCGCAGCTGGCGCAGGGCGTCGGCGACGATGTAGAGCGCCTTGAGTTCATCGGTGGTCTTATCCCAGGTGTGCAGGAAGTCGCTGCCGTACATACCCTTAAAATCGAGGCCGTTCAGCTGCTCGACGAGCTCGGTAAACTTGGCGTCCATGGAAATGTCCTTTCTAAAGATGAAACGATCGCAATGAGTAGATGCGCTCCGGCATGCGCGTGTGGCTAGAACATGCAGAGCGCTATGACGAGGACCCGCTACCGTTGAGGAAGCATGGGAGATAACGACCGCGGGCCCCAAGTCGACAGGGGGTGCCGGGGACGCGAGCGGCCCCCGGCTCAACAAAATCGAGGAATGGGACTAATCGATCTTGTTGTTGGTCAGACCGGCGCGGAACACGGTGGCGTCGCCATCGGCCTGGCTCGGATCGTAGAGGTTCAGGGCAGCCACATACATGGCGGCAGCGGTGACCAGGTCGTCCTTGTAGGTGACCTCGTTGGGAGCGTGAGCCTGAGACTCGGCACCCGGGCCAAAGCCCACGCAGGGGATGCCGTAGCGGCCCTGGATGGAGACGCAGTTCGTGGAGAAGGTCCACTTGTCGCACAGCGGACGACCGGTGCGCTTGTCCATGCTGGGCTCGCAGCCGATGCGCTCGTCACCGAACATGGCCTTGTGGGCGTCGACGAGGGCCTTGACGTGCGGAGCGGTCTCCTTGTTGATCCACGTGGGGAAGTAAGCCTCGGTCTCGTAGACCTCGCCGGTCCAGGACGGACGGTCGTACATGTACATGGAGACCTTCACGTCGTCGCCGTACTTCTTGGCGGCCGGCAGGTTACGGATCTCGTCCAGGCAGGACTCCCAGGTCTCACCGGCGGTCATGCGACGGTCGATGGAGATAGCGCAGGAGTCAGCGACAGCGCAGCGGCTGGGGCTGGTGTAGAAGATCTGGCTGACGGTGCAGGTGCCGCGGCCCAGGAAGCGGGCGTCCTCGAAGTGCTCGGGGTTGTACTTGGGGTCGAGCATCTTGACGAGACCCTTGATGTCGGTCGACTCGTCGCAGCCGTTGTTGTTGAGGGCGCGGACGTCGGCGATGATGTCGGCCATCTTGTAGATGGCGTTGTCACCGCGGTCGGGAGCGGAGCCGTGGCAGGAGGTGCCGTGAACGTCGACGCGGATCTCCATGCGGCCGCGGTGACCGCGATAGATGCCGCCGTCGGTGGGCTCGGTGGAAATGACGAACTCGGGCTTAATGCCGTCCTTGTTGTAGATGTACTGCCAGCACATGCCGTCGCAGTCCTCTTCCTGGACGGTGCCGACGACCATGATCTTATAGCCCTCGGGGATGAGGCCCATGTCCTTCATCATCTTGGCAGCATAGGTAGCAGAAGCCATGCCGCCCTCCTGGTCGGAGCCGCCGCGGCCGTAGATGATCTCATCGGTCTCGTAGCCCTCATAGGGATCGGCATCCCAGTTCTCGATGTTGCCGATGCCGACGGTGTCGATGTGGGAGTCGATGGCGATGATCTTGTCGCCCTCGCCCATAAAGCCCATGACGTTGCCCAGGCCGTCGACCTTGACCTCGTCATAGCCAAGGTTCTCCATCTCGGCCTTGATGCAGGCGACAACCTCGCCCTCCTCGCAGGACTCAGAGGGATGGGAGATCATAGCGCGCAGGAAGCGAGTCATATCAACACGGTGAGACTCGGCAGCGTTTTTAATTGCCTCGAAATCGAGTTCCTTAGTCATAACAGTTAACCTTTCTACAAGGGTTTACCTACAGGTAGATATTTCAGATAGATCACTTGTGCCAAGCAGCGTGAGGTCGAGCACCCCACAAGCAAGTAACCATAGGAGGCGGACGGAGGACTTTGCTCCGTCGCGAGTTCCGCACGAGCCGGAGAGCACTTAATGTGCTCTCCGTGCGAGCAGGA